>JAFQIB010000091.1 GCA_017397765.1 Clostridia bacterium | reverse complement strand
GTTCGGCCATCACCGGGGCAAGCCCGGCGCTGGCTACGCTCGGCAAATGCAAGCATTTGCTCTCGCTAGTCGGCGCAAGCGCCTCCCTCATGCAAGCAGCTCTCCCGGCCGTTTGCTCGTGTAAGGAAGCGATTTTGCGAGCAAAATCGCACGAAAATCGCCGCGCAGGGGCTTCGCCCCGTTTACCCGCCCCGATGGGGCTCGCCGATTTTCGATTTACAGTCTGCCGACAGCGAGCTACAACGACCTTTTTTGACAGTTTGAGAGCATCCGGCGCAACGCGCCGGATGCTCGTTTTCTTTTTTGTGCGGGGAACTGCAATGCATCCCGGTATCAAGCCTTTTCCGCTTCCCTGATCTCCTCCAGCACGTCGGCCAGGGGGGTGAAGTCACCCGCAGACTCCTGGATATCCTCCGCAGGCAGATTCTCCGGGAGGGCGGGCTCGTATTCCTGGCCGCCGAATTCCGCCGCGACCTCCTCGAAGGTCAGCTGGTGGGAACGGGCGGGCCTGGCGGCCTTCGGTGCCTTGGCTGGGGCCGTCTGACGGCATTCCTCGGGGAGAATGACGCTCTTCTTTTTGCCGATCTTCTCCCGGATGAAGTCCAGCGCGTCCTCCCAGGTGAAGGGCGTGCAGGGGAGGGAAACGCGCATCCACCAGCGGGGCGCGTAGAAGAGGATCATGGTCTTTTCCGGCCAGAGCTGCACCCGCTGGATATCCTTCCAAGCGATCTCGCGGGAGGCAATGAGCAGCAGCGCTTCCTCGCCGGCCTGGGCCAGCAGACGGGGGGACTTGCCCCTGAGCAGCAGCTTGACGGCGGTGGGATTTGGCAGGTACTGCTGCACATGAATGCCGCGGGCGTCGATGACGCAGTCCAGCAGATCGTCGCCCTGCAATATGAACACCAGCAGCATCAGCGCCAGCAGCATCCCCATGATGCCGCACAGGCTGACAATCAGCCCGCCGCTGAGCAGCAGCGCAACGCCGTCCAGCCCGCCCAGGATGGCTTCCAGCAGGATGACCAGCAGCAGCGTCGCGCCCAGCACCGGCAGCAGCAGCCGCATGACGCTGTTCCAGCACATCCAGTCCCGGACGGGATGATGATCTGCGCACCAGGCCAGGCGGACGGTGTTGGCCGCCAGCTTGGCGCTGCAGTATGGGCAGAAGGATGAAACGGGCACGTCCTGCCCGCATTTTTTACAGTATGAGGTCAGGGGCAAGGGGAGATTCACCTCCGGGATCGCGGGCTGCTTATTTGCTGTTCAGGAGCCGGGCCAGCGGATGACGGTAGACTTCGATGGCCTTGGCCGGGCACATCTCCTGGCAGCAGTAGCAGCGGATGCATTTCTTGTAATCGTATTTTGCCTTGTGACCGTCGCCGGAATGGACGGCCTTTTCGGGCACGGGACAGGCCTCCTCGCACACGCCACAGGCGATGCATTTCTTCAGATCAACCTTCGGGCGGTGCTGCAGGAAGGGCAGCAGGGGCATGAAGTTGAACAGGAAGCCCTTCTTGATGCGGCCGCGGAAAACGTCAAAGTCTGCCTTGCCGTATTTGGCCTGCGCCTGGGTGAGGGTCAGGGTACCCTCGGGGGTCAGCACGTCGATGGACTCCTCGTCCATCACGCCCAGGCCGCTCTTTGCGCCGCTGACGCAGGTGGGCACCTCCGCCGGGTCCAGGTGGATCAGGGCGGAGAAGACCGCATCCAGCGCCACAGGGTCGGCGGAGAAGAGCAGCACGTTCATGGCGGTGGGCGTGCCGGAGGAGGGGCCGTTGCCCTCCATGGCGATCACGCCGTCCATGATGTACAGCCGGGGCCGGATGCACAGGTTCAGATCCGCCAGCATGTCGGCAAAGATCTCGCTGTTGGGGTAGGCGGCGTGCCCGGTCGCCTTGTTGACGCCGGTGATGCAGCCGTACTGGTTCTTGACCGCGCCGGTGATGCGCTCCAGGGCATGGGTCTTCATCTTGCAGACGCTGATCAGCGCGTCCGCCTCCTGCACGCCCTTGCACAGATAGAAGGATTTCGCCGTCTTGCCCTCGGGGAAGGTGACGATGCTGCCGGAGGCAAAATCAGCCCTGTCCAGCCCGTACTGCGCGGCGGCCTCGGAGATGCCGCAGACCTCTGCTGCCCGGTCCGGGGTGGTGGTGGGGTTGCCGGGGCTGTCGCCGTAGGACAGGTGCTGACAGCCGGCGTCCCGCAGGAGCCTGCAGACGGCGGAGAACACCGCCGGATGGGTGGTGATGGCCTTCTGCGGCAGGGCGCGGGCGAGCAGGTTCGGCTTGAGGAGGATCTTTTCCTCCGGGCGGACAAACTGCTCAATGCCGCCCAGCAGCGCCATGCCCTGCCGGACGGCTTCGTCCACCAGGGGTTGATCGTAGCTGGAAAGGGGGATGAGCGCGACAGCGTGCTTCATGGCGCGGCCTCCTTGAGTGAAAAGTCAGGAATACACATTATATCATAAATGCGCGCAGATTGCAAAATATGCTTGCGGCGTGTAACCGGCATGGAAACACCCCGGCGGAAGGGGCTTCGCCGGGGTGTTGGGGGAGCTTATTTGCCTGCGCGGATGTTGTCCACCCGGCGGTTTTCGATCAGGATGTGGTCGAAGAATCGGTCGCCGCCCTCGCCCATGGGGGCCTGGGCCTCGAAACCCACCTTCACGGTCTTGCCCACCGGCAGCGTGAAGACGCGCACCATGTTGAATTCCTCGCCGTCCACGGAGTAGTGGAAGCCGAAGCAGTCGTCCACGCGGGAAATTTGAAGCCAGACGGCATTGCCGTCCATCACCGGGCCGTTGCAGTCGTCGGAGATGCGGTTGGTGACCACGGACACCACCGCGGGCCTGCGGCAGGGCAGGTCGGAGTTCTCCAGCGCCAGCTTGGCCCACACGTTTTCGTTCTCATACACCAGCAGCGCGGAGGCGTCGTAGGTGTTTTTGAAGATCAGGGACACGCGGGCGCGGAATACGAAATCCCCCGTCAGCTCCGTGTACAGGAGCGTGGCGTTGGCCACAGGCTCCGGGAAGGCGCCGTTTTCCTTGATAGGGCTGTTGAAGTAGTCCGTGCGGTCGGGTGCGTACACCGTCAATACGCCCTTTTCCCAGGCGGCGCGGCTCTAGTTGATCCATTTGAACTGATCCAGCTGCATGCAGTACACCTCGATTTCTGGCTGTGATAGCTTCAGTATAGGCGATGTGAGGCCGGGATGCAAGCCTGATCGATCAATACCCGATGTTATTTCATTGTGTTCTGCCAAAATCCGTGGACATTTGTGCGGAACCGTGATATGATGCTGACAACAGAAGCCTGCAGCTGCATATTGGACTGCCGGGCAGTATCGTTTATTTGGAGGAATCGCATATGAAGCAGTGGACGCGCGCCAATCATCAGCCTGTTTTGCCCCTGGGCCCGGACGGCCGCCGGATGACTGCCGGCCCGGAGCATATCACCCTGTCCAAGGACGCGGCCAAGGAAGGCATGGTGCTGCTCAAAAATGAAGGAAACCTGCTGCCCATTGCCAAGGGAACGCGCCTGGCGCTCTTCGGCAAGGGCACCATTGACTATGTCAAGGGCGGCGGCGGCAGCGGCGACGTGACGGTGCCCTATGTCCGCAACCTGTATGAGGGCCTGTGTCAGATCGTTGATCCCCAGACCATCTTCCCGGACAGCGTGGCCTTTTATCAGGCGGAAATGAAGGCGCAGTATGCCGCCGGCCGGGAGCCGGGCATGACCGTCGAGCCGGAGCTGCCCGAGGAGCTGCTGAAGAAGGCGGCGGCCTTTGCGGATACGGCCATCGTGTCCATCAGCCGCTTCTCCGGCGAGGGCTGGGACCGTTATGCGGAGTTTGACGGCATTGCGGCCCATCAGGGCGTGAATCAGCAGCTGGTGGACGCCTCCCGGGAGATCTTCGAGGAGGGCGACTTCTACTTCTCCCATGCCGAGCGCGCCATGCTGGAAAAGGTCTGCGCCAGCTTCCCGCGGGTGGCGGTGGTGCTCAATACCGGCGGCATGACCGAGACCGCCTGGCTGAAGGAAAATGACAGGATCGGCGCGGTGCTGCTGGCCTGGCAGGGCGGCATGGAGGGCGGATTGGCAGAGGCGGAGCTGCTCATGGGCATGGGCAATCCCTCCGGCAAGCTTTCGGATACCTTTGCCCGCGACCTGAAGGATTACCCCTGTGCGGACGTCTTCTTTGAGTCCGACGAGTATGTGGCATACGGCGAGGACATCTATGTCGGCTACCGCTATTTCGAGACCGTCCCCGGTGCGGCGGACAAGGTGGTCTATCCCTTTGGCTACGGCCTTTCCTACACCAGCTTTGCGCTGAGCGGACAGTATGCGGAGATCGTGAACGATGAGGTGGTAGCCTCTGTCCGCGTGTGCAATACCGGCGCTGTGGCGGGCCGAGAGGTCGTGCAGGTGTATTACAGCGCGCCCCAGGGGAAGCTGGGCAAGCCTGCCCGCGAGCTGGGCGGCTACTGCAAGACGAGGCTGCTGGCTCCCGGCGAGGAGCAGGTGGTCACCGTCCGCTTCCCGGTGACGGAGATGGCCTCCTATGATGATCTGGGCAAGGTGTGTAAGTCTGCCTGGCTGATGGAGAAGGGCGCCTATACCTTCCATATCGGCGTGAGCGTGCGGGACATGGTGGAGGCACAGAATCGCTATGTGCTCACGGAGGACCGCATCGTCTGCCAGCTGCAGGCCAGGATGTCCCCCACGAGCCTGAAGGCGCGTATGCTGTCCGACGGCAGCTTTGAGCCGCTGCCTGTTTCCCAAGCCAACGATTTCAACTACACAGCCCTGACGCCCATGACCATGGAGCAGCTGGAATCCCTGCCGCCGGTCCGGGGGCAGGAAGCGCGGCCCTTCAAGTGGGGCAAGGCGGGCCATCACCTCAGCGAGGTGGCGGACGGGACGGTCACGCTGGAGGACTTCATGGCCCAGCTCTCCGATGAGGATCTGGCCTGGCTCATGGGCGGCCAGCCCAATACGGGCGTGGCCAACACCTGGGGTGTGGGCAACAATGCCCTTTACGGCATTCCCAATGTGATGACGGCGGACGGCCCTGCAGGATTGCGCGTCTGGCCCGGGCTGGGCGTGACGACCACCGCCTTCCCCTGCGCAACGCTCCTGGCCTGCAGCTGGGACCCGGAGGTTGCCCGCCGCGTGGGCGAGGCCGGCGCGCTGGAGGTGAAGGAGAACAATATCGGCATCTGGCTGACCCCTGCTGTGTGCATCCACCGCAATCCCATCTGCGGCCGCAACTTTGAGTACTTCTCCGAGGACCCGCTGCTGACCGGCAAGCAGGCCGCCGCCATGGTGCGGGGTATCCAGAGCCAGCGCGTGGCGGCCACCCCCAAGCATTTTGCCCTGAACAACAAGGAAACCAACCGCCGTAACTGCGATTCCCGGGCTTCCGAGCGGGCGATCCGCGAGATCTATATCCGCCAGTTTGAGATCATTGTCAAGGAGGCCAAGCCCTGGGCGATCATGTCCTCCTACAATATCATCAACGGGCACCGCGCCTCGGAGAACATGGATCTGCTCACCCATATCCTCCGGGAGGAATGGGGCTTTGACGGCATGGTGACCACCGACTGGTGGACGCTGGGCGAGCATTACAAGGAGGCGGCTGCCGGCAACGATCTGAAGATGGCCACCGGTCATCCCCAGCGGCTGCTGGACGCCCTGAAGGCCGGCGTGCTGACCCGGGCCGAGATGGAGCAATGCGTCCGCCATATCCTGACGCTGCTGCTGCGGGTGGACTGACGCCCTGACTGATCCAAAGAAAAAGGAGAAAGCCGTATGGAGTTTCAGACAGATCGTACCACGCCCCTGTGGGATGTGTCCCTTCCTGCGCAGGCGCGCATTGACTGGCTGCTCCGGCAGATGACGCTGGAGGAAAAGCTGTCCTGGCTGACCGGCGGCCGGATGCCCTTGGAACGCCTTGGCGTGCCAGGCTTCGGCGTGGGCGGCGAGGCGGCCCACGGCGTGGAGGCCCGCAATGATCAGGGACCGAATCCCCGGCCGCCGGAGCCCACCACCTCCTTCCCCCAGCCCATCGGCATGTCCGCCACCTGGGACCCAGAACTGCTCAGGGAGGCGGGCATGGTGACGGGCGTGGAGGCCCGCGTGCTGCACCACCGCCATCTGGGGCGGGGCCTGAGCCGCTGGGCGCCCACGGTGGATCTGGAGCGTGATCCCCGCTGGGGCCGCAATGAGGAGGGCTACGGCGAAGATCCCTTCCTCACCGGCGAAATGGCCTCCGGCTATGTGCGCGGCATGCGCGGCGACGACCCGCGCTACATCCGCGTCGCGGCGACCCTCAAGCATTTCTATGCCAACAATACCGAGCGCGGGCGTGCCTGGAAGAACGCCTCCATGTGTCCCCGCAACCGCTATGAATTGTACATCGAGCCCTTCCGGCGGGTGATCCAGAAGGGCGGCGCCGAGGGCGTCATGACCGCCTACAACCGCATCAACGGCGTGACGGGCATCCTCAATCCCGAGGTGCAGCAGGTGCTGAAGGATCAGTACGGGCTGCAGCATGCGGTGGGCGACGGCGGCGCGATGTCCCTGGTGGCCAATGAAGCCCATGCCTGCGGTACCCATGCCGAATCGCTGGCGGCGGCGCTGCATGCCGGGGTGGACAGCATGTCCGACAGCCCGGTGCTGGTGCAGCAGGCTGCCCGGGAGGCCTGGGAGCTGGGGCTTATCACCGAGGCGGATCTGGACCGGGCCATCAGCAATGTCATGCACACCAAGCTGAAGCTGGGCCTGTATGACGCGGAGAACCGCAACCCCTATGACCGGGTGACGGAAGCGGATCTGTGCTGCGAGAAGCATGCGGAGATCTGCCGCCGGGTTTCCCGGGAGGCCGTGGTGCTGATGAAGAACGAGGGCCTGCTGCCCCTGAAAAAGGAAACCGGCCTGGCGCTGATCGGCCCGCTGGCTGACCGCTGGGATTATGACTGGTACGGCGGCGAGCCGCCCTTCAAGGTGACGCTGAAGCAGGGACTCGCAGCTCTTCGCGGCGATATGCCCTGCACGGACGGCTTTGACCGCATCACGCTGGCGGTGGACGGCAAGCCCGTTGCGCTGGATGAAACCGGGCGGCTCTGCCTGGGCAGCGAGCCGGAGACCTTCGTGCTGGAGGATTGGGGCGAGGGCAGCTACACCCTGCGCGCGCTGTCCAACGGCAGGTACCTCTATCTGTACCGGGAGCTGGCGGAGAACGGCGCGGAGTCGGTCATCGCCGACCGGACGAAGGTGTTCAGCTGGTTCGTCAACGAGCATTTCCGCCTCATCCCCGATGCGGACGGCCGGTATACCATCCTCAGCCGCTTTGATGCACCCCTGTGCGTGACGGACAGCGGCCTGGTGGCGGCGGTGCCCGGCGGGACGCCTGCCGCCTTCACCCTGACCGTCGTGCAAGACGGCGTGGCAGCGGCCCGGCAAATGGCGGCGGCTGCCGATACGGTAGTGCTGGCGCTGGGCTGTCAGCCGGTGGTGAACGCCAAGGAGGAGATCGACCGGCGCACCATCGAATTGCCGCCCCGTCAGCAGGCTCTGCTGGAGGCGGTCACGGCGGTCAACCCCAAAACGGCGGTGGTGCTGCTGAGCAACTATCCCTATGCCTTTGATCCGGGCAAGGCCCCGGCCATCCTGTGGAGCGCCACCGGCGCGCAGGATATGGGCGCAGCCCTGGCGGAAACCCTGCTGGGCCTTTCCGCGCCCGCGGGCAGGCTGAATCAGACCTGGTATGTCAGTGACGATCAGCTGCCCTCCATTGACAACTACGATATCATCCGGGGCAAGCGCACCTACCGCTATTTTGACGGCCCGGTGCTTTTCCCCTTCGGCCACGGCCTGACCTATACGACCTTTGCCTATGAGCGTCTGACGGCTGAGCTCGCGGACGAAGTGACGGTGCGCCTGTGCGTCACCGTGCGCAACACGGGCGATACCGTCAGTGACGAAGTGGTGCAGCTCTATGCCGTCGCGCCGCCCTCCCGCGTGAAGAAGCCCCTGCGCCAGCTGGTGGGCTTCCGCCGCCTGAAGGCGGTGCAGCCCGGCGAGACGCGTCAGGCAGAAATTCTGGTGCCGGTGGAGGAACTGCGCTTCTACGATGTGATCAGCCGCAGCCTGATGGTGGAGGCGGGCGAATATACCTTCTTTGCAGGCCGCTCCAGCGCGGACGAGGCGTGCAGTGCTGCGCTGCATATCTCCGGCGGCAAGCCGGGCATGCGCGATCTGCGCCGCCGCACCCCGGCGGAATGCTTTGACGACTACACCAATATGCTCCTGACGGAAGGCTGCCACGGCTTTACGGCGGCAGCGCCTGTGGATCCGGCGCAGCCCGGTCTGCTGATCTACGGCGATGCGGACGCCGCCACCCTGACCGGCCGGCTGGTCTGCCACCTCTACAGCGCGGCCCCCTGCCGGGTGGAGGTGCTGTGGAACGGCAGCGTCATCGGCCAGTGGCAGGGCGATACCCTGGACTACAAGGCCCACGGCCATGGCTGCATCGACCAGCGAACCCGGGACGAGCAGCCCGCCCGCGTGGCGCTGCAAACCCCGAAATACGCTAACGTCATCATCCCGCTGCAGACAGAAAACCTCCCCAGGGAGGGCGCTGCAGAGCTCGCGCTGCGCATCACCGGCCCGGCAAAGCTGTGCTGGCTGCGCTGCGAGGAGGAATGACCAATATAATATGCCCGCCGGAACGGTACTGCACCGTTCCGGCGGGCTGTTTGTCTGTAAATGGGATCAGTGCTCCAGCTTCAGGATGCCGAAGACGGAGGGATCGTTCCAGCCGGTGTCGCTGGCGTCGCAGAAGTTCATCAGGCGGCGCACACCGTCGGGGCCGGCGTTGTTGTAGCGCAGGTCAAAGCCCAGCTCGCTGCCCACCTTCACTTCCTGGGTGAAGGGCATGGTGAACAGGGCGGTGAAGCCGCTGCCGGTGCGCTCCGCCTGGGCGGAAACGGTCTGGAAGCCGGCATCGATGGACAGATCGCCCAGGTAGTTGACGCGGTAGTGATGGTCGTTGCCGTCGTAGGCAAAGCCGCGCTCGTTGCCCTCGTCCACGAAGAGCTCCACGGAGTCCTGCTCGTAGGCGTTGGGAGAGGAGGCGTTCAGCCACGGATCGGTGACGGTCACCTTGACGTAGAGGTTCTTCTCGTCCCAGGCGGCCTGACCGTAGGCGCTGACCTTGCCGCCCTCAAAGGCATCGGCGGACAGCGTCGCCTTCATGGGGATCTTTTCGGCGGTATCCAGCGCCTCCAGGCCGTACACGGCCTTGGCCACGGGCAGGGAGGCCGGTGCTTCGTCAGCGGTTTCCTGCTGGGGCAGCTGGCTGGGGTCGACCAGGCCCCAGAAGGCGGGCTTGGGCTGCATGCTCTTGTCAAAGAGCAGCGGATGCTCGCCGGATTTCCAGCTCCGGTCATCCGTCACGCCCCAGACCTGCACAGCGATCAGCTGCTCGCTGAACTCGTTGAAGATGCCGAAGAGATCCTGATAGCGCCTGGCCTGACGCTGCAGCGTTGTTTCGAGGGTGTCGGAGATGGTGATGTCCAGCTCGCTCACGCGCAGCAGCAGGCCCTTGTCGGCAATGCGCTGGAAGGCGCTGCGCAGCTGGGGCAGGCTGGGGGAGTTCAGCTGGAAATGGCACTGGAAGCCGTAACCGTCGATGTTGCCGTCGGCCTTCAGGCTGTCCAGCAGATTGCAGATGCCAGTCAGCTTGGGCTCATAGGGGGTGGAGTAATCGTTATAGAACAGGAGGGTGCCCTCGGGCGCGTACTTGCGGGCGTAGGCAAAGGCGTGGTTGATGAAGTCCTCGCCCACCACCTTGGTCCAGTTGGACTTGCGCAGGGCGCTGCTGCCGTCTGCCACGGCCTCGTTGACCACGTCCCAGCTGACGATCAGGCCGGGATACTTCGCCTCCAGGCCGGTGAGGACAGCCTTGATGTAATTCTCCAGGCGGCCCAGCATGACCTCGCGGCTCACATAGGGCTTGGAGGCCACATAATCCTCGTGGAAGAAGGCTTCGGGCGTCTGATTGTGCCACACCAGCACATGGCCGTGCACCTTGATGCCGTTGGCCTGGCAGTAGTTGAGCAGGGAGCTGGCCTTGTTGAAATTCACCGCAACGGCGGTGGGATCATCCTTGACCAGCTTGCGGCTGGCGTTCAGATCAAAGACGCTGTCCGGCTTGAGGGCGTTCTCATGGGTCATGATGTTGAACTGGGAGCCGTAGAAGGTCATGCGGGATTTGTTGGCGGCGTCCCATTCATTGACGGCACAGCCCAGATCGAACAGCTCCGAATAGACCTCCTTCAGGGCGGGCAGGGGGCCCTCCTGGGCGGTGATCGGCGGCATGGGGGTAGCGGTGGGCGCGGGCGGCGCGACCTCGGTGATGGTGAAATTCTTCATGCTGAAATCCATTTCTGCTGCGCGGACGGTTTCCACATACAGCGTGTTCGATGCATAATCGCCGGCCTTGAATTTGCCGGAGAGCTCTGTCCACTTGCCGGAGGGGACGTAGCCGGAGGTGATGCGCTCATAGGTCTCCTTGCCGGAGGCGTCCTTGTGGGCGATGGAGAGCACCATGTTGGCATTGGCGCCGCTTTCCTGCCAGAGCTCGGCGCTCACATAATACTCTTTGCCCTTCTCCAGCTGGAAATCCCGCCCGGGGGAATGCCAGCTGTCGCTGCGGCCGGTGATGCTGAGCACGCCGTCAGCAACGGTCAGCTGCGCGCCGCCGGTGGAGCGGGCATAGAAGCCGTCCGTGCCGGCAGAAAAGTCGGCTTGATAGGGAAGGTCGTTTTCTGCCAGCGCTGCCCATGCGCCCAGACCCAGGGCCAGGATGAGCAGAATGGCCGTCAGTTTCTTCATCGTGTACTCATCTCCTTCTTGATGATCGGTTTGACAGACTGATTCCATTATTTGTGATAATGCCGGTTTTGTCAAGCCGTCCGGGGGGCTCCGGGCACAAGAACAGCAGAAGTACAGCATGGAAAGCGCTTACTTCCCGGCGGCGGGATTGTTCTTCTTCTGCCTTTGCCCGGCGGAGACCGGTTTTTTCATTGACTTGTTTCCCGGTTGGGGCTAAAATATAAACTGAATCCATATGCGATGATACGCAGGAGGCGGCATGCGATGAAAATCACGCTTGAGCATCTGACGAAGCGGTTCCCCAACCGGAGCAAAAACGCCCCGGACGTGATTGCGGTCAATGACTTCACCTTTGAGATCCCCGACGGGAAGCTCGTGGGCTTGCTGGGCCCCTCCGGCTGCGGCAAATCCACCGTGCTGAACCTGATCAGCGGCTTGCTCAGGGCCACGGAGGGCCGCATTTATTTTGATGACGACGATGTGACCAATATCCCTGCCGAATACCGGGGCGTGGGCATCGTGTTCCAGAACTATGCCCTCTATCCCCATCTGACGGTGGAGAAGAACATCATGTTCCCCCTGGAAAACTTCAAGGGCGCGGACAAGCTGAGCAAGGCGGAGATGAAGGCCCGGGCGCTGGAGGCGGCAAAGCTGGTGCAGATCGATCAGCTGATGGACCGCAAGCCGGCGGAGCTGTCCGGCGGCCAGCAGCAGCGCGTTGCCATCGCCCGCGCGCTGGTGAAGAAGCCCCGCGTGCTGCTGATGGACGAGCCGCTGTCCAACCTGGACGCCCGGCTGCGCCTGCAGACCCGCGAGGAGATCCGCCGCATCCAGCGGGAAACGAAGATCACCACCATCTTCGTCACTCATGACCAGGAGGAGGCCATGTCCATCTCCGATCAGATCGTGGTGATGAAGGACGGCGTGCTGCAGCAGATCGGCAAGCCCCAGCAGGTGTATGACAGCCCGGTGAATCTTTTTGTCGCCCAGTTCCTGGGCACGCCGCCGATCAATGTGTTTTGCGGCAGCATCCGGGCAGGCAAGCTGTACGTTGGGGAGGAAGCCATCCTGGCTGCCGGGGACGCCGCCGATCAGGAGGTTTATGTCGCCATCCGCCCCGAGGGCTTCACGGTGGATGAGAACGGCCCGCTGAGCTGCAGCCTTTCCGGCGTGGAGATCATGGGCCGGGACGTGTCCGTGGTGGCGGGGCATCCGGCGCTGGATGCGGGCTGCGTGCAGCTGCGTGCCATCACCCCCACGGCAAGGAAGCTGGATGACGAGGCGGAGACGGTGCGCTTTGCCATCGATCCGGAGAAGGTGCTCGTGTTCAGCCGGGCGGATGAAAAGCGCATCCCCGTGGCGCTGGCATAAGGAGGCGCTATGGAAAACAAAAGCATGAAGGGCTGGCTCTATCTCCTGCCCGCGATCCTGTTCCTGGGGCTGTTCATGGTCTATCCGCTGATCGACGTGTTCGTCTACTCCTTTGAGGAGGGGTATGATTTCGTCTCCCAGACGGCGGAGGGCGTCGGCCTGTTCAACTACAGCTATGTGCTGCATGATCCCTATTTCATGCAGGCGGTGAAGAATACCTTCATCCTGGTGGCGGTCACGGTGCCGGCCTCCACGGTGCTGGCGCTGCTGATTTCCCTGGGCCTGTCCTCGATCACCAGGCTGCGCAATCTGTTCCAGACCGTCTACTTCCTGCCCTATGTGAGCAACACGCTGGCGGTGGGTCTGGTGTTCATGATCCTCTTTGATAAGACAGACTCCGCGCCCGGCCTCATCAATGTGCTGCTGAGCATTTTCGGCGTGGAGCCGGTGGACTTCATCGACGGCCCCTACTGGGCGAAGATGCTGGTGCTGTGCCTGTATACCATCTGGGTGGTGCTGCCCTTCAAGATCCTGGTGCTGACCAGCGCGCTGGCCTCGGTGGATGAAACCTACTATAAGGCCGCCCGGGTGGACGGCACCTCCAAGGCCCGCATCTTCCGCAAGGTGACGCTGCCCATGATCTCCCCGACGATGTTCTATCTGATTATCACCGGCTTCATCGGCGCCTTCAAGGCCTACAGCGATGCGGTGGCCCTCTTTGGCGAAAACCTGAATGTGGCGGAGATGAACACCATCGTCGGCTACGTCTACGAGGTGCTGTATGATGAAGCCGGCGGCGGCTATCCGTCCTTTGCTTCTGCGGCGGCGATCATCCTCTTTGTCATCGTGCTGACGATCACCTGCATCAATCTGATGGTGAGCAAGAAGCATGTGCATTACTGATGCGCCGGAACTGCTGACGGGCAAAAGCCCCGATTCCACAAGGAGGCTCCTGAATGAGCAAAATCATGGACTTTGACCGCATCGAAAAGCGGGCAAGGCAGACTGCGCTGATCCGCAACATCGTCGTCTACGGGCTGCTGGGCCTGTGGGCGCTGGTGGTGCTGTTCCCGTTCTACTGGATGCTGCTGACCTCGGTGAAATCCCAGGGCGCGTACGCCTCCGAGATCGTTCCGCAGCTCTATACCCTGTCCCCGACGATGCAGAACTATCTGCAGGTCTTCACCGAGGCTGATCTGGGCCGGTACTTTGCCAACACGCTGATCTTCACCGTCCTGACCACAGCGCTGATGCTGGGCGTGACGGTGCTGGCGGCCTTTGCCTTTGCCCGCCTGGACTTCCCGGGCAAGAATCTGGCCTTCGTGCTCTTCCTGGCGCTGATGATGATCCCCAGCGAGCTGGTGGTGATCACCAACTTCGTGACCATGAAGAATGCCCATCTGGACAATACCTTCCTGGGCCTGATCCTGCCCTCCGTGTCCTCGGTATTCTATATCTATCTGCTGAAGGAGAACTTCGCGCAGATCCCGGATGAGCTGTACTACGCTGCCAAGGTGGACGCCACCAGCGACCTGAAATATCTTCGCAAGGTGATGATCCCCATCTGCCGGCCCACGATCGTGACGGTGCTGATCCTCAAGGTCATCGAATGCTGGAACAGCTATATCTGGCCCCGGCTGATCACCGACGATCCGAAGATGTTCCTGGTTTCCGGCGGCATCCAGCAGATCCGGGAGAGCGGCTACGGACGGGACAATATCCCGGCCATGATGGCGGCGGTGGTGGCGGTATCCGTGCCGCTGATCCTGCTGTTCCTGATTTTCCACAAGAAGATCATGGCCGGCGTGGCGAGGGGAGGGACGAAGGGGTAATGCGGAATTCGGAATTCGGAATGCGGAATTGGAAGCGCTTGGGGCTGCTGGCGCTGCTGGTGGCTTGTCTGCTGCTGACGGGCTGCCACGGGCCGGTGAAGAAGGAGGCGTTCAGCGTGCCTTCGGCCCTGGATGAGAGCCGTACGTATGAAATTTCCTTCTGGGCCAAGACGGAAAGCAACGTCACCCAGGCTAACCTGTATAAGGACGCCATTGCAGCGTTTGAGAAGCTCTATCCCAACATCCGTGTGAACCTGAAGCTCTATACGGATTACGGGCGCATCTATCAGGATGTGATTACCAACATTGCCACCAACTCCACCCCCAATGTGTGCATCACCTATCCCGATCACATTGCCACCTATCTGACCGGCAATAACTGCGTCGTGCCGCTGGATGCGCTCATGGCGGACAGGAATTACGGCCTGGCGGGCAGCAAGGTGCGCTTCGACGGCCCGTCCCGCAGGGAAATGATCCCCCAGTTCCTCTCCGAGTGCGTGCTGGACGGACAGCAATACGCGCTGCCCTACATGCGCTCCACCGAGGTCTGCTACGTCAACAAGACCTATGTGGAGCGGCTGGGCTACACGCTGCCGGAGGTGCTGACCTGGGATTTCGTCTGGGAGGTCTCCGAGGCGGCGCTGGCCAAGGATGAAAACGGCCGCTACCTCGTCAACGGTCAGCCCACGATGATCCCTTTCATTTACAAGTCCACGGACAATATGATGATCCAGCTGCTGCGCCAGATGGAGGCGGGCTATTCCACCCCCGGCGGCGAGGTGCTGATCTTCAACGACGATACCCGCTCAGTGCTCAAGACGGTGGCTGCACATGTGAAGTCCGGCGCGTTCTCCACCTTCAAGATCTCCAGCTACCCGGCCAACTGGCTCAATGCCGGCCAGTGCATTTTCGCCGTCGACTCCACGGCGGGCTCCACCTGGATGGGCTCGGAGGCGCCGCTGATCGACATTGCGGAAGAGAGCATGGTGGACTTTGAGACCGCTGTCATGATGGTGCCGCAGGTGAATCCGGAGCAGCCGCAGATGATCTCCCAGGGCCCCTCCATGTGCCTGTTCAACAAGGACGATCCCCAGGAGGTGCTGGCCTCCTGGCTGTTCATGCAGTATCTGCTGACCAACGAGGTGCAGATCGCCTATGCCGGCACGGAGGGCTATGTCCCGGTGACCGCCAAGGCCCAGGAATCCGCAGAATACCGGGACTATCTTGCCCGGCGCGGCGAGGACAACGAGCTGCACTATGCCGTCAAGCTGGATGCGACGGAGCTGCTGATCGATCATGTGGCGGATACCTTTGTGACCCCGGTGTTCAACGGCTCCGCGTCCCTGCGCGACGCCTCCGGCCAGATGATCGAGGAGGTCGCCAAGAGCGTCCGCCGCAAGAAGACCATCGACGACGCCTACATTGACGATCTCTATGCCAAGATGGTCAACCTCTACCGTCTGGATCAGAACGAGACGGGGGAGGATGCCGCCCTGCGCAAGGATCTGGGCCCGCTGCCCGGTACGGCTGTTGCGCTGCTGGCAGGCCTGGCGGCGGTTTGGCTGGGCATCCTTGTCTATGCCGCAGCGGAGCAGCTGAAGCAGCGCCGCCGAGCGGGGAAATAAAGGGATTGTAGATAATTTAACAAACTTGCCCTATCCATTGCTTTTTTCAGCAAATGTCTGTATAATAGGCGAGTACCCCAATTCTAACGACAATTTGGAGGGAAACACAATGAAGAAGTTTGTTGCTATGCTGCTGGCCCTGCTGCTGATGGGCTGCTTCGCTGTCGCTGAAGAAGCGCCTGCTGCGAAGGTCATGACCTACGCTGAGTACGTCGCTGCCGAGCTGGAGACGGAAGTCGTTGTCGATTGCTATGTGCAGGCGACCCAGTCCTGGTATTACAATTCCAAGGTCGGTTCGGGCGTCATCACCGTGTACGCCGCTGACAAGGACGGCGCCTACTTCCTGTACGAGATGATCTGCTCTGAAGAAGATGCTGCCCGTCTGGTGCCCGGCACCAAGATTCGCGTCACCGGCTACAAGGGCGAATGGTCCGGCGAAGTCGAGATCATGGACGCGACCTTCGAGTTTGACACCTATGTTGCCGAGCCCGTGGACGTGACCGCCTTCCTGGGCACCGATGAGCTGATCGGCTACCAGAACCAGCTGGCCGTCTTCAAGGGCCTGACCGTGGAGAAGATCGAGTACAAGAACGGCGAACCTGGCGACGACATCTACGTCACCGTCAGCCTGAACGGCGCTTCCTACGACTTCTGCGTGGAGCGCTACCTGACCGGCCCCGAGACCGAGGTCTACGCAACTGTGGGTGCGCTGAACGTTGGCGACGTGGTGGACGTGACCGGCTTCGTGTACTGGTACAACGGCGTCAACACCCACATCACTGCCGTGACGCCCGCTGCGAAGTAATCTGAAAAATCGTATAGCTGCCTCCTGCCGCAGGGTAAGCCCCGGGCAGGAGGCTTTTTTTCGTGCAGAGGTGCAATCCGGCGGCATGCGCGGGGGCTGGACAACGGCGCGATACAACAGGTGCGGTGGACAAGCTTCATGCATAATACGGATAAAAACAGGGGCGAAATGTACAAAAAATGTTTGACATGGCGGAGAATTACCTGTATAGTATATATAACGACACTCGTTCGTACAATTAGATAAGGAGGTTTCCCTGTATGAAGAAACTTGTATCCCTGCTGCTGGCGCTGGCCCTGCTGATGACCGGCACCGTGGCGATGGCAGAGTCCGTCGCTGATCTGGTTGCGGCTGCTGAGTCCCTGACCCATGATGAGCTGGTTGCCAAGGCGTTGGCTGAAGAAGGCGATTTCATCGTGTACGGCAATACCAGCCGCATTGTGACCGCTGTGGAAAACTTCGGCGCGCTGTACAATATCACCCCTGTGGGCAACAACCTGAAGGACGGCGAGATCTACACCAAGCTTGAGAATGAGATCAAGGGCAAGGCCAAGGGCGCTGACATGGTCATGATTCAGGACGGCGCTTCCCTGCAGGACGTCGCCATCGCCAATGGCTACCTGGTCAATTACGTGCCCGCTTCCATGAAGGACAAGGTTGCTGAGGGCGATCAGAATCCCCTGATCCACCAGTATATCAACAAGGTCTTCATCTGGAACAACAAGGGCGAGAACGTCCCCGCCATCACCAACGTGTGGCAGCTGACCGAAAAGCAGTTCAAGGGCAACATCGTCTTCAAGGCGCCCGACTCCGAGCAGGTCAATATGAACTTCCTGGTCATGCTGACCAATGAAGAATGGTCCGGCAAGCTGGCCGAAGCCTATAAGAACCTCTACGGCAAGGAAATCGAGCTGGGCGACTATGAGAACGCCGGTTACAAGTGGATCGCTGAATTCCTGAGCAACTGCGTGTTCGGCAACTCCGATACCACGCTGGCCGAGGAGCTGAGCCAGGAGACCGCCGCGGGCAAGATCGGCCTGTTCGTGCTGTCCAAGCTGCGCTCCTCCTCCGTGTACACCGAGAACCTGACCGTGGGCCAGTACCAGGCTACCCAGACCGGCACGGCCATCGAGCCCTTCTCCGGCTTCATGTACCCGATGTATGCCATGGTCTCTGCCAATGCCTCCCGTCCCTACACTGCGATGCTGTTCATCGAGTACCTGATGGGTGCTGAAGGCTTCAAGCCCTGGGGCAAGAGCATCGGCGCTTACTCCGGCAATGGCGAGATTGCGCCCCTGGAAGGCGACCTTTCCCTGGCCGTGTGGAAGGATACCCTCGTCATGGAAGATCCGGAGTACATCCTGGACAACTACGAGGACGTCTACTCCTTCGTCAACCTGTATCTCCAGTAAGCGGATTGCGGCTGCCGAGCTTGCGCACCGTGCGGCCAGCAGCTGCCGGACGTACACTCAGGGCTGTAAAGCAGCAGGCTTTACAGCCCTTTCTTCTCCATCGTTCAAAGCTGAGGTGAACCTATGCTGAACCCGTTCTCTGCCAAACAGCGCGCGCGGCTGCGTGCGTTCTTCGGCAAACCGGCCAATGTGATTCTGATCGTCTTCTGCGTTGTGCTGACCGTGCTGACGCTGTATCCGCTGATCCTGCTGTTCATGGAAACCATCACGATCCATGCCGGCAAGGAGGCGCGCGGCGCGAAGCTCGCTGCAGGTGATTTCTCCCTGTACAGCCTGGCGAAAGTTTTCGCGGAGCCCAAGAATGCATACAGCAAGCTGACCTTCTACGAGCCGCTGCTCAATACGCTGGCGGTGGCGCTGACGGCGTCGCTGATTGCCATCGTCTTCGGCGGCATGGTTGCCTGGCTGATCACCCGCACGAACCTGAAGTACAAGAAGTTCATTTCCACGGTGTTTGTCTTCCC
Organism: Clostridia bacterium; assembly: GCA_017397765.1. Classification (GTDB taxonomy): domain Bacteria; phylum Bacillota; class Clostridia; order Christensenellales; family Aristaeellaceae; genus UBA11524. Next base: position 11,091 of record JAFQIB010000091.1, on the reverse strand, counting down.
TTACATCATGCCTGCCTGGACGCTGGCGACCTTCTGGCAGACGTTCTTCAAGAACGTGAACGTGGGCGCCGGCACCTCCAACGGCATCATGGCGGCGGTCTTCGGCATCTATATGCCGGAATGGTTCGTGTATGGCTATTTCCCGATTTCTCTGGTGCTGGGTCTGCATTATGCGCCCTTTGCCTACATCCTCATCGGCGGCATCCTGCGCAATATGGACGCCAACCTGGAGGAGGCTGCGACCATCCTGAAGACGCCGCGCTGGCGCGTGATGCTCAGAATCACGCTGCCCATCGTCAAGCCTGCGCTGCTTTCCACGCTCCTGCTGGTCTTTGCCAGCTCCATGAGCGCCTATTCCGTGCCCATCTTCCTGGGCAGCCCGGTCAGGTACTATGTGCTGTCCACGAAGATGATGTCCCTGATCAACAACTATCCGGGTCAGGGCTACATCATTGCGGCGGTGATGATCGTCTTCGGTGTAACCATTCTGGCGATCAATCAGCGCATCACCGGCAGCCGTAAGAGCTATACCACGGTGACCGGCAAGAGCTCGCAGATATCGCTGGTCAATCTGCGCTGGCTGAACAGGCCGCTGGCCGTTGGCCTGACCATCGTGATGGTGATGGTTGCGGTGGTGCCGCTGATCACCTTTGCCCTGGAATCCGTCATCATCAAGGCGGGGGATTACTCCCTGTCCAACATGACGCTGGATTTCTGGATCGGGCGCAACCTGGACTATCTCGATCAGGGTGACAGCACCGGTATCCTCCTGAGCGCCAAGGTGCTCAAGGCGCTGGGCTTCAGCCTGGCGCTGGCGGTCACCTGTGCGCTGGTGGCCGGTACCTGCGGCGTGCTGGCGGGCTATGGCATTGTCAAGCGCCGTGGCAGCAGGCTGTCCACGCTGGTCAGCAATTTGTCCTTCTTCCCCTATCTGATGCCCTCCCTGGCCTTTGGCGCCATTTATCTGGCCATGAGCATGCGTGTGCCCGGCTTACAGGGCTTTGCGGTGCTGGCGCTGATCGGCTCGGTGAAGTATCTGCCCTTTGCATCCCGCTCCGGCGTGAACGCGATGCTCCAGCTTTCCGGCGAAATTGAGGAGGCGGCCCTGATCGTGGGCGTGCCGTGGTACAAGCGGATGTTGCGCATCATCTTCCCCATCCAGAAGAGCAGCTTCCTGTCCGGCTATCTGCTGCCGATGGTTTCCTGCATGCGCGAGCTGTCGCTGTTCGTGCTGCTGGTGCCCACCAGCAATACGCTGCTGACCACCATGCTCATGCAGTACAGCGAGAAGGGCTGGGCCCAGTTCGGCAATGCGATCAATCTGCTGATTATCGTCGTCGTGCTGCTGGTCAACTTCATCGTGAACAAGGTTACGGGCGCATCCATTGACAAAGGCGTAGGAGGTTAAGCCATGCCTGAGATTATTCTGAAAAACGTTACCAAGCGCTTTGGCAAGTCCGTTGCGGTGGATAACCTCAACCTGACGATCCCTACGCGCTCCTTTATCACGCTGCTGGGCCCCTCGGGCTGCGGCAAAACCACCACGCTGCGCATGATCGCCGGTCTGGAAACGCCGACGGAGGGTGAGATCATCATCGACGGCAAGACCGTTTTCTCCAGCGAGAAGGGCGTCAACGTTCCGCCGAACAAGCGGGACGTGGGCTTCCTGTTCCAGAATTACGCGCTGTGGCCCCACATGACGGTGTACCAGAACATTGCCTTTGGCCTGGAAAATCTGAAATGGGACAAGAAGCGCATCCGTCAGCGCATTGATGAGCTGCTGGCAATGCTGAAGATCGAGGAGTACGAGAAGCGTTATCCCAGCGAGCTCTCCGGTGGTCAGCAGCAGCGCGTGGCCATCGCCCGTACTCTTGCGCCCAATCCGAAGGTGCTGTTCATGGACGAGCCGCTGTCGAACCTGGACGCCAAGCTGCGCACGGAAATGCGCACTGAGCTCAAACGCCTGCACATTGATACGGATTCCACCTTTGTGTATGTTACCCATGACCAGCTGGAGGCCATGACGCTGTCCACCAAGGTCTGCCTGATGGAGAAGGGTCTGCTGCAGCAGTATGCATCGCCGCTGGAAATGTATCTGCGGCCTGCGAACCTGTTCGTGGCGGACTTCATGGGCAGCCCCACGATGAACTTCCTCAAGGCGACGGCGAAGAAAACCGGCGATTGCACCTGCGAGGTGAGCTTCTGCGGACTCACCCGAACCTTCACCGGCAGCAAGCCCCTGGGCGATGTACCGGAACAGGTGACCCTGGGTGTGCGTCCGGAGTTCATGACCATCCGTCCTGACGGCCCGGTCAAGGCCAGCGTGTACTCTACGCTGCCTGCGGGCATGGAAACGACGGTGAAGCTGCGCCTGGGCGGCGAGATCGTCACCAGTGTCATCTTCGGCAGCGTGGATTATCCCATCGACTCCGAGGTTTCGCTGGATTTCTGCGGCAGCGACATGCTGCTCTACAGCACCGAATCCGGGGCGCTGATTGCCGACGGCAGCCTGTGATGCTGCCGCTGCGCACAAACGGATATCTGCATACAGCCCGGCCTTGGCGCCGGGCTTTTCTGCTGCCTGAAGATGACGGGGAGTGGGGCTGCAAGTGCTTCCTGCTGCGGGAAATGGAGGCCGGATGCTGAAATACAAAAGAGGTACAGAATGGCGGTTGACAATGGAAGAAAATCACTGTATAATGACGAACATCTCATAGAAGCGCCTGGAACCGACAGGAACCGGGCGTGGAGGGAACTCCGGAGAAGCTCACTTGTGAGTGCCGAAGGGGCAAGGCCGGCAATGGCCGAAACTCTCAGGCAAAAGGACGGAGCAGACAATTGACCGCGTGTGTTTTTTCGATATACGCATCGTCTGCACGATCCCCGGAGCTGCCAGAGACGGCAGCTTTTTCATTACAAAAGGGGGACATCAAACATGGATCAGTTTCTGAAAAACCTCGCGGCGTACAATGACGTCGTGAATACCTTCATCTGGACGACGCTGGGCCTGGTGCTGCTGCTGGGCACAGGCGTGCTGACCACTGCGGTCACGAAGTTCTTCCAGGTGACGCAGATCAGGGAATGGTGGAAGAATACCATCGGCAGCATGTTCAGCAAGGAAGTGCTCGCCCATAACAAGGACGGCAAGGCGATTTCGCCCTTCCAGGCGCTGTGCACGGCGCTGGCAGCCACCATCGGCGTGGGCAACATCGCCGGCGTGGCGGCGGCTATCTGCATCGGCGGCCCCGGCGCTGTGTTCTGGATGTGGGTTGCGGCCTTCTTCGGCATGATGACCAACTACTCCGAAAACGTGCTGGGCATCTTCTACCGTCGCCGCAATGAAAAGGGTGAGTGGAGCGGCGGCGCCATGTACTACCTGCAGGACGGTCTGGGCAGCAAGAAGGGCTGCAAGACCCTGGGCAAGGTGCTGGCGGTTCTCTTTGCCGTGTTCACCCTGCTGGCCTCCTTCGGCATCGGCGCGATGGGCCAGGTGAATAAGATCGTCGTCAACATTGAATCCGCCTTCCCGGTGAAGGCGCTGGCGGATGTGCAGCTGTACGAGGGCGTCTCCCTGTACTCCTTGATCATCGGCCTGGCGCTGGTGGCGCTGGCTGCGGCGATCACCCTGGGCGGCCTGAAGCGCGTGGCTGCCTTCGCGGAGAAGGTCGTGCCCTTCATGGTGGTGCTGTTCATCGCTGGCAGCCTGGTCATTGTGGCGGTGAACTTTGATGCGATCCTGCCCGCCTTCGCCGCCATTTTCAAGACGGCCTTCACGCCCATTGCCGCTGCCGGCGGTGTGGCTGGCGCTACGATCAAGCAGGTGATGGTGCAGGGCTTCAAGCGCGGCGTGTTCTCCAATGAGGCCGGCCTGGGCTCCTCCGTCATGGTGCACTCCAACTCCAACGTCAAGGAGCCTGTCAAGCAGGGCATGTGGGGCATCTTCGAGGTCTTTGCGGACACCATGGTCGTCTGCACCCTGACCGCCCTGGTGGTGCTCACCTCCGGGCTGTACAACCTGGATACCGGCGTGCTGGCTGAGGGCGTGACCGACGCGACGCTGGTGGCAACCGCCTTCAACACCGTCTTCGGCTTCGGCAACATCGGCAGCCGCTTCGTGGCCATTGCCATCCTGCTCTTCGCCTTTACCACCGTGCTGGGCTGGAACCACTACGGCACGAAGGCCTGGGAATACCTCTTCGGCGTGAAGTCCACCGTGGTGTACAAGGTAATCCACCTGGTGATGGTGCTCTTCGGCGCGCTGCTGACCTCCTCCCTGGCCTGGGATATCTCCGACACCTTCAACGGCCTGATGATGATCCCCAACCTGATCGGCGTCATCGTCCTGTCCGGCCTGGTGTGCAAGATCACCAAGAACTATCTGGACCGCCATGTGCGGCACCTGGACGTAGCGCCCATGCTCAGCGCCTTCCCCGAGGAGGAGCAGGAGTAAAGCTGCGGCTCGCGGAAGCAAAGAAAGCCCTCCCGATGCGTGCAATAACGCGTCGGGAGGGCTCAGACCATCAACAAACTCCGGGAGGCGTCGGAGGGCTCGCAAGCCCTTCGACTTTAGATCGAAAATCGGCGAGCCCCTTCGGGGCGGTTAAACGGGGCGGAGCCCCTGTGCGGCGATTTTCGCGCTTTTCCGTCAGGAAAAGCTTCCTTACACGAACGAACGGCTGGGAGAACGACTTGTCGTTGCACGAGGGAGGCGCTCGCGCCGACTAGCGAGAGCAAATGCTTACATTTGCCGAGCATAGCCAGCGTCGGGCTTGTCCCGGTGATGGCCGAGTGACCAGTGAGTGAGTGCAAAACCTCGACAAAGTGCCTATAGCACTTTGTCGATACGCTGAGCCCTCCCGATGCGTGCAATAGCGCGTCGGGAGGGCTTTTTGTGATGAACATCCCGCCTGCGGGGCAGCCTGTTTCTGCGGCTTACCGGTTGACGGAGCTGGCCATGCGGCGGTAGGTGTGGCGGATGCCGCGGATGGCGATGGAATAGGCCTGGATGTTTTCCGGCAGGGAAATGCCGCCGTAGCCTGCATCGCCCAGATGATGGATATCGGTGCCGGTCATTTTGCACATCAGGGCAATTTGACGGATGGTTGCCACGTCCGCACCCTCCTGAGAGGTGCCGATCGCGGTGATGGTCAGGCAGCCCAGCTGATGCGCCAGGCTCACCAGGCGGCGGACATACTCCACCGTGATGCCGGGGACTGTGCCGGGGGCGGGGAGCAGGAGGATATCCGCGCCGGCCCTGGCGAAGGCGGTCACGTCGTCTTCGGTCATGATGTTTTCCGCGCCCTCGGAGAGAATGCCGGCGGCATGCATCTTGCCGGCAGCCAGGATCACCCTGTCGCCCAGCTCCTGCTTGAACAGCCGGAGGGTTTCCTCAATGGCAGCATTGGTGACGCCGATGCCGGGATTGCCGGTAAGCAGGATGAAATCAACGCCCATATCGGCAGCCTTGCGGGCGTTTTCCAGCGTAGCCTTCCGGCCGTCGGTCATGGCCCACATGTTCTCCTGGGGGTCCGTGGAGGAAAGCACCTGCTCCACCGGCTCCAGATTGATGCCGATGGGGCGGCCAGTCAGCGTCTTCAGCTTCCGGATCACCTGATCCGGCTCGGTGGGCGGCAGGCCCAGAATGACGGGCTTGTGCACGTCAAACATATTCAGTAGCAGCAGATCCGCGCCCATGGCGGCGGCAAATTCTGCGTTGGTGACGTCGCCCAGCATGGGCATGATGGCCCCGATGGTTTCACAGGCCAAAGTCCGGCCCTCGCTTCCGGCAATGGCGTCCAGCAGCTCCTGGCGGGTCATGCGGAGAAAATCAGAGCTTCGGCAATCAAGAATGCGTTTCATGGCTGCACCTCCTGTTCAACAGTATAGCACAAAATGAAGCAAAGGAACAGACAAATTGAACGTGATTCAATGCAGAGAATGATTTTGAATGAACCTGTACAATATACAAACAATATAAGCATGAAATCCTGATTTTTCCCGATTTGAGATTGACATCTTGGCTTAAATTTGGTACTCTATTGTTAACAAAGAGCCGTATATCGTTTCCTGTGCCGGAAAGTTTGCGGCGAACGGAAAGGTAGTAGTTGAATATGGGTATTTTCAAGAAGCTGTTCAGCAAGAACATGGATGAATTTTGTGCGCCCATGACCGGCAAGGCAGTGGCGATTTCGGAAGTGCCGGACCCTACTTTTGCTGAGGGGATGCTGGGCAACGGCATTGCCATTGAGCCCACGGAGGGCAAGGTGTTTGCGCCCTGCGATGCCACGGTGGATATGATGTTTGCCACCGGGCATGCGGTGAGCCTGAAGGCTGACTGCGGCGCGGAGATCCTGATCCATGTGGGCCTGGAGACGGTGGGCCTGGAGGGCAAGCCCTTCACCGTGCATGTGAAGGACGGCGACAAGGTCAAGAAGGGCCAGCTGCTGCTGGAGGCGGACCTGGAGGCGATCAAGGCAGCTGGTCTGCCCATCATCACCCCCATGGTGATCTGCAATACGGATGATTATGCCACCTTCAACACCCATGTGGGCAAGGCTGTGACCAATGCCGACGTGGTTATCGAGCTGGCGAAGTAAGGAGCAGCGATATGAAGAAAGGTATCGGATTGCCGGTTTTTCCCGGCGTTGCCATCGGCCCGGCGGTGGTGTACCGCAAGGCACAGCGCACGCTGCCGGTTCCTTCGGGCGATCCTGCGGTGGAAAAGGCCAAATTCAACGCTGCGCTGGAAACTGCCCGGGAGCAGCTGACTGCGCTGTTTGAAAAGGCAAAGGCGGAAATCGGCGAGGAGCAGGCTGCCATCGTCGAGGTGCAGCTGCTGATGCTGGACGACCTGGATTATCTGGACGGCGTGAACCTGGCCATTGAGGACGGCGCTGCCGCGGCGATTGCCGCGCTGGAAACGGGCGAGTCCTTTGCACAGATCTTCGCCGCCATGGACGATGAATACATGAATGCCCGCAGTGCCGACATCCGGGATATGTCCCACCGGCTCTACGACATTCTCTGCGGCAATACCGGCTTCCAGCTGCCGGAGGGCTCCTTCCTGCTGGTGGCTGAGGATCTTGCCCCCAGCGAGACCATCCAGCTGCCCCGCGAGCGGATCATGGCCTTCATCACCCGCCAGGGTTCTTCCTCCAGCCACACCGCCATTCTGGCCCGCACACTGAATATTCCCTCCCTGGTGCAGTCCGACATCACCTTTGAGGAGGCGGACGGCTGTCAGATCCTTGCGGTGGACGGCTTCACCGGTACCTGGTACGCCGATCCTGACGAGGAGACGCTGGCGATGCTGCGCGTCAAGCAGGCAGAGGCTGCCAGGGCACGCGATGCACTGGAGGCCTACCGCGGTAAGGAGAGCGTCACCAAGTCCGGCAAAAAGGTGCTGCTGGTGGCCAACATTGGCTGCCCCGAGGATGCGGTGGACGCCATCAAGGCGGACGCTGAGGGCGTCGGCCTGATGCGCAGCGAATTCTTGTACCTGGGCCGGGACGCCCTGCCCACGGAGGACGAGCTGTACGAAGCATATAAAAAGGTGGCGGAAACCATGGGTGAGCGCCCCGTGGTCATCCGCACGCTGGATATCGGCGCGGACAAGCAGGTGAGCTATCTGGGCCTGGAGGCGGAGGAAAATCCTGCCCTGGGTCTGCGCGGATTGCGCATCTGCCTGACCAACGAGAAGATCTTCCGCCCGCAGCTCCGGGCCATCTATCGGGCCTCGGCGTACGGCAATCTCCATATGATGTTCCCCATGGTCGCCTCCGTCTGGGAGCTGAAAGCTGCCAAGGCGCTGTGCGCACGTGTACGCAATGAGCTGGAGGAGGAAGGCTATCCCACCAAGGACGTGCCCATCGGCGTGATGGTGGAGACCCCTGCAGCTGCGGTGCTGGCCAATGACCTGGCCAAGGAAGCCGCCTTCTTCTCCGTCGGCACCAACGACCTGACCCAGTACACCCTGGCGGTGGACCGTCAGAACGCCAAGCTGGGCGAGTTCTACGATCCCTACCATCCGGCCCTGCTGGCGCTGCTGGCCCATATTGCCAAGGCAGCCAATGACAACGGTATCTGGGCAGGCATCTGCGGCGAGCTGGGCGCAGACCCCAGAATGCAGGAGAAGTTCATCGAGATGGGCTATTCCGAGCTGAGCATGGCCGCCGGCCGCATCCTGGAATCCAGGAAGCTGGTCTGCGAGTCCGATGTTTAACGAAGCATAATGAAAGGACGGTAGATTCCAATGAAAGAGATCAAGCACGTCATCAACGATCCCCTGGGCATGCATGCCCGTCCCGCCGGCATGCTGGTGAAGGCGGTTGCGCCCTTTGCATCCAAGATCACCGTGACCGCCCCCACCGGCACTGCCGACGCCAAGCGCCTGATGGCGCTGATGCGCCTGGCGGCCAAGCAGGGCATGGAGCTGACCATCACCATCGAAGGTGCTGACGAAGAGAAGGCCGCGGCTGAGCTGCAGGCGTTCCTCACCGCCAACCTGTAAGGACTGGATCGCTTTTCCCGGGCATGAGCGCCGATCAACACGCATCGGCCTGAAGCCCAAACCAACCCTGATACACGGCTGTCGTGGGCCGACAGCTTTGTAGATAGTAACACAAGAGAATTTTTAGGAGGTTCATCACCATGATGAAGCATCTTCAGAAGCTGGGCAAGGCCATGATGCTGCCCGTTGCTGCGCTGCCCATTTGTGGTATCCTGATGGGTCTGGGCTATGCTCTGGCTCCCGCTGCCATGGGCGCTGCCGGCGCTACCACCGGTTTTGCGTACGTTCTGGGCGTCTTCCTGATCAAGGCCGGCGCTGCCCTGATCGATAACATGGCGATCCTGTTCGCCATCGGCGTTGGCGTTGGTCTGGCCAAGGACAACGACGGCACTGCCGGCCTGGCCGGTATGGTTTCCTACCTGATGATGACCACCCTGCTGGCTCCCGGCACCGTGGGCACCATCGCTCCCTTCATGATCAATGAGATCAACAGCGTGGCTTACGCCAAGACCGCCGGCAATGCCTTCATCGGCATCCTGGGCGGCATCATCGGCGGCGTGTGCTACAACAAGTTCAAGGGCACCAAGCTGCCTGACTTCCTGGCCTTCTTCTCCGGCAAGCGCGCTGTGGCGATCGTGACCGCTGTGGTCTCCATCATCGTCTCCGCGATCCTGCTGTTCGTGTGGCCCATCATCTTCCGTGGCCTGTACGAGATCGGCCGTGCCATCGTCAGCCTGGACGCTGTGGGCGCCGGTATCTACGCCTTCCTGAACCGTCTGCTGATCCCCACCGGTCTGCATCACGCCCTGAACAACGTGTTCTGGTTCGATACCATCGGCCTGGGCGACCTGACCGCCTACTGGGGCAGCCTGGTTGAGGGCGGCACCATGGCCAACGGCACCGTCATCGACTGGTCCGTCGGTTCCTACATGGCCGGCTTCTTCCCCTGCATGATGTTCGGTATCCCCGGCGCTGCGCTGGCCATGATCCAGACCGCCAAGACCAAGAACCGCAAGATCGCCATCGGTATCGTTGGCTCCGCTGCCCTGTGCGCCTTCATCTGCGGCGTCACCGAGCCCTTCGAATTTGCCTTCATGTTCCTGGCCTTCCCCCTGTACGTGGTGTATGCTGCCCTGTACGGCATTTTCGCCACCATCACCGTGGCTCTGGGCTTCCGTGCCGGCTTCTGCTTCTCCGCCGGTGCGACTGACCTGATCTTCTCCGCTTCTCTGCCCGCCGCTGCCAACACCTGGCTGATCATCCCCCTGGGCATCGCTGCCTTCGCGGTGTTCTACCTCGTGTTCAAGTTCGCCATCACCAAGTGGGATCTGAAGACCCCCGGCCGTGAGGACGATCAGGAAGGCGAAATGAAGATCGAGCTGGCCAACGACGACTACACTGCCATGGCCCAGATCATTCTGGAAGGCCTGGGCGGCAAGGAGAACGTTGCCTCCATCGATCACTGCATCACCCGTCTCCGCCTGGAAGTCAAGGACCGCCTGCTGGTTGACGAGAAGAAGATCAAGTCCTCCGGCGCTTCCGGCGTCATCCGTCCCGGTAAGACTGCTGTGCAGGTTGTTATCGGCCCCAAGGTTCAGTTTGTCTTCGAAGAGTTCAAGAAGATCGCTGAGTAAGACTTCCTCTGATACTGCGGCCCACGCGGTAGATAACAGCGCCGCCCCCGGAGAGCTTCTCCGGGGGCGGTTTGTTGTGTCTGGGCAGAGGGGGTTGGGCCGGGCAATGCTGGCTTGCTGCAGGCTTTTCCGGCTGTCAAGCAATGCTTGCTTTACTTTTTAGCCGGCTGCAGGTATCTTGAAGCTGTCATCAATGAAGCCTGCCGAGGGCAGGAAAGGAGCCGCAGAATGAATATTGGAAACGAGATACAGAAGATTCGGAGCGCGCAGGGGCTGACGCAGGAGGCATTCGGGGAGCTGTTTCATGTGACGAGGCAGGCGGTATCAAACTGGGAAAATGGAAAAACCTACCCGGATCTGCAGACCCTGGTGGAAATCAGCAGCCGGTTCGACATCTCCCTGGATACATTGCTGAAGGCAGATGCGAAACTGGTGCGGACAATCGACCGGGAAAGAATGATCGGAACGATCAAACGGGAAAAAAGACTGATCGATGCGCTTACCGGCGCGGGTACAGGCATCGTGGTGTCCTGCTTGTTTTCTCCGGCGTCGCCCCAAAGAACGGTGATGATCGTGCTGGGGATGATCTTCATCTGCATGGGCTGGTATAAACAAGGAATACACTATCAGAACGTTGTCCGACAGCTGGAAAAGGACTGCTGAAAACTGCCGCTGTGAGCGGTGCTGCAGTAAAAAAAGGAGCGTATCGGAAAGGATACGCTCCTCAGACTGTCAAAAAAGGTCGTTGTAGCTCGCTATCGGCAGACTGTAAATCGAAAATCGGCGAGCCCCATCGGGGCGGTGAAGCGGGGCGAAGCCCCTGTGCGGCGATTTTCGCGCGATTTTGCTCGCAAAATCGCTTCCTTACACGAGCAAACGGCCGGGAGAGCTGCTTGCATGAGGGAGGCGCTTGCGCCGACTAGCGAGAGCAAATGCTTGCATTTGCCG
>JAFQIB010000135.1 GCA_017397765.1 Clostridia bacterium | reverse complement strand
TGTCGAGGTTTTGCACTCACTCACTGGTCACTCGGCCATCACCGGGACAAGCCCGGCGCTGGCTATGCTCGGCAAATGCAAGCATTTGCTCTCGCTAGTCGGCGCGAGCGCCTCCCTCGTGCAACGACAAGTCGTTTTCCCGGCCGTTCGTTCGTGTAAGGAAGCTTTTCCTAACGGAAAAGCGCGAAAATCGCCGCGCAGGGGCTTCGCCCCGTTTACCGCCCCGAAGGGGCTCGCTGATTTTCGATCTAAAGTCGAAGGGCTTGCGAGCCCTCCGACGCGTCCCGGAGTTTGTTGGTGGTCTGAGGCGCATCCTACAAGGCAAGTATAGGATGCGCCTGTGAACTGTAAATGAAGAGGAAACGGCTTACTTTTTGTAGGAAATGAGCGTCATGCGGTCATTGATCTCCTTCGTTTCCTCGGTGGCTTTGTAGCCCATCTTTTCGTACAGGTGGCAATTACCCGGCTCCTGAAGGATGGTATCCAGCGCCCAGTTTTCACTGCCATGGAGACGCTCGGCCTCGCGGATGGCCGCCTGGGCAACGCCGCAGCCGCAGAATTGCGGCAAGACAAAGAGCGGCGAAATCTTTTTGGGTCTATCATCCTTGTGGTCGATAATACGGATTGCCCCTGCATTCACGCCATCCACCTGGATCAAGTAGAAGTACGTCGCGGGAAAGGAAAAGCGCCACTGCACCTTTTCAAGCGGTTCATTGCCGGGATTGGTGTCGAAATCCTGGTAGCGTTCCAGCAGCTCCGCAAAGGCTGCGAGCTGCATCTGCCAGATAGCTTCCGCATCCTCCACAGATGCACGGACGAGTTCAATGTTCATTTCGGTCCTCCTATATAAAGACCGCCGCAGGAAACAGACCCTGCGGCGGCTGTGGTTATTCGTCTGTATTCCATGCCTCGTAGGATTCGTCCTCCAGCAGATACTCGAACTTGGCGTCGGTCAGCCGGATGAGATCGGCGAGCATGGCTTCTGCATCCTTTTCGCGCACCAGCAATGTGAAACCAACAGCAGTGGTGAATTCGCTGCCCACCAGCTGCACCGGCATGGTTTTCAGCGCATGGGTCACCCGATCCCAAAGGGGATAGGCGACTTCGCACAGATAACGTTGGCTGGGCTCCATCACCACCACCTGTGCGGCCTTCAGGGCGATGACAGCGCCCTGGGTGTAGGCCCGCACCAGTCCGCCTGCGCCCAGCAGCACGCCGCCGAAATAGCGGGTCACCACCACGCAGCAGTTGACCACGCCCTGGGCCTTGAGCACCTCCATCATGGGAAGTCCCGCGGTGCCGCCGGGCTCACCGTCGTCGGAATAGCGCATGATGCCGGCATTTTTGCCGATCACATAGGCGTAGCAGTTGTGGGTCGCATCCTTGTGCTTCGTGCGGATCTTCTGCAGAAAGGCGAGGGCTTCCTCTTCTGTTTCGCAGGGGCAGGCATAGCCGATGAAGCGGCTCTTGTTGATGATGACCTCATCGGCTGCTTCCTGCCGCAGCGTCTTGTAGGGCGCGGTACTCATTTGAGGATCAGGCGGCGGAAGCCCTTCTTGCCCTTCTGGAGCATCAGGCCGTCCTCGCCGAACTGGTCAGCGGTGACAACAGCGTTCATGTCGGTGACCTTGACTTCCGCCACGGACACCGCGCCGGCCTTGATCTGGTTGCGGGCCTCGGACTGGCTCTTGCACAAGCCGGACTTCACCAGCATGGTGGTGACGCGGGCGTCCTGAGCCAGCTCATCGGCGGTCAACTCGAAGGAGGGGACGTTGGCGCTGTTCATGCCGCCGCCGAACAGGGAAGCCGCAGCGTCCGCAGCCTTCGCTGCTTCTTCTTCGCCGTGCACCAGCTTGGTGACCTCGAAGGCCAGCACCTTCTTGGCCTCGTTGATGGCGCTACCCTCCAGCGCGCCCAGACGGCGAACCTCGTCCATCGGCAGGAAGGTCAAAAGGCCCAGGCACTTTTCCACGTCCTTGTCGTCGACATTGCGCCAGTACTGGTAGAAATCGAAGGGGGAGCACTTGTTGGGATCAAGCCACAGCGCGCCCTTCTCGGTCTTGCCCATCTTCTTGCCGTCATGGGTGAGCAGCAGCTGGAAGGTGCAGGCAAAGGCCTTTTCGTTGTCCTTGCGGCGGACCAGATCGGCGCCGCCCAGCATGTTGGACCACTGGTCGTTGCCGCCCATTTCCAGCCGGCAGCCGTAGCGGTGGAACAGCTCCAGGAAGTCGTAGGACTGCATGAGCATGTAGGTGAACTCCAGGAAGGACAATCCGTTCTCGGATTCCATGCGGGCGCGGTAGCAGTCGGCGCGCAGCATGTTGTTGACGGAGAACATGGAGCCGATGTCCCGCATGAACTCGATGAAGTTGAGATGACGCAGCCAGTCGCCGTTGTTGACGATGATGGCCTTGCCCTCGGAGAAGTCCAGGAAGCGGCTCATCTGCTTCTTGATGCACTCGACGTTGTGGTCGATGGTCTCGGTGGTCATCATCTTGCGCATGTCGGTCTTGCCGGAGGGATCGCCGATCATCGCGGTGCCGCCGCCCATCAGGGCGATGGGCTTATGGCCGGCGCGCTGCATGTGGGCCATGGCCATGATCGGGATGTAGTGACCGATGTGCAGGGAATCGGCGGTGGGGTCAAAACCCACGTAGAAGGTGGTGGGCTCTTCCAGCTGCTTGTACAGCTCCTCTTCAAAGGTGACCTGCGCGATGAAGCCGCGCTCCTTGAGTACGTCAAGAATATGCATGGGGGAAATCCTCCTTTATATTGTGCTTGATGATTTATTTGGAAGCCTCCGCGATGACCTCGCGGATGATGGCCATACCGGTGTGGATCTGCTCCACGGTGGAGTTGGAGAAGTTGAGGCGCAGGGTGTTGTCGTGTCCGCCCTCTGCAAAGAAGTGAGTGCCGGGGACGTAGGCCACGCCGCGGTCAACGCACTTGCTCATCAGCTCCAGCGCATTGAGATGCTCGGGCAGCTCCACCCAGATGAACAGACCGCCCTCGGGCCTGGTGTAGGTGGTGCCGGCAGGGAAGGTGCTGAGCTCCTCCATCATGGCGTCCATCTGCTCCTTGTAGGAGGCGCAAATGGCCTTGATGTGGTCGGGCAGGAGGTTGCGGCGCAGATACTGATCGACGATGGCCTGGGTCAGGTTGGAGGTATGCACGTCCGCACTCTGCTTGCCCACGGTGCACTTGCGCAGGATGCGGGCGTCGCCGGCCATATAGCCCACGCGCAGGCCGGGGGAGATGATCTTGGAGAAGGAGCCCAGGAACACCACCCAGCCTTCCTTGTCATAGGACTTGATGGAGGGCAGCGCCGTGCCGGAATACCGCAGGTCGCGGTAGGGATCGTCCTCCGCCACGACCACGCCGTACTTGGCGGCCAGCTCGGCAATGGGCTGACGGCGGTCCGCAGCCAGCGTCTTGCCGGTGGGATTCTGGAAGGTGGGGATGGTATAGAGGATCTTGGGGTGATGCTTGATGATGGCCTCTTCCAGCTTTTCGATGATGATGCCGCCGTCGTCGCTTTCCACGGGCACGAGATTGGCCTCGTACAGGCGCATGCACTGCATGTTGCCCAGGAAGGTGGGGTTTTCCACCAGGATCACGTCGCCGGGGTTGATCAGCGCCTTGCACAGCAGATCCATCGCCTGGGTGGAGCCGGTGGTGGGCAGGATGCCGTCCACCTTGCAGCCCAGTGCGTCCTCGGCATAGCTGCGCAGGCTCTCCAGCAGGGGCGCATAGCCCTCGGTGGCGCCATACTGAAGGATGGCCTTACCATCCTGCTGCAGCACCTCCTTTGCAATCTCTGCGCAGACCGTGTCAGGCAGGGCGGATTTGGCGGGGTTGCCGCCCGCGAAGGAGATCATGCCGGGCTTGGCGATGAGCTTGAAGATCTCGCGGATGGCGCTGCCGGACACCTTGTCAAACCGGCTGGCAAACTTGAGCTGTTCCAGATCCATATGAATCGTCCTCCTTATGCATAAAAGAAAAACACCTTCTCCGGCAAAAACCGGGGAAGGTGATGATGACATCACGGTACCACTTCCGTTCGGCTGCAAACGCAGCCCTCAGCGAGGAACGATCATTCCTCCCGCGCTGTAACCGGCGCACCGGATGGAGCCTACTGACTGTCTGGCGTTCAGCCCATGGCTCGGAGCTGTACTTCACCTATTCGCACACACCGCTTCCTCGCAGCGACCGGAAGCTCTCTGAAGATGCATGTCAGGCAGGCTACTCGTCTCCTCATTGCCCTGATGGATGATATTATATGCAGTTTTTCCCTTTGTGTCAAGGTCGAAAATTCACAATCGCGCAAGGAAAATCCATTGCATCCGGGCAGGCAATGTGCTATCATAGTAAAGCAAAGTAACCTGACCGGGAGGATGAGGGATGAAAACGGGTCTGAGCCGTGTGCTTGCGCTCCTGATGATGATTCTGATGATGACGGTTTCTGCCGCCCTGGCGCAGACGGAGGAGGAGTTTATCCTCAGCTGCGATGACAAAACCAGCAAGGAAGCCGAGCTTTATCAGCGGTCTGTTGACAGCAAAAAGCGTGTTTCCTACACTGCGGAGGGAACGCTGCCCGCGGGCGTCTATCTGCAGGCGACCGGCAGACAGGATGCGGAAAAGGGCTACATGGAATATACTTACTTCCATGACGGCGAGTACGGGACATCCTGGATTCGGAAGGATTCGGTGGCTGATGCCTGGATGAAGATCTTCTTTTTAGATGGCTCCTGCGTCAAGCTGCATGAGCGGATTGCCGGCGATCCTCAGGCTGTGAGCCAGTATTGCCAGACCTATTTCCCGGGCAGAGAGTATACCTTTGATGCGGCTGCAGGCAATTATGACGCAAAGCTGTCCGCAGAGGAAGCAGCAAAGCATCTGGGCGAGGGCAGTGTGGCAATGGGCGTCAAGCTGGTGCAGCCCGGCGTCAGCACTTCGCTGGTGACGCTGCAGGGGATCGAGGTAGAGGTGGCCTCCTCCGGGCTGTCCATCGGTGAAAACAAGGACGCCAAGCATATGATCGGCGTGGTGCTCGCGCCCCGATCGGGTGAAGCTTCCGTCCGCGAAACTGCTTCCGGCAGCGGAAAAGTGACGGTGAAGGCCAAAACCGGCCGGGTAGTGGCCATCCAGGAATACACCGGCTCCACCTACACAAAGATCTGGTACGAGGGGGAAGAAGGCTATATCCGGACGGACTGCCTGGTGTTCCCACAATTGGATCGGATGCCATTGGGGGTGGGTGTGCTTCGGCTGAATGGGAAGACAGACGGCGCGAGCAAAGTCAACATCCGCACGGAAGATTCCGAATCCACGGCAAAGGTTGCATCCTGGCCGACGGGCACGGAGGTCACGGTGCTCTCTGAAGATGGCGACTGGTATATCGTCGAGAAGGATGGCTGGTACGGCTATGTGCTGGACGAATACCTGACGCTGATCAGCGAATGACATCATGCGCTCCCTCAGGACCGGGGGAGCGCATTTTTCACGCATTTCTTTTGAAAGTCAAATAATTATCTCCCAAAGAAAAAGAAAAAAGCCTTGCTAAAACAGGCAAAATCCTGTATACTACATAATGACCCCGACTATGGGTATATTTGACGTGGAATCACGGCAAAACCCATCGGGGAACTGACTGCCCCTGGCACAAGGAGCAAGGAGCAAGGAGGTAGACGCAGCCATGGAATGCAAGATCAAAAACGACATCGGCACGATTTCCATCACGGAGGACGTGATGCTCAAGGTCGTGGGGTATGCGGCGCTGGAATGCTACGGCATTGTCGCGATGTCCTCCAAGCGGGCCAAGGACGGGATTGTTGAATGGCTCGGCAGGGAGAATCTTTCCAAGGGCGTACAGATCCGCAATGTCGGTGACATGCTGGATGTAGATCTGTTTATCGTGGTCGAATACGGCATCTCCATCGCGGAGGTCTGCAAGACCATTTCCGATCAGGTGCGCTACAAGCTGGAAAGCATGACCGGCGTGAAGGTGCGCAAGGTGAACATTTCGGTGGAGGGCATCCGCGTCTGACGCCGAAGGAGCGAACCCTGTGCACGGCATGCCGGACACAGGCCGAATGGAGGAACAACCTTTGATACAGCATAAAGTAATTGATGGCCTGCTGCTGCGCGATATGTTGATCGCCGGCGCGAATCTGCTGGAGCAGAATCGTGAAGCAGTGGACGCCCTGAATGTTTTTCCCGTGCCGGACGGCGATACGGGCACCAATATGTCCCTGACGATGCAGAGCGCTGTGCGTGAGATCAATGCGCAGGAGTATCTGCGTGCTGATGAGGCTGCCGCTGCGATTTCCAAGGGAGCGCTCAAGGGCGCCCGCGGCAATTCCGGCGTCATCACCTCCCAGCTGCTGCGCGGCTTTGCCACCTCCCTCAAGGGGGTGGACAAGATCACGCCCGTTCAGTTTGCCCAGGCCCTGAAGGCCGGCTCTGACAAGGCGTACAAGGCGGTCATGAAGCCCAAGGAGGGCACCATCCTGACCGTCGCCCGCGTGATTGCTGAGGACGCGATCAAGTTCACCGAGCAGAATCCTGATGATTATGACGGACTGATGAACGTCATCCTCACCAGCGGCGAGGCGATCCTGCGCAAGACGCCCGAGATGCTGCCTCCGCTGAAGGCAGCGGGCGTGGTGGACTCCGGCGGACGCGGTCTGCTGCTGATCTACACCGGCTATGCGGCCTGCATGCGCGGCGAAGAGATCGCCGATCCTGCGGCTCTGCTGGCGGGCGACTGCACCGTCACCGAGGAGGATATCCATGACCTCTCCGGCGAGATCCGCAATGCCTACTGCACCGAGTTCACCATCATCAATTTCCGCGAAGACTGCACCGAGGGCGATGTGGATTCCTTCCGCCGCCGCCTGAACCGCATCGGCGACCGCGTGATGGTGACCGGCGATATGCAGGAGACCAAGGTGCATGTGCACACCAACAACCCCGGCAACGCCGTCGAATACGGCATTGAGCTGGGCGAGCTGGTCAATGTGAAGATCGAGAACATGCTGGATATGAAGCGCAAGCTGGAGGGCGAGAAGGCCCCTGAGGCAATTCCTGCCGCCCCTGCTGCGCCCGCTGAGCCTGAGAAGGAATACGGCATGGTGGCCGTGTCCCTGGGCGAAGGCTTCTCCAACATCTTCCGGGATCTGACCGTCGACTATATCGTTGAGGGCGGCCAGACCATGAATCCCTCCGTGGATGATATCCTCAGCGCCATCAATGCGGTCAATGCCAAGTGCGTATTCGTGTTCCCGAACAACGGCAATGTGGTGTTCGCGGCCAATCAGGCGGCGGAGCTGGCGGAGAAGGAAGTGCACGTCATCCCCACCAAGAACGTGGCGATGGGCATTGCCGCTGCCGTGGCCTTCCAGCCCGATGCTTCCGGCGAAGAAAATGCCGAGCGGATGGCGGAGGCTGCCAACCATGTCAAGACCGGCACGGTCACCTATGCCGTGCGCGACAGCGAGTACAATGGCGTCCAGATCCACAAGGACGACATTATCGGCATGCACAACGGCCAGATCGAATACTCCGGCAACTCCGTCCATGACGTGGTGATGGAGATGATGACTGCCATCATCGATGACGAAGCCGAGCTGATCACCGTGTACTACGGCGCTGACGTGACCAAGGAGGATGCGGAGGCGATCACAGCCGAGATTGCGGAAAAGTATCCCGACTGCGATGTGGACTGCCTGCTGGGCGGCCAGCCGCTGTATTACTACCTGATTTCTGTGGAGTAAAAATGGAACTTTCTGAAATGCGGGGCGTTGGCCCTGCACGAATGGAATCCCTTCGCGCAGTGGGCATCGTCTCATTGCGCGATTTGCTTTACACCCTGCCGGTACGTTATGAGGACCGGACAAAGCCGGTCAGCTGCCGGGCGGCAAGGGGAGAAGTGCTGGTCATGGGCGTGGTCCATGACGCGCCCAGGCTGAGCCGCTTCAACGGCCTGACCCGGGTGACGGCTTCTTTGCAGGATGATTCCGGCAGACTATCCCTGGCCTGGTATAATCAGCCGTGGATCATGCAGCAGCTGCCTGTCGGAGAGCCGGTGATGCTCTATGGCCGCATTGCCGAGAAAAACGGCAGACGGGTGCTGCAGAATGCCCAGCGGGTGACCGAGCCCTCCATCCAGCCGGTGTATCGGGCAGTGAAGGGCTTGCCGGCCAAATCCTTCCGCACGCTGATGGAGCAGGCGCTCAAGCAGGTGGAGGATACCTGCCCGGAGACGCTGCCCAATTCGCTCCGGCTGCGGCATGGATTGTGCGAATTGAATTTTGCGCTGCGGGAAGCCCATTTCCCGGCCAATTTTGAGAACCTGAAGCTGGCCCGCCGCCGCCTTGCCTTTGAGCAGATGCTGATGTATCAGGCGGCGCTGGGGCTGATGCGCCATCACAAGGAGGACGGCATGCCACTTCCGCTGCCGGACGATGCGGCAGAAGCATTCTGGAAGACCATGCCCTTTCCGCCAACCAATGCCCAGCGACGCGTGCTGGAGGAGGTCAGGGCGGATCTGTGCAGGACGCGGGCCATGAGCCGTCTGATCCAGGGCGACGTTGGCTGCGGCAAAACCGCGCTGGCCTTTGGGGCCATTGCCATGACCTGCAAGGCGGGCTTCCAGGCTGCCATGATGGCCCCGACGGAGATCCTGGCAAGGCAGCATTACGCCTCTGCCAAAGCCATGCTGGAGCCGCTGGGCATCCGCTGCGGACTGCTGATCGGCAGCATGAAGGCCAAGGAAAAGAAAGCCGCCCATGCTGCCTGTGCGGTAAAGGAATGGGATGCGGTGTTCGGCACCCATGCGCTCATCAGCGAAGGCGTTAAGTATCAGCAGCTTGGTCTTGTCGTAACGGATGAGCAGCACCGCTTTGGCGTTCGCCAGCGCTCCACCCTGCAGGAAAAGGGCACAGCGGACGACAAGGCGCCCCATGTGCTGGTCATGTCGGCGACGCCGATTCCGCGGACGCTGGCGCTGATCCTCTACGGCGATCTGGACGTGTCCGTGGTGGATGAGCTGCCGCCGGGCCGTACGCCGGTCAGGACGCGCATTGTGCCGGAAGAAAAGCGGAATGCGATGTACGGCTTCCTGCGCGAGGAGGTTGCCAAGGGTCGGCAGGGCTATGTGGTCTGCCCGCTGGTGGACGAAAGCGAGATGCTGGAGGACGTCCGCAGCGCCAAGGAAACCTACGAGGACCTGGCGCATGGTGTGCTCCATGGCCTGCGGGTCGGTTTGACCTGGGGCACGCAGAAGGCGGAGGAAAAGGCTGCCGTGCTGGAGCAGTTTGCCCAGGGGAAGCTGGATGTGCTGGTGTCCACCACGGTCATTGAGGTGGGCGTGAACGTGCCCAATGCCTCGGTGATGATTATTGAAAATGCGGAGCGCTACGGTCTGAGTCAGCTGCATCAGCTGCGGGGCCGGGTAGGCCGCGGCAGCGCGGAATCCTGGTGCTTCCTGCTGGCGGAGGAGAACGAACGGCTGAAAATCCTCACGCAGACCAACGATGGCTTCCTGGTAGCCCAGAAGGATCTGGAGCTTCGCGGCCCCGGCGACCTGATGGGTACGAGGCAGTCCGGCGAGATGCTCCAGGGCTTCCTTCTGGACGGCGACGTCCGGCTGCTGGAGGAGGCTGCTGCCTGCATGAAGCAGCTGCGCATGGATCATGCACTTTGTGCGGAACGGGAAGCTGTGGAGCGCACAGCGCTGAAGTATTATGGCGAGAAGCTGAAGCAGATCGCCCTGAACTGATTGATGATATGCTGACTGAAAGAAGGTCTTTTGATGCTGCATTGCCTTGAAAACCGGGAGCTGTCCTGGCTGCGCTTCAATGAGCGCGTGCTGGAGGAGGCGGAGGACGAGCGGGTGCCGCTGTGTGAGCGGCTGTCCTTCCTGTCCATCTTCCAAAGTAATCTGGATGAATTCTTCATGGTGCGCATCGGCTCCCTGCACGATCAGATGCTGCTGGATAAGGAATCCCGGGAAAACAAGACCCACATGACGCCCTCCGAGCAGATCGATGCCTGCCTGGCCCGTATCCGGGAGCTGTGCCACCGCAGGGACAATACCTATGCGGCGCTGATGGAACGGCTGCATGAGCAGGGGATCAGCATCGTGAATTTCCGGGAGATCAGCCAGGAGAGCAGCGCCTATCTGAAGGAAATGTTCGTGCGGGAATTCCTGCCGCTGCTGTCCACCTATGTGGTGGGGCGCAAAATGAACTTCCCCTTCCTGAAGAACAAGGGGATCTATGCTGTGGCGGTGCTGGGCAACAAGCCGGAGAAGCAGAAGATTGGCATTGTGCCCTGCGATAATGCGGAGTTTCCCCGCCTGATCGCCATTCCCGAGCGGACGGGCTGCTTCATGCTGGCGGAGGAGCTGATTCTCCACTTCCTGCCGGAGCTGTTCCCGGGCTATAAGGTGGCCTCCAAAACGCTGGCCCGCATCACCCGCAGCGCGGATATCGATGCGGACGCGGTGTATGACGAGGATCTGAACTATCGGGATCACATGGCGGAGGTCGTCAAGCTGCGCCAGAAGCTCTGTCCGGTTCGGCTGGAGCTATCCCGGCAGATTGATCCCGGGATCATTGCCCGGCTCTGCAATGAGCTGAAGCTGAGCATGGATCGGGTCTATGAGTACGACACGCCGCTGGATGTGAGCTTCCTCTTCGGCATTCAGGATACGCTGCGCAGCCATGCGGAGCTCTTCTATGCCCCCCGCCATCCGCAGAAGACGCCGGATCTGGACATTGGCAGACCCATCCTGGATCAGATTGCGGAGAAGGACGTGCTGCTGCATTATCCTTATCAGTCCATCCGCCCCTTCCTGAACATGCTGACGCAGGCGGCCCATGATCCACAGGTGACCTCCATCCGTATGACGCTGTACCGGCTTGCCCGCGACTCCAAGGTGGTGGAGGCGCTGGTGGAGGCGGCGGAAAACGGCAAGCAGGTGGATGTGCTGGTGGAGCTCAAGGCCCGCTTTGACGAGGAAAACAACATCGAGTGGAGCCGCCGTCTGGAACGGGCGGGCTGCCATGTCATCTACGGCGTGGAGCGGCTGAAGGTGCATTCCAAGCTCTGCCTCATTACCCGTCAGACGGAACAGGGGACGCAGTACATCACCCAGATCGGCACGGGCAATTACAACGAAAAGACCGCCCGGCTCTACACGGACATCAGCTACATGACGGCCCGGGAGGAAATCGGACGGGATGCGGTGGCGGTGTTCGAGGCGCTGCTGGAGGGGGAGACGGTCGACCATATGCAGACGCTGCTGGTTGCACCCCACTGCCTGCAGAACAAGCTGATCGACATGATCGACGGCGAGATCGCAAAGGTGAAGGCGGGACGCCGCGGATTGATCCGCCTGAAGATGAATAGCCTGACCGACAAAACACTGATCGACAAGCTGGTGGAGGCAAGTCAGGCCGGCGTGCAGATCGATATGATCGTCCGGGGCATCTGCTGCCTGCGGGCCGGCGTGGTCGGGGAGACGGACAACATCCGCATCATCAGCGTGGTGGGCCGCTTCCTGGAGCACAGCCGCATCTACATCTTCGGCGAGGGCGCGGAAGCACGTTACTACATTTCCTCTGCGGACTGGATGACCCGCAATACCCTGCGCCGGGTGGAGATCGCCACGCCCATTCTGGACGACGGCTGCAGGGAACGCCTGGACCGCATCTTTGACGTAATCTGGCGGGACAATGTACAGGCGCGCGAGCAGCAGCCGGACGGTAATTATCTCCGTCGTTATCCCGGTGAGAATGTGCCGCTGAGCAGCCAGAACTGGCTCTATGACGAAGCGTACCGGATGATGATGGAGGCGCAGTGACACCTCTGTATGGAGCAAGATCTGTATGAATGCAAAAATGCTTGGGTTGTTCAGCGGCTTTCCTGCGCGTGCTTTCCCGGAAGCTGTTGCCAAAACGCTGAAGCCCGTACTGACAGTCCGGAAGAGCCTGGTGTTTGTCAGCGCATGGCCTGACGAATATGTGCAGAATGATCGGGACGCCGCCGGGATGCATGGAATGTTTGCCGCATGGGATATGGCTTTCTGCGAATTTTGCGTGATCGACAGGCGGATGAACGCCGATGAGGCACAGCGGCGCATCCAGGGGGCGGACTGCATCTTCCTGATGGGCGGTCATGCGACGCAGCAGATGCAGATGATAAAAGCGCTGGGGATCGCAGCGCCGATCCGCCAAAGCGCTGCGGTGATCCTGGGCGTGAGTGCAGGCGCCAGCAATATGGCAAAACGGGCCCTGGACATATGGGAATCCCCTGTGCCCTATGAGGGACTGGGGCTGACGGACATGACCATCAAAGCGCATGTGACATCAGCAGATCAGCCGCTGCTACAGATGCTGCAGGAGATTTCGGCGGTGCAAAGGCTGCCGGTCTTTGCCATGGCGGATGAAAGCGCCGTCTTTGTGACTGCAGACAGCACTGCCTGCGTCGGGGAGATCAGGAAGATCGAAAATGGAACAACGAAGCCCTTGACAGTAGCGGCTGATTGACAGAACGCCCTCCGTATGAAGCACATACGGAGGGCGCTCAGCGTATCGACAAAGTGCTTTAGGCACTTTGTCGAGGTTTTGCACTCACTCACTGGTCACTCGGCCATCACCGGGACAAGCCCGGTGATGGCTATGCTCGGCAAATGCAAGCATTTGCTCTCGCTAGTCGGCGCGAGCGCCTCCCTCGTGCAACGAAAAGTCGTTCTCCCGGCCATTCGTTCGTGTAAGGAAGCTTTTCCTGACGGAAAAGCACGAAAATCGCCGCGCAGGGGCTTCGCCCCGTTTAACCGCCCCGAAGGGGCTCGCCGATTTTCGATGTAGAGTCGGAGGGCTTGCGAGCCCTCCGACACCTCCCAGGGTTTGTTGATGGTCTGAACGCCCTCCGTATGAAGCACATACGGAGGGCGTGGCTTATTCGGTTGCTTCCATGATTTCCACAAGGATGGCATTCTGCACATCCATACCCCGGCGGGTGAGGGCCCAGCATCCGTACCGGTGAACCAGCAGCCCGCGCTGCTCCTGACTGCGCAGCACATCGCCGCAGTAGGCGTCCAGCGTCATGCCATGCATGACCGCAAAATCGGCTTCGGAAACGCCGCGCGTCATGCGCAGCCCCAGCATCAGGGATTCAAAGCGGGCGTCCTCAGGCAGCAGGGAAACGCGCTCCCGCCTGCGCCAGGCCTGTGTGTCTGCCATGGCGATATAGTCGCGGATGGCGGCGGGATTGGTCAGCCGCAGACCGCCCGTTCCGGTGGGCAGGAAGGATGCGGCGGATGCGCCCAGCCCAATGTAGGGGACTCGCGTCCAGTAGCCGATATTGTGCTGACAGGCCTTCCCGGGCTTAGCAAAGTTACTGATTTCATACTGGAGAAAGCCATTTTGGGACAGGATATTCAGCGTGTCGTCATACATGCGGCGCTCGTCTTCCTCCTCAGGCAGGGAAAGGCGGCCTGCATCCAGCGCCTGCTTGAGGGGCGTTCCGTCCTCAGGAATGAGCCCGTAGCAGCTCAGATGCTCTACCCGGAGATCAAGGGCTGCCTGCAGGGTATCCAGCCACATGTCCGGCGTCTGTCCGGGCAAGCCGAACATCAGGTCAACGCTGAGGTTATTGACGCCCATGCGGCGGGCCAGCTGCACGGAGGAAATCACATCCTCGTGCTGATGGATGCGGCCCAGCCTTTTCAGCAGCTCCGGCTGAAGCGCCTGCATGCCCATGGAGAGGCGGTTCATGCCGCCGCGCAGGGCTGCTTCCAGCCATTCCTCCGTGACCGTCCCGGGATTGGCTTCGGTGGTGAATTCAATGCCGGAGGGCATGTCAAAGCAGAAGCGCAGGCCGGTCAGCAGCTTTTCCAGCAGCGCTGCGGGCAGAATGGAGGGCGTGCCGCCGCCGATGAAAACAGTTTCTATGGGGGCGGCATATGCAGCCATGGCTTTGGCTTCGCACAGCATGGCGTCCACATAAGCAGCCATGGTGCTTTCCTGCCCGGCATAGGAGGCGAAATCACAGTACAGACATTTCTGCCTGCAATAGGGGATGTGAAGATAGAGTTCCATGCGTCACCTGCAAATAGGGGGTTGGCGAAATGAAAGGAATGTAGTATAATATCCAAAAGGAGGTTCGTACAAATGGAGGCAATCGTGAAGTTCCTGGAGGAAATTGTCCATTTTGCGGCAGAGATCGGCATCACGCTGACGGAGCTGGCCGGTATCGCCATTCTGCTGATCACGGTGGTCAAGGCAATCATCGGCTATTTCCGCAAGGTCGATAATCTCCGCCTGGATCTGGCCGAGGGCATTGCCCTGGCGCTGGAATTCAAGCTGGGCGGCGAGGTGTTGCGTACCGTGATCGTGCGCGAATGGACCGAGCTGCTGATCCTGGGCGCGATCATCGCCCTGCGCGGCGCGCTGACGCTGCTGATCCACTGGGAAATCAGCGTGGAGGAGAAGCGCGACAAGCATATGCGGGAGGATCAGAAGCCAAAGGCCTGACGGTATTCATCCACGGCTCCGGGAACGGCAATGTTGACGACCGGTACGTCCTGAGAAAGGGCGTATCGAACAGTCGTGAGCGTGCCGCCCCGGAGTCTTGTCATATAGGCCACGCAAAGACTGCTGCGGTCGATCATATAGGCGTTTCTGGACTGCATGCATCCGTCGTAATACCTGGGCGCAAGCACCCGGGTTTCATCGCTGAGATAGAGCAGCCGCTCATACCGCCTGCAGTCCGCATCGTGCCAGCGGGCAGATTGATCCGCACAGGGCAGGCAGAAGATGAGCCGGACGTCCGCATGCTGCTGACGCAGAGCGACGACATGCTCCGCCGCAAACAGGTCAAACCCCAGCGCGCCGCCGCAGAGGAAGTCTCGGTAGCCCTGGCGGTAAAAAAGCGCCAGCAGCGCATCCAGCTGAGCCAGGGCCTTTTCGTCCTCCCGGCGGATGACCCGGTGGCCGGTGAAGCAGACGGTATGCGGCCGGTTCTGACAGGTTTTCAGGTGATAGGGATCCGTATCGTCCGCAGGGAAAAAAGGCGGCTGACGAAGAGCGTCAGCCGCTTTTTTGCTGGCAGATTTTCTGCGCGGCCCCTGCCATGGAAGTCGCTGATAGGTCGGCATAACAATCGCCTCCGGGGAGAATCAGTCTGCATCCATCTTGAGCACCGCCAGGAATGCTTCGGAGGGCACCTGCACCGTGCCGAACTGGCGCATGCGTTTCTTGCCTTCCTTCTGCTTTTCCAGCAGCTTCTTCTTACTGGTGATATCGCCGCC
>JAFQIB010000090.1 GCA_017397765.1 Clostridia bacterium | reverse complement strand
GAATGAAAAGCAACTTATTATCCAATTGAGAAAACGAGAGGGCGAGCCAGAAGTTTATGAACTTCCAGGCGGCAGAATTAACGAGTATGAGAAAATAGTTGATGGGTTAAAACGAGAAATCATAGAAGAAACTGGATTAAGTGTAAAATCAATTCGTGGTGAGAAGAGTGCTATTGTAGCAGCTGGTGATAGCTTTACGATGGAGTGTATAAAACCTTTTTCGGCATATCAAACATTAGAGGGGCCTGTGGATTCATTTGGTATTCACTTTATTTGTGAAGTTGAGGGCGAGTTGTTAACAACGGGAGATGATACTGCTGATATTCACTGGGTAAGTAAGAAAGATGTTCAGCAACTTATTGATGAACATAAATTTTCTGAAATTGATTTGCCTGCTGTGCTAATGTTTTTGCGAGATGAAAATTAGTGAGTTAAACAACTCCCAATTTGTTGAGCAAACCAAAGCAGATTTTCTCCCTCTTAGGAGGGCGCAATTATACGCACCGTTCCTGTGCATTGCGTTTGATGACTACATAAACAAACGAGCATCCAAACACGGATGCTCGTTTGTTCGTTGCAGGATAAATTGTTCCTTAACAACCCTCCCACCATCGCGGAGAGGGCATTGTTGACTCAGTGCTCCTTGCCGGGCTGGCCGTAATAGGCATTCGGGCCATGCTTGCGCAGGAAGTGCTTATCCTGGATGTTCTGGGGGGCAGGCGCGGCGTCCGCCTTGATCTGACGGGTGTACACTGCCATCTTGGCGACCTCCTCCAGCACGACGGCGTGATACACCGCCTGCGCCGGATTCTTGCCCCAGGTGAAAGGGCCGTGGGACGCGCAGACGATCCCCGGCGTATGCAGGGGCTCGATCTCCCGCTTGGTCAGCTCCTCGATGATGACCTTGCCGGTATTCTTCTCGTAGTCCTCGTCGATCTCCTCGGTGGTGAGGTGACGGGCGCAGGGCACGGAGCCGTAGAAGTAATCCGCATGGGTGGTGCCGTAGCAGGGGATATCCTCGCAGGCCTGGGCCCAGCCCACGGCGTAGGGGCTGTGGGTATGGACGATACCGCCGATATCGGGGTACTGCTTATACAGCTCGATATGGGTTTTGGTATCGGAGGAGGGGTTCAGCTCGCCCTCCACCACGTTGCCCTCCAGGTCGAGCACGACCATCATCTCCGGGGTCAGATCCTCATAATCCACGCCGGAGGGCTTGATGACGACCAGGCCCTTTTCCCGGTCAATGCCGGACACATTGCCCCAGGTATAGGTGACGAGATTCCGCTTGGGCAGCTCCATATTGGCTTCATAGACGGCCTTCTTGAGTTTCTTCAGCATGGGGTGATCCTCCTTGCAGGGGTGTGCGGAATGCGGAAGGCCTCCGGCGGGCAGGGCGCTGCCCTGCACCTGCCAAAGGGTCTTCGACCCTCTGGACACCCTTTTCGCGATTGATGTTGATTTGATTCTTGGGGCCATCAGCGCGTGCGGCTGGAAGCGCTCGTGGGGTTGAGCGTCCGCGCCCTCATGGCGCGGGCTGCATGGTTGTGCACAGATGCAGCACATTCAGATTGTGCGCAGGCTGCTATCATGAACGCTGTCATCGCGCTCCCGCCCACATTCCAAATTCATAATTCATAATTCCTAATTCATCATTAGGAACAATTACTTCATTTCCTCTACGGCAGCTTCTTCAGCGGCCAGCGCCTGCTGGAAGCGGGCGGTGTAGGCGTCCAGACCGGCGGCGTCCTCGACGTCAGGGGCGATGGTGGAGCCGGCAGCGGAGGCAAAGACGTGCTCGTTCAGGTACTGTTCCAGGGTCTCGCCGCGCTTGCCGTTGACGCGGTAGGCAGCCAGCAGGGCCATGCCCCAGGGGCCGCCCTCGCCGGCGGTCTCCATGACGGAGATGGGGGTCTTGAGCGCAGCCGCCAGGATCTTCTGGCCCACGCCGGGGGTCTTGAAGTAGCCGCCGTGGCCCAGGAGGGAATCGATCTGCACGTTCTCCTCCACGAGGATGTCCATGCCGATCTTGAGGCTGGTCATCGCGCCGGCCACGAGGGAGCGGGCAAAGTTCTGGAAGGAAAGCTTCGCGTCGGGCATGCGGACCATCATGGGACGGCCCTCGTCCAGGCCCACCACGGGCTCGCCGGAGAACAGCGGCACATTCACCACGCCGCCGCAGTCCTTGTCGCCATTCAGGGCGGCGTTGAACAGGTTCACATAGATGTCATTCATGGAGATATTCAGGCCGCAGGCGTCCACGAAGCCCTTGAGCATGCCGGCCCAGGCGTTGATATCGGAGGTACAGTTGTTGCAGTGCACCATGGCCACAGGCTTGCCGGTGGGGGTGGTGACCATATCGATCTCCGGGTAGACCTTGGAGAGCATCTTCTCCAGCACGATCATCGCGAACACGGAGGTGCCGGCGGACACATTGCCCGTGCGGACAGCCACAGCGTTGGTGGCCGCCATGCCGGTGCCGGCGTCGCCCTCGGGAGGCGCCATCAGCGCGCCGGCTTCCAGCTTGCCGGTGGGGTCGAGGAGCTTTGCGCCCTCGGCGGTCATCACGCCGGCGTCGTCACCCGCGCACTGCACCTCAGGCAGGATGCCGCGCAGCTTCCACGCGTAGCCCTTCACGGCGGCAAGGGAGTCCACCAGGTCGATCATCTTCTGATCGTAGTCGCACTTCTCGCTGTCAATGGGGAACATGCCGGAGGCTTCGCCCACGCCCAGCACCTTTTTGCCGGAGAGCTGCCAGTGCACATAGCCCGCCAGGGTGGTCAGATGGTCGATGTCCTTCACATGGGCTTCGCCGTTGAGCATCGCCTGATACAGGTGGGCGATGGACCAGCGCTGGGGGATGTTGAAGCCCAGCAGGTCGGTCAGCTCGGCGGCGGCCTCGCCGGTCATGGTGTTGCGCCAGGTGCGGAATTCGCACAGCTGCCTGCCGTCCTTATCGAAGGGCAGATAGCCATGCATCATCGCGGACACGCCAAAGGCCGCCAGCCTGGTCAGCGCCACGCCGTACTTGGCCTGCACATCCTTCACCAGATTGGCATAGGCGTCCTGGATGCCAGCCCACACATCATCCAGGTGGTAGGTCCACACGCCGTTTTCCAGCCGGTTCTCCCAGGTATGGTCGCCGCTGGCAATGGGGGCATGGGTCTCGTCGATCAGCACCGCCTTGATGCGGGTAGAGCCCAGCTCAATGCCCAGCACGGCCTTGCCCGCGCTGATGATCCCTGCAATTGCTTCGATATTCATGGATGATCCTCCTTGATGCATCATTCAATTGATTCAAATCGGAACGCTCCTGCGTTAGTCATCATTATACCATGTTCGCCGCCGCTTGTCCACATGGAAAAATGCCTTGCAATCCTCCCCGGTTTCCGATAAAATATAGGTATAAAATTTCGTTCAAGATCAAGGAGGCCACATATGCAGCAGCTTGAATCCGTCCGTTTCCCCGAGGAAGCCGGTGTTTCCTCCAAGGGTATCCTGAATTATATCGCCGCCCGCGAGGAGGCCGGGCTGGAGCATCATGCCCTCTGGGTGCTGCGCCACGGCAAGGTCGCCGCAAAGCTGGCCTTCGCCCCCTATGACGACCACACACCCCACATGCTCTTCTCCCTGTCGAAGTCCTTCTGCTCGGCTGCAGCCGGCTTTGCGGTGCAGGAGGGCCTGCTGGACTGGCACACCCGTCTTATCGACGTGCTGCCCGAGGTATTTCCGGAGAACCCCTCCGACTGGCAGAAGATGATTACCATGCACCACCTGCTGACCATGGGCGCAGGCCTGAAACCCGAATCTGACGGCGGCAAGCGCGGCCTGGACTGGGCCAAGCAGGTCGTTGCCTGCGGCTGCGACCATGAACCCGGCACCCACTTCGCCTACAACAGCATGAGCACCTACCTGGTCTCCTGCATGGTGCAGAAGGTCACCGGCCAGACCGTGCGGGATTACCTCATTCCCCGCCTGTTCAAGCCGCTGGGCATGATGAAGCCCGACGGCACGGCCCCGGACTGGGACTGCAGCCCCGACGGCATCAACGTGGGCGGCTGGGGCCTGTGGCTGAGCTGCGAGCAGCTGGCCCCCTTCGGGCAGTGCCTGCTGCAGAAGGGCATCTGGGACGGCCAGCAGGTGCTGCCACCGGAATGGCTTGAGCTTGCCACCAACGCCCGCATCGACAACGGCAACGGCGACCATCCCCACGATCACGACTGGAACATGGGCTACGGCTACCAGTTCTGGATGTGCAAGACCGATCATGCGCCCGGTCAGCATCCCCGCTACCGCGGCGACGGCGCCTTCAGCCAGTTCATCATCGTGGACGAGAAGCGGGACATGGTCATCTGCTGCGTCAGCGGCGTACCGGACATCGGCAAGGCCCTGGAGCTGATCTATACCCACCTGCTCGCTGCGGCGGATCTGGAACCCGCAGGCGAGGCTGACCGGGCAGCACTCCAGCAGCAGCTGGCTTCGCTCGCCTATCCCTGGCCTGTCCACGACGGCACGCCCCTCCCCGTGGGCGTGTACACCGGGGAGGACGGCTCCACCCTGACCATCGAGGCCGACCGCGTCATCATGCCCCTGGACAAGGAGCAGAACGCGTTGTTCCCCGTCGGCCGCGCGGAGGAAAGCGGCGGCTGCGCTGCCTGCTGCGGCATGCAGAACGGCGAGCTGAAGCTGCTCCTGCGCGTGCTGAACGCCCCCTTCAGCCTGGACATGAGCGTCCGCTTTGATAACGGCAAGCCCATGCTGACCATTGCTGGCGTAGCCCAGGAGGGCAAGACCTACCCGCTCACGAAGCAATAAACCACCACACGATAAAGGAAGCGATCCCCATGAAGAAGCTGATTTCCCTTCTGCTCCTGCTGTTTCTGCTGATCCCGCCGGTCAGCGCCGAATCGGCCCTCCCCGACGCCTTTAACTGGTACGAGATTTTCGTCCGGTCCTATCAGGATTCCGACGGTGACGGCATCGGCGACTTTAACGGCGTGCTCAGCCGGCTGGATTGCATCGCCGACATGGGCTACAACGGCATCTGGTTCATGCCCATCATGCCCTCCCCCTCCTATCATAAGTACGACGTGACCGATTACAAGGCCGTCGACCCCCAGTACGGCACGATGGACGACTTCCGCGCGCTGGTACAGGCCTGCCATGAAAAGGGCATCCGCGTCATCATTGACCTGCCTGTCAACCACACCTCCACCCGGCATCCCTGGTTCCTGGCGGCGGTGGAATCCATCCAGAAGCGCCGCTACGACAGCCCGTATCTGGACTACTACTGCTTCACCGAAGCCCCCGCCGGGAACAAGTACGTCAAGGTCTCCGGCTCCTCCTGGCACTATGAGGAGCAGTTTGCAGGCGGCAATATGCCCGACCTGAACCTCAGCAATGAGGCTGTACTGGCGGAACTTCGCGATATCGTGGATTTCTGGCTGACGGACGTGGATGTGGACGGCTTCCGGCTGGACGCCGTCACCAGCTTCCACGCCGCCGATATTCAGCAGAACGTCGCCACCCTGGACAACATCAAAGCCATGTGCGAGGCCGCCAAGCCCGGTGCCTACCTGGTGGGTGAAGCCTGGGTGGGCCAGAGCGCGCTGGCGGATTACTGGCAGTCCACGGTGGACAGCTTCTTCCTCTTCCCCGCCTCCCAGGCCGAGGGCTTCATCGTGAAGTCCATCCTGGGCCGCAGCCCGGATGCCACCAAATACGTCAAGGGCCTCGAAACAGCTCTGGAGCTGCTGCCGGAGGGCCGCGTCCTCGCCCCCTTCCTGTGCAACCATGACACGGGCCGCTCCATCGGCCTCCTGCAGGCCCGTAAGCTTCCCGAGCGCGCCAAGTTCGCCCAGGGCCTGCTGGGCATGATGCCCGGCAACGTCTTCACCTACTACGGCGACGAGATCGGCATGGTCGGTGCGGGCGACGATCCCAACAAGCGCCTGGCCATGTACTGGAACGACGGTGATATGACCCAGCAGCCCCCCGGCGTGACCAAGCTGGAATACGCCTATCCCTGCGCCGATGACCAGCTGGCCGACCCGGCCTCCCTGCTCAACTACTGCAGGGCCGTCAACCATGCCCGCCTTGCCTCCTCGCTGATCGCAAGGGGCGTGAACACCACCCTGTATTCGGACAAGAGCGTGGTGCTGATGAAGCGCGAGCTGAACGGCGACTGCTGCTACATCGCCATCAACTTCGCCAAGGCGGCGGAGAATACCGTGGAGATCCCCGCAACGGGGCTGACCATCATCTCCGATCTGGTCGCGCTGGCAGGGAACGCCTCCCTCGCCGAGGGCAACGGCGTGACCACCGTGACCATCCCGGCATACGGCATCGTGGTGATCGAGTAAGCCGTTGTGTCCGCAGGCAGCGGATGCTGCATTATTCCCCCATCCACCCATATTTCCGGAGGCGCCCATGACCACCAGGCTATTCATTTCCGCCATTGCAAAATTCACGCTGGGCGTTGTGCTTCTCGGCGCATTGCTCTTCCTCCCCGCAGGCACGCTGGCCTATCCCCAGGGCTGGCTGCTGATGGGTATTCTGTTCATCCCCATGTTCCTCGCCGGGCTTGTCATGATGGCGAAGAACCCGGCCCTGCTCCGCAGCCGCCTGAATGCGAAGGAGAAGCAGCGCGAGCAGTCCCTGGTGGTGAAGCTCAGCGGGCTGATGTTCCTCGTTGGCTTTGTGCTGGCCGGGCTGTCCTTCCGCTTCGGCTGGCTGCTGCTGCCCCGCTGGGCGAGCTGGCTGGGGGCGGCACTGTTCCTCCTGAGCTACGCCCTCTATGCCGAGGTACTGCGGGAGAACACCTGGCTGTCCCGCACCATTGAGGTGCAGGAGGGCCAGCAGGTCGTATCCACCGGGCTGTACGGCATTGTCCGCCACCCGATGTACGCGGTGACGCTCACGCTGTTCCTGTCCATGCCGCTGGTGCTGGGATCGGCGCTGGCCTTTGTGGTGTTCCTGGCCTATCCGGCCATCATCGCAAAGCGCATCCGCAATGAGGAGGACGTCCTCACCCGCGAGCTCCCGGGCTATGCAGCATACAAGCAAAAGGTGAAGTGGCGGCTGCTCCCCTTCATCTGGTAAGGAGGCACCATGTACACCATCCAGGAAGAACGCCTCTCCCCCGAAAGCTACATCGACTTTCTCCGCCGCACCGATCTGGGCAGCCAGTACCCAAAGGAGCGGTTTTCCGAGCGTATCGCCACGCTGGTGGAGAAGGCCTCCATCAGCCTGACCGCCCGGGATGACGCAGGCGGACTGATCGGCGTGTGCTTCGGCATCACCGATTTCGCCTACTGGCTCTTCATCACCGATCTGGGCGTCGTCCGGGAATGGACGGGCAAGGGCGTGGGAAAAGCCCTCGTCCGTAGGCTCCATGCGCTGGCCGGCGGCGAGGAAAACATCATCATGTACACCTGCGCCAATGAAAACGCCGTGGGCTTCTACGAGAAGCTGGGCATGGTCAAACCCGGCGACGTCTACATGTACAATCAGGTGGAGTGGACAGACTTTACCGTGGAGTAAGCTATGATTACATTGCGTCCCATGCAAGCTGCGCAGGCGGATTACCTGCACATGCAGCGCTGGTTTCACGAACCGGAGCTGCAGCGCTGGGTCTGGTGCGACGAACGGGGGGAGCCGCCGGTTTCCATTGCCCGCATCGCCGAAAAATACGGGCCCCGCGCTGCCCATCCCACAGACGTTTTCCCCTACTTCATCCTGCAGGATGAAGCGCCCATCGGGTTCATCCAGTACTACCTCCACAGCGAAAGGACCATCGGCCTGGATATGTGGATCGGCGTTCCCGATGCGCGCAATCGCGGCTGCGGCACCGAGGCCCTGCGGCAGATGGCAGACATCATCCATCGGAAGCACCCATCTGTCCGCGAGCTGTTCATCGACCCGGATATCAGAAATGCGCGGGCAGTCCGCTGCTACGAAAAAGCCGGATTTCGCCGCGAAGGCCTGTACACCGACGAAGAAGGCAACATCTGCCTGCTGATGAAAAACCATTTTGACAAGGAGGACACCCCATGAAGCACCTGATTCCCCTGCTTCTCTGTCTGCTGTTTGCACTCCCCTTCTCCGCGCTGGCGGAGGATGCTGACTGCAGCCTGTATATCAAGGCTGTCCCGAACCTCAAAGAGGATTTCGCCCTGGGCATGGACGTGTCCAGCGTCCTGTCCCTGGAGGCTGCGGGCGTAAAGTATTACGACCATGACGGCAATGAGCGCGACCTCTTCGCCATCCTGGCGGAAAACGGCGTGAACTACATCCGTGTGCGCGTGTGGAACGATCCCTTTGACAAGGACGGCAACGGCTACGGCGGCGGCAACAACGATATCAACGCCGCCATTGAGATCGGCAAGCGCGCCACCGCCAACGGGATGAAGCTGCTGGTGGACTTCCACTACTCCGACTTCTGGGCCGACCCTGCCAAGCAGATGCTGCCCAAAGCCTGGAAGGGCAAGCGCACCACCGCCAAGGTGAAGCTCCTGCAGGAATACACCGCCGACTGCCTCACCAGGCTCCGGGACGCCGGGGTGGACGTGGGCATGGTGCAGCTGGGCAACGAAACCAACAACGGCATGGCCGGCGAAAAGAACTTCGCCAATGTGGCCAAGCTGATGAGCGCCGGCGCAGAGGCGGTGCGCACCATCTACCCGGAGGCCCTGATCTGCGTCCACTTCGCCAACCCGGAGAACGCGGACAACTACTACGCCTATGCCCGGAAGCTGGCGGAGTCCGAGGTGGACTACGACGTGTTTGCCACCAGCTATTACCCCTACTGGCACGGTACGCTGGAGAACCTCAAAACTGTCCTGTCCGCCATCCAGCAGCAGTACGGCAAGCAGGTCATGGTCGCGGAGACCTCCTACGCCTACACCATTGAGGACGGCGACTTCTCCGGCAACACCATCGGCGAGGGCGGCGCGTTCATCAAGCCCTACCCCTTCACGATGCAGGGCCAGGTGAACCATGTGGCAGACGTGATTGAGGCGATGCATGAGATCGGCGGCATCGGCGTGTTTTACTGGGAGGGCGCGTGGGTGCCGGTGCCCGGCGGCTCCTGGGAGGCCAATTCCGCCCTGTGGGAGAAGCACGGCGCGGGCTGGGCTTCCTCCTTTGCCGCGGAGTACGACCCTGCCGACGCCGGCAAGTACTACGGCGGCTGCGCTTGCGACAACCAGTGCCTCTTCGACTTCTCCGGCAAGGCCCTGGAATCCCTGAAGGTGTTCAAGCTGATCCGCCAGGGCAACACCGTGCCCCTCAAGGCGGATGCGCTGGACGACGTGACGCTGATGATCGATCTGACGGGCGAGATCGTCCTGCCGGACACCGTCAACGCGGTGATGAACGACAACACCCGCAAGGCCGTCCCCGTGGTCTGGGAGCCCTATGACGCGGAGGCTATGAAGGCCGGCGGCGTCAATACCTATGTGATCAAGGGCACAGCAGATGGCATGGAGGCCGCCTGCCAGGTCGCTATGATCGAATACAACTATCTGCAGAACTGGTCCTTCGAGGATGCGGACAACGGCGAATGGGTCGCCACGGATCTGGGTGCAACGAGCCAGCTCTACATCGAGGAAAAGAAGACCGACTCCGTCACCGGCTCGAAGCACTATCACTTCTACTCCGAAGCCGCCAACTCCGTTGCATTCACGCTGGAGCAGGAGGTTCGTGATCTGCCCGCCGGCACCTACCGCTATGAGATCGCCATCATGGGCGGCGACGGCGGCACGGTGGACATCTACGCCTACGCCAAGGTAAACGGCACAGAGGTGGCCCGTCAGGCTTCCACCATCACCTCCTACAATGTCTGGGACGTGCCGGTCATCGAGGGCATCCAGGTGGCAGAGGGCGACAGCGTGACCGTCGGCGTGTACGTCAAATGCTCCGGCAGCGGCAACGGCGCATGGGGCAAGATCGACGACGCCAAGCTGAACAAGCAGAAAACCGAATAATGCACGCTTTACAGCATGCGGGCAGGCTCCCTGCGGAGCCTGCCTTTTTCCTGCTCAGCAAACGGGACAGGAATTGTCCGGGAGGGGTTCTGCCATTCGGATTCAGCCGCTCGCACACATCGGGAGCCCTTGCAGACCAACTTCTGTTTTGGCGATAAATTGAGGTTTGGCACTTTGACAAACTGGGATTTGCAGAGATGTGCGATCGATAGATGTTTGTATCTTTGTGGCAGGTCACTTGTGAGAGATCTTCTTTCTCGGTCCCGAGAAAGAAGCATACCGGCCCACAACAGGCACAAAGCCTGCTGTGGGCTTCGCGTTATCAACGCAAGCGCTGACAACGCTCGTTG
>JAFQIB010000089.1 GCA_017397765.1 Clostridia bacterium | reverse complement strand
CAGAACGTCGTGAGACAGTTCGGTCCCTATCCATCGTGGGCGTAGGAGTCATGAGAGGAGCTGTTCCTAGTACGAGAGGACCGGAATGGACATACCACTGGTGCAACTGTTGTCGTGCCAACGGCATAGCAGGGAAGCGAAGTATGGACGGGATAAACGCTGAAAGCATCTAAGCGTGAAGCCCACCTCAAGAAAAAGACTCCCATCCGCAAGGAGTAAGACCCCTGGAGGACTACCAGGAGATAGGTCAACGCTGGAAGTGTGGTAACACATGCAGGTTGTTGATACTAATCGGTCGAGGGCTTGATTCAAGCGCTTGAAGAACAAAGCCGAATGGAAACATTCGAAAGAAACAAAGAGATCAATTGTAAGGTCTGAAGGTATTGAATCCGATTTGTGCAGTTGTCAGGGTGCGCCGAAAGGCGCGAGCCTTGAAAGATTACCGGTGGTAATGACGGAGAGGTCCCACCTGTTCCCATACCGAACACAGCAGTTAAGCTCTCCAGTGCCGAAAGTACTTGGCTGGACACGGCCCGGGAGGATAGGTCGCTGCCGGTTCCCTCTTAAAGGAAGTCGAATGACTTCCTTTTTTCGTTGTATAGAAAGCGTTGTTTGCATGAAATCGCTTCCTGTGCTATACTGTTGCAAACCAATGATGGGGGAGTGATCTGTGTGAACCGGCTGATCAAGGGATTCCACCATGTATCCATGAAGTGCTGCAAAGGCGAGGAATATCAGCGGGTGGTCCGGTTTTATACAGAAACGCTGGGACTTCCTGTCAGCAGAAGCTGGGGCGGCGAAGAACCAGATGGCGTGATGATCGAGCTGGGAAACGGCAGCATTGAGATATTCTGCAACCGGAACGCGGATGTCGACACAGGCATCATCCGCCATATTGCCCTTGAAACGGAGGACGTTGAAGCCTGCGCACGGCGAGTCAGGGAAGCAGGATATGAAGTGTTTATTGAACCGCGGGATCTTCTGATTCCTTCACAGCCGCCGGTCAGGGCAAGAATTTGCTTCTGCTTTGGTCCGCTGCATGAACAGATCGAGTTTTTTCAGCCTTGCTGAAGGAGGACACATCCGGTTCATGACGAGAGGATATAATACTTATTGCGTGGAGGTATCGATATGCCTGTGCTTCGGCCGATGACGGCGATCTATTTGACCCGGGGCGCGAAAATCCTGCTGCTGTACCGCATTGGTTCCCGGGTGATCGGAAATTCGTACACCGGCAGCGCAGGCGGACATCTGGAGGCGGAGGAATACCGCGATCCGCAGGCCTGCATGCTGCGGGAGCTGCAGGAGGAGACGGGTTTGACTGCGGATGCGCTGGATGGGCTCGCGCTGCGGTATATCACCATGCGTCTGAAGAACGGGGAGATCCGGCAGAATTACTACTATTTCGCCGAATTGAAGCCGAGCTTTGATGTGCAGGATAGCAATGAGGGACGGCTCGAATGGCACGACATGGACGCGCTGGATGACCTTCCGATGCCGGTGACAGCCCGTCATGTGGTGGATCACTATCTCGCGACGGGACGCTTCAACGACGTTCTGTACGGCGGGATCACCACGGCGGATGGCCCTGTTTTTGCGGAATTGAATGATTTTTGATCGA
The DNA here is from genome assembly GCA_017397765.1 of Clostridia bacterium. Taxonomy (GTDB): domain Bacteria; phylum Bacillota; class Clostridia; order Christensenellales; family Aristaeellaceae; genus UBA11524. Next base: position 4,457 of record JAFQIB010000089.1, on the reverse strand, counting down.
GGAGGATATGATGTTTTACTTGGACTGGACGTATCTGCTGATTATCCCGGGTATGCTCCTGGGCCTTTGGGCACAGAGCAAGGTGAAGAGTACCTATGCCGAATACAGCAGGATCCCGACCCGGCTGGGCCGCAGTGCCTCGTCGGTGGTGAATGAACTGCTGCACCGGAACGGCAATCGAAAGGTCAGCATCGGACGCGTGAGCGGCGAGCTGACGGATCACTACAACCCTTCCAACGAGACGCTGAACCTGTCCGACGGCGTCTATGCCAGCAACTCTATTGCGGCGCTGGGCATTGCGGCGCATGAAGCAGGTCACGCCATGCAGAAGCATGAAAACTATGTGCCACTGATGCTCCGCACGACCATTGTGCCGGCGGTGAATATCTGTTCCAGCCTGTCCACGCCCCTGTTTTTCCTGGGCCTCATCATGGCTTGGGAGCCGCTGACCACGCTGGGTATCATCCTGTTTGCGGCGTCTACGGTGTTTGCGCTGGTGACGCTGCCGGTGGAGTTCAATGCCAGCAACCGGGCGGTAGCCATGCTGACTGAGGGCGGCTATGTGACGGGCGAGGAGGAGCGCGGCGTGCGCAAGGTGCTGCAGGCGGCTGCGCTGACCTATGTGGCTGCTGCGGTCACGAGCCTCCTGTCTCTGCTGCGACTGGTATTGATCGCAAGGCGCAGGGACTGACTTTTTTCAAATGTGGCATAAATGGTAACGTAAGATTCGCGGCCCACTAATATACACGAGAGGACCTGCTCAACCTCACGATCATGCATTTGGCTGGCGAAGAGGCTGTGAATGCATTCTATGCCGATGCTGGAATCTCTGAAGATGCCCGAAACAACGGTGATGCCTGAATAAAGGATGGAAGATATCCGTGCGGCTGACGGGATTGCGTCAGCAAACGCAATACAATGCAAAAGGGAACAATCGACCGCGAAAACAGTGGTTGATTGCTCCCTTTTTACAATGGGTTTCGCCGGGAATTAGGAGGGCATACATCAATGAAGAAGCCTGCGGCAGTGATTCTGCAGCAGGCCCTGTTTGCATATGTTCAGATGGATGACGCAGCTGCTTACCGCCCGGCCAGCAGAGCATAGCTCTTGCTGGGCGTGCAGTCGTAGAAGACGCGCTGCACATCGGGGCATTCGCGGATGGTTTCGGCGGTGACACGCTCCAGCAGATCACCGGGCAGACGAGCTGGCATGCCCGCGCCGCCCTCGGCGGGCTGTACTGCGCGAAGGATTACCACATAGCCGCCGTTGGGCAGGGGAGACACCGACAGCGCAGCATAATACTGCCACATGCGCTTTTGCAGCCCGGCTGCTTCGATCTCCCGGCGGAAGATCACGTCTGCGGTGCGCAGGATGTCCAGCCGCTCTGCCGTGACCTCCGCCATGATGCGGGAGGCCAGGCCGCTGCCGGGGAAGGGCTGCCGGCTTGTGATGGTCGTCGGCATGCCGAGGGTCTCGCCGACATGGCGGATTTCGTCCTTGAACAGCTCCTTCACAGGCTCCAGCACCAGCAATCCCTCGGCCAGACTGGCTGCATCCGCAGGCTTGGGATCATCGGAATAGTTTGTGCCCCGCAATATCAGCTTCACGCCGGGCCGGGCTTCAGCTTCGCGCCGCAGGATGTCCCGCATGAGACCGCTGATGATGCGCTCCTTTTCCGCCGGATCGGATATGCCCTGAATGGCCAGCAGGAATTCTGCCCGCGCATCGATCCGGTGCACATTCAGCCCGATCTGCTGCTGACAGGCCTCCATGACCTCCTCCGCCTCGTTTTCCCGCAGGAAACCGGTATCAATAAACAGGCAATGGAGCCGCTGCCCCAGGGCCAGATGGCCCAGCAGCGCGCTGACACAGCTGTCCACGCCGCCGGAGAGGGCACAAAGTACCTCGTTGTCTCCGGCAGATTCCTGGATCATCCGGGTGGATTGGTCGATAAATGCCCGGTCGGACCACCAGAGGGTACAGCCGCATTTGTCCCGGCAGAAGTTCACCAGCAGCCGGGCGGCAGAGGGATCGTTGCGCTCCATGGGGAGTGCAATGCCCCAGACGCGGCGCTGACGGACGTGCAGGCCGATGATGGCTTCATCCGCTGCGGCACAGGGATCGCCCTGATCGGCGGTAAAGGCCATGCTCCGGTAAGCCGGGAGATAGCGTTCGCCGTCCTCGATCCCGTCAAACAGATCATCATCCGGATCGAAGCTCACGGTGACGATGCCGCCTTCCGCCTCCGCGCTGATTTCACCGCCGAGGGCAGTGCACAGGGTCAGCGCGGCGTCACCAAGGCAGAGCATGGGCATGCCGCACTGCAGATAATCCATCATCAACGGTACATCAGACTTTGCGCCGGTGCAGCCTGCTGCCAGGATCACGCCCTGGGCCTGACTGCTGAGCAGCTCGTCCGCCGTTACGGTGCGGGGCATAATGCGGCAATATACGCCTTCTGCCCGCAGCCGGCGCGCCATGGCATGGCATGCGGAATCGTCCAGATTGACGAGAATCACATAATCCTGCATAATCTCACCTTCATTCGGAAATGGAATGAAAAACTCTGCTGAAACAACAGCACTTCTACCTAATCTATATTATATTCGTGATGCAGGCCAAAAATCCTGCTTTTTCCGCTGGGAATACAAAACGCCTGCTATAAATCAACAGCGGAAAGCGCGAGGACAAAAAATTCTCTATAAAATTTCAAAAAAAGTGTTTCATTCTGAGGGAAATGTGATATTATCATATCAGGCGAAAGCCAAACAGAAAATGAATCAAAAAAACTTTCAGGAGGTATATCAATATGAAGTGGGTTTGCAGCGTTTGCGGTTATGTACATGAGGGTCCCGAGGCTCCGGAGAAGTGCCCGGTTTGCAAGGTGCCTGCGAGCAAGTTCGTCCAGCAGGGCGGCGAGAAGACCTGGGCGGCCGAGCATGTGGTCGGCGTTGCTCAGGGTGCTCCTCAGGAGATCATCGACGGCCTGCGCGCCAACTTTGAGGGCGAGTGCTCCGAGGTCGGCATGTACCTGGCCATGGCCCGTGTTGCCCATCGCGAGGGCTATCCCGAGATCGGCCTGTACTGGGAGAAGGCTGCCTACGAAGAGGCTGAGCATGCTGCCAAGTTTGCAGAGCTCCTGGGCGAGGTCCTGACCGACTCCACCAAGAAGAACCTGGAAATGCGCGTGGACGCTGAGAACGGCGCGACCTCCGGCAAGTTCGAGCTGGCCAAGCTGGCCAAGTCCCTGAACCTGGACGCCATTCACGACACCGTGCATGAGATGGCCCGCGACGAAGCCCGCCATGGCAAGGCTTTCGAAGGCCTCCTGAAGCGCTACTTCGGCAAGTAATCAGAGGGTTTCACCCTCTGATTGAGGGAATAATCAAGGATGATCTCAATGAGAGGTCATCCTTTTTTTGTGCCAAAGTGGAAGCTGAAGTGGAAGGTTCCTGATTTTCACCCTGTGAAATCCGCAAAAGTGGAAGCTGACTAAAGTGGAAGGTTCCAAGAGGAATTATAGGTGTAGCAAAATTTTCTGTCAATCGGCTTTCATTGACAAAATTCCAAGAGGAAAACATAAACAGCAAGCGATGAAGACGTGATATTTCGTCTGCTCCGTGTTCCAAGTAGCACATTCCAGTTCAATCAGGCTGTACCCCTGGCCTCATGGATCGTTTTCGCCTTGAGATTCTTTCTTTTGTTACCTTTATAGCCGACAACTGCCACAATAGCAGCTGCAACTCCGTCAACAATCAGAATTTCCACGGTATCATTAGTACTGCAGTATCGATTAAAGCGGTTCGGACTGCTACATATGTCTTCTGCATGTTCAAGCCCAAGATCATATCACAGATGAAATCATGCATTCTCCCAAGTGTGCCAAGAGCCAAGGCAAAGTAGAAAGCAAATACAGCTTCAAAGAATGGTCTCAATCTTACAGATACGTTTGCCTCTTTGATCAATGTTTTTTCGCAAAAATAGAAATGAAAACAAACTTTCCTGTACCATAAGTGTTCAATCATGGTATACTAAGGTGTAATCTTCATTCTGCAATTGCAAAATAGGAGAAAGAAAATGAGTGAAAAGATTTACACACTAAGCGAACTCTCCACGATGAGTGGAACCACACTTCGAACATTACGAAGTGATATTAAGTCTGGTCTTCTCTTAGGAACAAAAGACTCTGGAAAATGGATCTTTACAGAGGATGACCTGAACCGCTATTTCAGCCATCCTGAAATCCGCCAGCGAATCCGAAGTAAAATACATGCTCCGGCATTCTTGTTTCTGGAGGCGCTCGGAAATCCCAAGCCGTCCACCTGCCTGATCCATGATGTACAGGATAAAGCAGAGGCAGAACGGCTAAATGCCGTACTTGCGGCATATGCCAAAGCGCACGCAAACGGGAACATGAGCTACACCTATTTCTATGACGATGAAAAGCTATGCGGACG
>JAFQIB010000088.1 GCA_017397765.1 Clostridia bacterium | reverse complement strand
GGTGAAATGCGTCTCTCTGATAGCCGATGAAAATACTCTGCGTGAAAGATTATCAATGGATGTAGAAAGAGGTGTTCGCTCTGAAGATGTAATTGAGAGAAGCATAGCAAGAATACCGATGTATCAAACATTGGATACCATGATAATTGATACAAACGCAAAGGATGTGGCTGTGATTGCCAATGAGATTAAGCAGTTGAAATACTGACAAATTCCAATTTGCCGAGCAGACGAAACTCTTCTTTCCCATCATTTCAAGAGGGCGCAATGATACGCACCGTTCCAGTGCATTGCGTTTATACAAGTACATATAAGTAAACGTGCATCCGGCATATCACCGGATGCACGTCTTTTCTTGTTGCTGGATAACTTGTTCCTTGACAGTTCTCCCTCCAGGACGGCTTCTTTTTGCTTTTTATCTGGCGGTCATCCGGCGCAGATCCGCCACAATGGGCGGCAGGATCTCCAGCACCCGGTCGATCTCCTCTTCCGTGGTTTCGCTGCTCAGGGTCAGGCGCAGCGCACCGTTGGCTTCTGCTTCCGTCAGGCCCAGGGCCATCAGCACATGGCTGGGATCGAGCGTGCCGGAGGTGCAAGCCGATCCGGCAGAGGCTGCCACGCCGGCCAGATCCAGCCGCAGCAGCAGGGCCTCCCCTTCCACGCCCGCAAAGCTGACGTTCACATTGTTGGGCAGCCGCTCCTCAGGGTGTCCGTTGAGCCGCATGTTGGGGATGCGGGCCTGCAAGCCTTCAATCAGCCGCTGACGGAGCGCGGTCATCTTCGCCGCATGCGCATCCAGCGACGCATGCGCCAGCTCCACCGCCTTGCCCAGCCCCACAATACCCGGCACATTTTCCGTGCCCGCCCTAAAGCCGCGCTCCTGAGCGCCGCCGTGGACAAGGCTGTCGATCTTCACGCCCTTGCGGATATACAGTGCGCCAACCCCCTTGGGGCCGTGGAGCTTATGTCCGGACAGGGACAAAAGATCGATTTGCATCGTCTGCACGTCCAGCGGGATCGCCCCCGCCGCCTGCACCGCATCGGTATGGAAGAGTACGCCGCGCGCCCGGCACAGCGCACCGATCTCCCCGATGGGCTGAAGCGTGCCAACCTCATTGTTCGCCGCCATGACGCTGACGAGGATGGTGTCCGGCCGCAAGGCCTTTTCCACCTGGGCAGCCGTCACCCGGCCCCAGGCGTCCACCGGCAGAATGGTGACCGAAAAGCCCTTCTTTTCAAGCCAGGCGGAGGTGTGCAGCACCGCATGATGCTCGATGGCCGTCGTGATGATATGCCCGCTGCCCCGGCTCAGTGCAGCGCCCTTGATGGCCCAGTTATCGCTCTCCGAGCCGCTGGCGGTGAAATAGATCTCCTGGGGAGCCGCGGCGTTCAGCGCCCCGGCCAGCTGGCGGCGTGCGTTTTCGATGGCGCGCTTGGCTTCCCGGCCCTCGGTATGCACGGATGAGGCATTGCCGTACGCTTCGGCGAACCAGGGCAGCATCGCCTCCAGCACAGCCGGGGATACAGCGGTGGTCGCTGCGTTGTCCAGATAAATGCGGCGCATAGGGAATCTCCTTTTCCGGATGTCTGCGGATATTGTAGCACGGCGGACAAAGGCTGTCAATCAGCAGGAATTTGCTTGGACGCTGTCGAATATTCCGCCCCATACAGACTGCATACCGGAGGTACATGATGAGCCGTACATATCCCAACTATTTCGCCCGGATCGGCGTGAGCGACGCGCAGGCGCGGGCAAAAGTGGAAGCCGCGTTCCAGACCATTTTCTTTGACCCCGCGGAGAAATTCTATCACGATGTGGACGTCGCCTCCCCCGCCGGGCCCGCCACCGGCTGCATGGAGGATACCGGCAACCACGACGCCCGCACCGAGGGCATGTCCTACGGCATGATGATGGCCGTGCAGATGGACCGCCAGGATCTTTTCGACAAGCTCTGGGCCTTCTCCGTCAAATACATGCTGCTCCGCGAAGGCCGGCATGAAGGCTATTTCGCCTGGTCCGTACAGCTCAGCGGCGTGCACAACGCTGAAGGCCCCGCCCCCGACGGCGAGGAATACTACGCCATGGCGCTGTTCATGGCGGCGGCCCGCTGGGGCGACGGCGAGGGCATCTTCAACTACACCGAGCAGGCCCGCACGATCCTGCGGCACTGCGTCCACCAGCATGAGCTGGTGCCCACCGGTCAGCCGATGTGGGACCCGGACAATCATTACATCCGCTTTGTGCCGGACGCCCTCTACACCGATCCCAGCTATCATCTTCCCCATTTCTACGAGTTGTTTGCTGACAGGGCCGATCCCTGCGACCGGGACTTCTGGCTGGAGGCTGCCCGCGCGTCCCGCGCCTTCATCGCCGCCTCCGCCCACCCGGTGACCGGCATGTCCGCCGAATACACCGAATATGACGGCGCCACCCGGCTGATGTTCCGCAAGCCTGCTGCCTACTATTCCGACGCCTACCGGGTGGCGATGAACATCGCCCTGGACACGCTGTGGAACGGCCGGGATGAAGGGACAGCGCAGGTCGTGACCCGCCTGCAGGATTTCTTCTGGCCCATCGCCCAGGAGGATTTCAAGGCTTATCATCTGGACGGCGCCGCCACCGAAGAGCCCGCGATGCACCCCGTCGCCATCACCGCGGTGCTGGGCGCAGCCAGCATCGCCTCGGACAGCGTCCATGCCGACGGCTGGCTGCAGCGCTTCTGGGATGAGCCCCTGCGCAAGGGCAACCGCCGCTACTACGACAACTGCCTGTATTTCTTCTGCCTGCTGATGCTATCCGGGATGTACAAAGTCTACTGAGGAGGATGCGCCATGACCACCCTGATGACCAACACGCTATTTTCCCTGACACGCAAGGGCTTTACCGTCCACCATGCCGCCACAAAGGAGGCTGCCTTTGAGCTGGTGATGAAGCTCATCCCCCAGGAGGCCTCCGTGGGCTTCGGCGGCAGCGTCACCGTCCGCGACCTGGGCCTGTACACCGCGCTGAAGGACGCCGGGCATCCTGTCTACTGGCACTGGGAGAATGACGTGCCCAAGCCGGAGGTCTTTGCCCGTGCCGCCTGCAGTGACGTATACCTGACCAGCTCCAACGCCATCACGGCCGACGGCTGCCTGGTGAATATCGACGGCACAGGCAACCGGGTCGGCGCGATGATCGCCGGGCCGAAGCAGGTGATCGTCATCGCAGGCGTCAACAAGCTGGTAGACGGCGGCGTGCCCCAGGCCATTGCCCGGATCAAGACCGTCGCCTGTCCGCTCAACGCCCGCCGCCTGGGCAAGGATTCCCCCTGCGCCCTGACTGGCAAATGCGACGCTGCCCGCTGCGAAAAGAGCATGTGCAATGTAACCTCGATCATCGAGCGGCCTTTGGGTGGCAACAAGATCACCATCGTGCTGGTGGATGAGGCGCTGGGATACTGATGCATTGCCCCGCCAATCCCGAGGCAGTTGACCATCGAATGCGCTCTTTTCCCCCTCCATGCAAGCATACACGAAAGGATCAAAATGAGCGAAGAATGTATCATCTGTAAAGCCCCTTTGGAATACCTGGAAAGCAGCATACCGATGACCTGCGAGATCTGCCATCAGACCGTGCAGAGCCGGGCCAGATGTGTGCAGGGGCACTTTGTCTGCGACCAATGCCACACCCGTGGGATAGGTGCCATTTTCTCCGTCTGCCTCCGGGAAGGCTCCGACCGGCCTGTTGAGATTCTGGAAAAAATGATGTCCTTACCCTTCTGCCACATGCACGGCCCTGAGCATCACGTCATGGTCGGTGCTGCGCTTTTGACAGCCTGCCATCATGCAGGCGGCATGTTTGACCTGCATGACGCGCTTTCTGAGATCAGCAGGCGGGGCCAGCAGGTGCCCGGCGGCGCCTGCGGATACTGGGGCGCCTGCGGTGCAGGCATCAGCACGGGCATGTATATCTCCATTGTCACCAAGGCAACCCCGCTGGCTGAAGAACCCTGGGGGCTGGCCAATCAGATGACCGCAAGCGCACTGGCCGCTATTGGCAAGCACGGCGGCCCCCGCTGCTGCAAGCGGAATGCGTACCTGGCCATTCTTGAGGCCTGCCGCTTTACAGAGGAAAAGCTGGGCATCCGCATGGATGCAGGAACCATCCGCTGTTCGCGTTCCTCGCTCAATCGTCAGTGTCTTCAGGGCGGCTGTCCCTTTTATCAAGGCGAATGATTCTGATGGATGCGAAGATGGGGTGCTGAGCCCTCCCAAAATGTCACAAGAAAAAGCTCCGGAGCCTCCGGAGCTTTTTTGTGTTCACGCCGGGATCATCAGCAATCCGGCACAGTGAGATAGTTTTTCAAATGTCATTTCAGGAAATGCAGCCTTCAGTTCCTCATATACGAAATAGATTTCATCTTCATCCCATTCATCGCCGCATTCACACCGGCAGGCTTCCAGCTCTGTCCGGTTGATAAAAGCCACATCGCCAATATAGATGCAGCCGCCTTCCTTCAGCAACGGCCGAAGTTCCTGTAGGAAAGTAATCTTTTGCCTGTCCGTCAGATGATGAAGCGCGTAGGTAGCGACGATCGCATCATATTGGCGCTGCATCAGCGCAGGAACCAGCCCATTTGCAAAATCCCCCTGCAGCAGCTGTGCCTGCGGCATCCTGGCCTGTGCCAGTTCGATCATACGCGGTGAAAAGTCCTGACCGAAGATCCTGCAGCCCTGCTCATACAGCTTCACCGTCAGGGTCCCTGTACCAAAGCCGATATCCAGCACATCCCGGCCTTTGCAGTTCAGAATCCGGCTATAAATCTCATTCAGAACGTCCCTGTACCCGGCAAAGGGGTATGTTCCGTCCTCGTCCGAAAGGCCCACGCTCCTGTCGTAGCCGTCCGCCCACAGGTCAAAGCCCTTGCTGCCCAGCATGTATGTCTCCTTTTATTCCTCCAGCCTTTCAATCGTCTGGATGCTCAGGATCTTCCACTGGCCGTTCTCCTTGACCAGCGTTGCCCGGTAGCGGGCGCTGATCCAGTCCGGCGGATAGAGTGCTTCACTGCCGTATTGATCGATATAGTTCTCCGCCACGCTGCCCTTGACGCGGCCGTCAATGGCGGGAATGCGCTCCACGATGTCCACGCGGGCCGTGGTATCCCAGGGCCAGACCCAGGTAAAGCCCATTTCCAGCCGGTGGTCGATGCCGACGACATTGTAGGCCTGATAGGGCGATGTCCCATTGATGACGGTCTGCACGGCAGCATCGCGGCTGATAAAGCTGTCGTAAAAGTACTTCTTCAGCTCGTCGACCTCTTCGGTCATCATCACCACCTGAGCGCGACGGGCCATGCCGTCCTTGAGGACGATGTAGATGTTGGTCATGTTCATCGCGTAGTAGAACCCGGTGACCAGCAGCCCCAGCACCAGGGTGACGATCAGCAGCCGGGATGCGATGTGCCAGATCAGCCGGCGCAGATGCTTCATCCGACATGCCCTCCTTTCTTTGTGATCCCGCAGGATGCTTCCTGCCCTATACAACGGATCAAACCGGATAATCCCTGCACAAGGTGCAGTTTGCTCCGCTTATGCGCCAGTAAGCGCCTGAAGCTCCGCCAGCATTTCCGCCTCGGTGGCGGCCATGGCGGCGATGGTCTTTTCCATCAGCGTCTCCAGCTCCCAGCCCAGACGCTCCGCGCCCTCGCGGATCACGTCGCGGCTGCAGCCGGCGGCGAATTTCTTGTCCTTGAACTTCTTCTTCAGCGAGGAGACCTCCATGTCCGTGCAGGACTTCGAGGGACGCATCCGCGCCGCCGCACCGATCAGACCGGTCAGCTCATCCGCCGCAAAGAGCACCTTCTCCATCTCATGGACGGGCTCCACGTCGGAGCAGGGGCCAAAGGCATGGCTGCAAACGGCATGGATGAATTCCGGCGCTGCGCCGATCGCTTCCAGCAGCTCCACGCACTTCTTGCAGTGTTCCTCCGGCCACATTTCAAAGTCGATATCATGCAGCAGGCCCACCAGCGCCCAGAAGTCCGCGTCCGCACCGTGGCCCAGATCGTTGGCAAACCAGCGCATGGCCTTCTCCACGGTCAGGGCATGCTGGATGTGGAAGGCTTCCTTGTTGTACTGCTGCAGCGCCGCCAGCGCGGCTTCTCGGGTAAATCCGGCATTCATAGATTGTACTCCTCTCCCAGGGGCGCAAAAACGCCCGGTTTTTCTGACTTTGCTGCTCAGAGCAGCTTGATGAGCATCGTGCGCTGATCGTCCATCTCGACCCGGACCAGGCCGTCCTTCTCCAGCTGCTTCATCACGTCGGAGAAGCGCTTGAAGCCGATGGTACGCTCGTTGAAATCCGGGTAGGTGGTGAGGATATCCGCCTTGAGGATGGAGGGATTGATGCGCTCAAAGCCGCCATCCTTGTACGCGCCCAGCTGGGCCGCGAAGGCCTCCTTCCAGTTTTCCCGGGTCAGCTGCGGATGCACCTCCGCGCCCTCCATGTTGGCGTTGAGGGACACCATCACATTGAAGTTGTCGTTCTTGACGAAGATATCGCCGTACTTGGCGGAGAGCTTCGTCAGCATCTTGTAGAAGGAGGAGCAGCCGTAGGCCTTCTCGTTGAAGTCGGGGCGCAGACGGGTCAGCACGCCCTTGAGCTCGGAGGCGTACATCTCATCCATGCCGGTGGCCTCATCAATGATGGACACGATCAGCTTGTTCAGCTCGTTCTCGTCCACCGTCTCCTCGCCGGAGGCCGTCTTCCTCCCCTTGCGGGCCGGAGCGGCCGCCTTGCGGCTCACGCCCTCCAGGAACTGGAATTCATTGCAGGCATTCAGGAAGATATTCGACGTGGCCTCGGAGCGGCTGATGCCCAGCACGAACTTGCCCATCGACTTCAGCTTGCCCACCAGCGGCACATAATCGCTGTCGCCGGAAACGATGCAGAAGGAATCGATCAGCTCGTTGGTATAAGCGACCTCCAGGGCGTCAATGACCAGCTGGATGTCCGCGTTGTTCTTCTGGGCAATGCCGTAGCGCAAACTGGGCACCACCGTGAAGGTGTTGGACAGCAGCACCTCCTTCAGCTCGGAGAAGCGGTCCGTATAGCCATACACCTTGCCCAGCAGGATGTCGCCGCGGATCTTGACCTTCTCCAGCACGGAGTCAAGGGTGGAAACCTTGGCGCCGCAGTTTTCAAGGTCGATAAAGACTGCAAATTTTGCCATAACAGGATACCTTTCGTTTTGTGAATCATGGGGGCCAGCCAGGCGGTTTCGGCCATACCGGCAAGCCTTCCCGGATCAGGGAATTCATCTCCGATTGTATTATACCATTTCCCATTGGAAATTTCCACTCTTTTATGGACAAAACCGGCGTTTCGCGGTAGAATAGGGTGAGACTTTATGACTGCGAGGGATGCCCATGTCGATTTTCACCGAACCCATGCTGAGCGCATGCATCGTGCTGTACAATTCCGGCGTGCGCGTGCTGCACGCGGTGCAGTGCTTCCAGGAGAGCGATATCGACCTGGAGCTGCATGTGGTGGATAACGCCCCCGGCGGCACGCTGGGCATGCACCTGCAGTGGCAGTGTCCGGGCGTGCAGTATTATCCCCAGCAGAAGGATTTGGGCTTCGGCGGCGGGCACAACCTCGTCCTGCCCAACCTCCGCAGCCAGTATCATCTGATCTGCCATCCTGACGTCACCTTTGACGACAAGGTGCTTTCCAATATGGTCGCCTACATGGAGCACAACAAGAGCTGCATCATCCTCAGCCCGAAGGTGCTGGACGAAAAGGGCAACGAGCTGCCCCAGCCCCGCCGCTCTCCCCGTATCCGCTATATGCTGGCCAGCAGCCTGCGTCGACTGGGCGGCCCCTTCAAGGCCTGGCGGGAGGAATACACCCTGGCGGATTCGGACATCCGCACCCCCACCAGCGTGGAGGTTGCCAAGGGCTGCTTCCTGCTGATCCGTACCTCCGCCCTGCGCCAGCTCAACGGCTTTGATCCGCACTTCTTCCTCACCCATGCGGACAGCGATCTGAGCCGCCGTGCGCTGGAGATCGGTTCCATCGTCTATCACCCGGAAATGGTGGTAACCCACAACAAGCAGGTGAAGAACCGCAACCTGCCGGAGATCCTCCGCCGCTTCGGCAACGCCTGCCGGTATCTGAACAAATGGGGCTGGAATTTCTGAGGCATCTCTCATCCCTGAATTTCATCAAAAACCGCCGGAACGCATTCGTTCCGGCGGTTTTCTCATTGTCAGGATGCAGCTTGTTCCAGCTTTGCATTCCTGCAGGAGATCAGAATATGGGCCGGCGCAAACAGCAGCGAAGAAATCAGCAGCAGCACCGATCTGCTCAGTATGCCGCTGAGCAGGAATATCGCCGAGGGCAGGATGGACAGCACCAGCGCCCGGAAAACCGTATTGCGCCGGAAGCAGACCATCCATACGCCGCAATACAGCACAACCAGCACCGCATTGACGATCAGATATACCGCAAATGCTTCCTCCGACCACCAGCCAAACCAGGTGTCGGGCACCTGGAAAATCATGAAGGCAAAGCACCCATACCGGCCGATCTGCTCAATCAGCTCCACGGCTCTGTTCGTCCATCGGTTTTCAAAGCCGTCCGGGCATCTGACCGCATAGATAATATTGGGGATCATGATCGCTGCCACAAAAGCCAGCCCAAACAGATTCAGCCATTCCATCCGAATTACAGCTCCATCTTCATCTGCCCGACTTCTCCGTTGCCGGGCGCGGTGCGGCCCATGTGCAGCCATGCCGCAGGGGTGCAGACGCGGCCGCGGGGCGTGCGCATCAGGAAGCCCAGCTGCATCAGATAGGGCTCGTACACATCCTCGATGGTCACCGCGTCCTCGCCGGTGGTGGCAGCCAGGGTATCCAGGCCCACCGGGCCGCCGCCGAACTTGTCCATCATGGTGGCGAGCATGGTGCGGTCCGTCTTGTCCAGGCCAAGGGCGTCCACGCCCTGCATGGCAATGGCCTCGCGGGCTACGTCCACGGTGATCACGCCGCCACCGCGCACCTGCGCATAGTCGCGTACGCGCTTGAGCATGCGGTTGGCAATTCGGGGCGTGCCGCGGGAGCGCCGGGCAATCTCCAGGATGCCCTCCGCATCCGCGTCGATGTTCAGGATGGACGCGCTGCGGCGCACAATCTGCGCCAGCTCCTCCGGCGTGTACATCTCCAGCCGGAACAGCATGCCGAAGCGGTCACGCAGGGGGGCGGAAAGCTGACCGGCGCGGGTCGTTGCGCCCACGAGGGTGAACTTGGGCACCGCCATGTGAATGGAGTTGGCCATCGGTCCCTTGCCGGTCACAATATCCACGGCAAAGTCCTCCATGGCGGAATACAGCACCTCCTCCGACGTACGGGAGAGGCGATGAATCTCGTCGATAAAGAGCACGTCGCCCTGATTCAGATTGGTGATGATGGACAGCAGATCCCCGGGCCGCTCGATGGCCGGACCGGAGGTGATGCGGATGTTGGAGCCCATCTCCGCCGCCACGATATTGGCCAGCGTGGTCTTGCCCAGACCGGGCGGGCCATACAGCAGCATATGATCCAGCGCATCATGGCGGGAAAGCGCCGCCTGAATATAGATGCTCAGGCTGTCCTTGACCGCCTTCTGGCCGATGTAATCCCGCAGCGTGTGCGGGCGAAGACTCTGCTCCACCACATCCTCGGACTGGTAGGCAGCGTTCATGAAGCGTTCTTCCATCCTGGTGCTCCTCAATCAAAATCGTACAGGGGGGATCAGAAGCCCGCCATGCTGCGCAGTGCAAGCCGCAGCAGCTCATCAGCCGGCGCTTCCTTATTGTCGATCTTCTGCAGCGCATCCCGGGCCTCGGCAGGGGTGTAGCCCAGGCCGGTCAACGCCGCCATCGCCTGAGCAAAATTATCCGCAGGCACCGCTGCGGCAGGCACATTCGCCGCGGCCGGCTGGCTGCCGCCGGAAACCTCGAACTGGCCGAGCTTGTCCTTCAGCTCCAGGGTGATGCGCTGGGCAATCTTCTTGCCCACCCCCGGCGCGCGGGCCAGCGTCTTGTCATCCTCCATGATGATGGCCAGGCGCAGATCGCTTGCAGACAGCGTGGACAGCAGCGCCAGGGCCATTTTGGGACCGACACCGTTCACGCCGGTGAGCAGCAGGAAGAGCTGCTTTTCCTCCTTCGACGCAAAGCCGAAGAGCTCCATCGCATCCTCGCGGACGCTCAGCCAGGTATGGCAGCGCATGACCTCGCCCGTCTGCGGCGCAGCCGCAATGGTGGACATGGAGCAATTCAGCAGATAGCCCACGCCGCCTGCCAGCAGCACCAGCGTGTTGTTGGTCTTTTCCACGACCTGACCTTCAATAAATGCGTACAAGGACAGCGTCCTCCTTATTTCTCACGTTCCATATTCAGCCCTCACCAGGCCACAATCAATCCAACCCTGCGGCTCTGCTTGCAGCTTTCCCGCGCGATGAGCGCGCGGCCGTCCAACCGCAGTCCCCGCGTCCAAGCTCCACGCGAGCCTACTCAAAGGATGCAGCCAACTCAATCGCGTACCGCCCGCGGGGGCTGCCCCGCAGCCGGATTGCAGCTTTCCCGCGCGATGAGCGCGCGGCCGTCCAACCGCAATCCCCCGCCCAAGCTCCACGCGAGCCTACTCAAAGGATGCAGCCACCTCAATCGCGTACCGCCCGCGGGGGCTGCCCCGCCAATCGCGAAACGCCCGCGGGGGCTGCCCCGCTTAGCGCATCCGGAATTGTTCGCGCATCCGGCCGGCCTGACAGTGGGTGATCGCACACGCGATGGCGTCGGCCGCGTCGTCAGGCTTGGGAAGCTCCTCCATGCGCAGCAGCAGCTTCACCATCTGCTGGATCTGCTTCTTGTCTGCCTTGCCGTAGCCGGTGATGGCCTGCTTGATCTGCATGGGCGTATATTCGTATAGATTCTCTGTGTACTCAGCAGCCGCAATGATGGCCGCGCCTCTCGCTGCGCCGACCATCAGAGCCGTCGTGACGTTCTGGGCAAAGAACAGCTCCTCAAAGGCCACCTCGTCCGGGCGGTACATGAGGGTGAGATCGCGGATGCCCAGCTGCAGTGTCCGCAGCCGGTGCTGCATGGGGGTGCCAGCCTTTGTTTCGATGCAGCCGTAGCCCAGCAGCTTCAGCTGGCTGCCGTTTGCTTCCACCACGCCCCAACCCATCAGCGCATAGCCCGGGTCAATGCCAAGGACGATCATGTCTTGCCTCCATGAGAACATTTATACTCAATTTATCATACTCTCTGCAGGGGGGATTGTCAAGGCGAACACCGGGCAGGTAAAGAAAAAGTCCGCTCCGGCGGACTTCAGCGTATCGACAAAGTGCTATAGGCAGTATGTATGATGTAAAGGAAGGATTTATCCTTCACATTACATCATGACTGCGGCTCGTTTGTGGTGAATGAGAGTGGTTATGAGGAAAGGAGTAAGAATCCCTCTGTAACCCTTCCACGAACTGCGAAAGGAGCTGCAACATGAACAACGAGCGTGAATCTGACCAGAGCATCCCCTATGTAAAAGTCGGCGACTACTACTTCCCTAACTTTGCTTTACCGCCGGATGCCGGTGACATCGGCTTCTGGGGACGCAAGCGCAGGGAGTTCCTGCGGGAACATCGCCCCAGCACCTTCAACCAGCTGGTGCTGTCCGGTGAGCTATTCAAATATCTTGCCCTGTTCAATCAGGAGACTACCGAACGACTGGAAAGCCTCATCCAAGCTATGAAGGTCGCCCAGGGTATCACGGAAGAACTCAAAGGCCGCGATCAGATGGCGTGGGTGGGTGCGATGAATAACATCCGCGCCTGTGCCGAAGAGATCGTCTATGCAGAGCTGGTGTATGTGTGATGAACGATCAGATCAAGGCACTCAATACCTACTTCTGGAATGTGGGCAATGACATCGCTGACATCCGCCTACTGGCCGAAGGTGCGCTGGCGTTGTTTGAAGGTGACGCCGAACCACTTCACCGACTGGGCATGAAGAACAACGAGGAGGTTGCCGCTTCTGCTTTTGACACCATCGGTACAGCACTCTACGATCTGCGAGAGCGGATTGCGCAGATGCAGAAAAGCCACTTAAGTGAGACCGTCAGGCAAGGGGCTGCTGGTTCCAGCAGTCATACGACCTGACAATTTAGAGCCGCCGGAAATCCTTCTGGCGGCTCCATTTTGCTTATTCAGAAATAACGCTCGCACCACGCAAGTAATTGATCCAGAAAGATTTGCAGTACATCCAGATCAGCATACAAGCCGTGATTGGAGTTCGGAAACTCATGGCACTCGAAGGGAACGCCATTGCTGCGCAAGGCTTCTGTCATTTTCAGTCGCTGATTGCCAGGGATCACATGATCCCGCAGTCCATAGCCCATCAGCGTAGGTACAGAAGCAGGAGTAATCAGCTGCGCAGGGGATATTTCGTCAATTGATCCATTGCCTGCCATCATGGCGATGAAATCCTCATCGCTGGTAATACCATTCGCCTGCTTCAATAATCCCCAGTCCTCCGGCTGAAAATCTGCCGGACCAGCCAGCTGACACACGAAGCGTACCGGGATCGCAGAAGAATCCGCACAGGTATAGGCGTAGTTCATTGCCAGCGTACCTCCGGCAGATACACCCACTGGAGCCATGCCGTCAATCTGGCAGCCCAGACTGGTGCAATAGGCATCAATGGCAGCGACGCAGGCGGCAATCTCATCATTCATTTGCTGCAAGGGAACCTGCCGTCCTTCGCCCTGCAGAGAATAGTCCAGCGTGGCAGCTATATAGCCCTGAGAAGCGAAATATCTGCACCACGCATCGCCATCCTCCTTTGCACCTGAGTTGAAGCTGCCGCCGTGGATGAACAACAGCAGATGCTGCGGCGAAGTCTGGTCGATGTCAGCGGGAATGTACAGGTCATAATGAAGCCCGTCCTGATAGGGCAGATCACGATAGATCGTCCCTACGGTTTCGTTCCACTCCACCGCCAGCAGCCGCATGGGTGCGCTGCCCGCATACCAGATGGACAGCAGTGCGCTAAACAGAAATACGCCTGCAAACAACAGGCACATCCATGCGCCAAATGCTTTTTTGCTCATGGCATACCTCATATGATGCTGTCCAGCAGCAGCCGTCCACAGACCGCGCCGGACAGGGCGGCAATCAGAATGACCGCAAGAACGATCATCCAGCGTCTTTTCTTCTTCATTACACATCCTCGTCCAGTCCGAAGTACATCTGCTCCCACAGTCCGGGGGCTTCGACACGTTCCACCATCGTATTGCCCTCAAAACGCTCCAGCGTTACGGTGCCGGTCATGCGGATGTAGCTGGGATCAAGTCTGGCCTGCCGGACGATCCACAGCAGCAGTCCGCTGGCCTTAGCCTGTGCGCTGGTCTTGGCGTTGGCGACGGTAAAGTATTCGATGATCTCTTTTGCTGCATAGGTCACGCGGACATGCTGCTGACCATCGTTGTAATCGTAGCAGAGTTTCTGATGATAATGCTTGCGGGTCACAGGGTCGAATGCGGGTTCTGATTGCGTGTAGGTCAGGTAACGAGGATCATCGCCCAGCTTTTCACCGTTTTTCAGCAGCAGGAAAATGGGAAAATGCTCGTAGCCATAAGGCTTGTGTGCAGTGATATAGCTGGAGATCACCTGATAATCGCCCACCTTGGCACGACCCCAGTACCAGTGGTGCATCACCCAGTACATACCGATATTGCCCCAGTTGTGGTCGTGATAACCTGTTCCGGTGAAAGACATGGTTTGGCCATTGGCAGTAATGGTAGCTTCCACCGAGCCCTCCGGCACGGAAGGCAGCCATGCAAAGAACTTCTTTTCATCAAAGAGGAAATGCCCTGTCTCAGGCCGCCAGGAAGCCGCATTGGCCGTCAGCTTCACATCAGCCTGCACAACCTTACCGGCCACATGAATATGATAGGTATGCAGATCGCCCTCAAAGCAGCTTTCGCCGTAGCGGACGCAGCAGCCTTCCCTGCTCATGGAGCAGTCCTTCGCGTCCACCTTGATCGTTTCACGGATGACTTCCTCGCCACGGGTCAGCGCAAAAGTGATGCTGGGTGCAAAGCCGATGCACGCCGCTGTAACCGGCTGGGAATAGAAGCCGATCACCAGCGACCAGCCGTCGTTCAACTTGGCGTCGAAGTACCACCATTCGTACTCTCCGAATCTGCCGCTGGTGTGCAGACCATCCTCCCATGGTTCAACCATCCCGGCTTTCAGCCCCAGACGGGTATAATCTTCCTGGCTCTGTGCCAGACGGGCGATCTTCTTACGCATATGGCTTCCTCCTCTTGACCTGCCGAACTTATGATGTTACTATTGTAACACCGTACTGATTGTGCCGTCAATGCGATCTCCGGCAGGTGTGACAAAAGGAGCAAAATGTATCATGAACAACACAGAGCAAAAGGAATTCTTTCAGCAATGCCTGTACGATGCCCTGCTGGGGCTGATGGAACGCAAGCCCTTGGAGAGCATCAATGTCGGCGAATTGTGTGATGCTGCCGGAGTTTCCCGCATGACCTATTACCGCAGCTATGATCGTATGGAAGATATACTGGTGCAGCATCTGGACAGCTGCTTTGAAGAATTCGTGCAGGATGTGGACAAAGCAAGAGACGATCTGGAACGCATCGTCCTTCTGTTTTTCCGCTACATTGGTGAAACGGAGGCACGTTTTTTCCGTTGTCTGGCCAACTCCTCGGCGGTACATCTGCTCAGCGACCGTTTTGACAGTTATATTGCCCAACTGGTTTCGCTGGTGCTTCCGGAGAAGAACCTATCGCCCTATGCTTTTTCCTATATGGCAGGCGGCTCTTACCGGATCATCGTGGACTGGCTGCGCAACGGACAGGACGAATCATGTGAGGCAATGGCTCAGGTCATACTGTCGCTGCTGAACTGCCTGAAATATTTTGATAAAAGCAGGTGATTATGGGGAAGTGTCGGAAAAAGAACAGAGAAGATGATCTGGTACAGCAAAAGCCGCTGACATCGACATTGTCAGCGGCTTTGTGATATTCTGTCCAGAATGTTACACGATCCCCATGCCCATTTCCACCAGCAGCGCCACGATCACCACCAGCGCAGAGATGATGAAGCCGTGGATCATGGGCCGGATGCCTGCCTTCTTCATGCTGGCGAAGGAGGTGTTCAGGCCGATGGCGGCCAGGGCGCAGACCATCAGGAACTTGCTGGCGGTCTTGGTGCCGCTGACTACCTGCGCGGGGAAGGGGAAGATGCTCGCCACGACGGACATGGCCAGGAAGCCCAGGATGAACCAGGGGAAGATTTTCTTGATAGAGAACTCAGCCTTGAGCTGGCTGCCGTCCTGCTGGAGGGAGAGAGCTTCCTTACGCTTGAGGTTCAGCTGCACAAGGGCGAACACGATCACCGTGGGGATGATCGCCAGTGTGCGGGTCAGCTTGACCATGGTAGCGAAATCGCCTGCCGCCTCGGAGAAGGCGTAGCCGGTGGCTACCACGGAGGAGGTATCGTTCACCGCTGTGCCTGCCCAGATGCCGAATGCCTGATCCGTCATGCCCAGCGCCCGGCCCATGATGGGAAACAGCACGATCATCGCCATATCGAACAGGAAGGTGGCGGACATGGCATAGGCCACGTCGTTGTCGTCCGCGTCGATGGTGGGGGCGATGGCGGCAATGGCAGAGCCGCCGCAGATGCCCGTACCGGCGGAGATCAGGTTGGATAGCTTCCAGTTCAGCCCCAGTGCCTTGCCGATGAAATACCCGCCGCCAAAGCAGGTCAGAAGGGTGAAGACCATCACCGTCAGGGACATC
>JAFQIB010000087.1 GCA_017397765.1 Clostridia bacterium | reverse complement strand
TTTCGTCCAGACCCCGAGAGGAGTGCGTGAGGGCACTGATCGTGCAGAGCTACCTCCCAGACGGCGAGTGTGGGGTCAAAAACCAGGTCAGCCGGAGAAACAGCCTACTTTACATTTTTTTCAGGGGGTTCCAAAACCATGTACGAAGACAAGACGCTGGTATGCAAAGACTGTGGCAACGAGTTCATTTTCTCTGCCGGTGAACAGGAGTTCTACGCCGAGAAGGGCTTCCAGAACGAGCCCACCCGCTGCCGTGACTGCCGTATGGCCCGCAAGGCTTCCCGTCCCGCTGCCGGCGCTCCTCGCGAGATGTTCGACGCTGTCTGTGCCGAGTGCGGCAAGGCCACCAAGGTTCCCTTCCAGCCCCGTGAGGATCGTCCCGTGTACTGCAGCGAGTGCTTCGCCGCTCGCCGTGGCTGATTGACCCTCTGATTGACCGGGTCACCGACCCAATGGCTCTCTCCGTCATGGAGGGAGCTTTTTGTGTGCAGAGAAAAGACGCTCCCGGTCAACCGGGGAGCGTCTTGTGGTGGGATGTCCTGCTGTTTACCAGCCCCAGCCGCCACTCCAGCCGAAGGGATTCGGGGTGGGCTGAACATAATCGTAAGGGCTGGGGGTCTTGATGTACATACCGTCCTGAATCCAGCTGTACCAGGGGGTGGGCGTGGGCCTGCCGGTGATGCTGTCCAGGATATTGTAGTCGTCGCCATATCCGGGCGGAACAGGAGTAGCGTTGCCGGCAGCTGGGGCGCTGTCGCGGCCGGAGGGATAGCTGACCTCCTTCAGCTTGAAGCCTGCGCGGAACAGCTCCGTACCGTCCGGCGCACAGCAGGCAGTCAGTACGGTCTGGCATGCGGGCAGGTTGTAGCTGAAGATCTTGGCGTTCAGCAGCTCCGGATCTGTTCCTTCCACATTGGCGGGCCCGATGACCGCGCTGCCGTATGCGCCGGGAACGCCGTCTGCCTCCAGCACCTGCATATAGGCGCCCTCGGGCAGCCCTGCCTTGTAGAAGAAGAACACATTGAGGGTGTTGAAATCTTCGTATTGCCGGTAGGTCGTGTTGTAGTGGGCGTACTTCGTCACCTTGTCCTGCAGGCTGTAGGTCGCCTTGACCAGCGCGGACTTGTAGGCGGGTTCGGTCGGGCAAGGTGTGGGTGCCGGTGTGGGCGTCGAAGTTGCCGTGGGCGTGGGACTTGGAGTTGCCGTGGGCGTGGGACTTGGAGTTGCCGTGGGCGTGGGACTCGGAGTTGCCGTGGGCGTGGGACTCGGAGTTGCCGTGGGCGTGGGACTCGGCGTTGCCGTGGGCGTGGGACTCGGCGTTGCCGTAGGCGTGGGGCTCGGAGTCGCCGTAGGTGTGGGGCTCGGAGTCGCCGTAGGTGTGGGGCTCGGCGTTGCCGTGGGCGTGGGACTCGGGGTCGCCGTGGGCGTAGGACTCGGAGTTGCCGTGGGCGTGGGACTCGGCGTTGCCGTGGGCGTAGGACTCGGAGTTGCCGTAGGCGTGGGGCTCGGAGTCGCCATAGGTGTGGGGCTCGGAGTCGCCGTAGGTGTGGGCGTCGGAGTTGCCGTGGGCGTGGGACTCGGGGTCGCCGTGGGCGTAGGGCTTGGAGTTGCCGTGGGCGTGGGGCTCGGGGTTGCCGTGGGCGTGGGACTCGGGGTCACCGTAGGCGTGGGACTCGGACTGCTGGTCACTGTCGGTGCAGGGGAGATCTCCTGCGTCGGGACAGCCATGAAGGTCGGATCGGGGCCGATGGGTGCAAAGGTCGGCGCTGCTGCTGCATTGGTTGAAGCCGGTGCGGTGATCGGGTCGCCCGCCTGATCCATGATGTGATTGACCCGGTTCAGACCAACCACCATCAGCAGCAGGGCTGCAGCGGCGGACAAAGCCGGGAGCATCCAGCTGCGGCGTGCCGTGGTCGGCTTTGCAGGGGCGGGGGTGCGGATCTGCTGCAGCACATGCTGCTGCATGCGCTCGGTGAACTCCAGGCCGGAAAGGCTGGCGTCGAGCGCGGAGAAGAAGCGGTCATTCATCGCTCAAATACCATCCTTTCAGTTCGGATTCCAGGAGCTTGCGGGCGCGGTGCAGCCTGGTCAGCACCGTTGCCTGGGGAATGCGGAGAATCTGGGCGATCTCCGGGGAGGAAAAGCCCTGATAATAGTGGAGCACCACAGCCTCGCGGTATTTCTCCGGCAGGGCCAATACGGCCAGAAGGACGGTGTTGTCCGGATGCGCATCCTCGGTGTAGGGCTCAGGCAGCTCCTCCATATCAGGAGATTTGGCGTACAGCTGGTATTCCCGGCTGCGCAGCATGGATTTGCAGGTGTTGACGGCAATGCGCATCAG
The DNA here is from genome assembly GCA_017397765.1 of Clostridia bacterium. Taxonomy (GTDB): domain Bacteria; phylum Bacillota; class Clostridia; order Christensenellales; family Aristaeellaceae; genus UBA11524. The sequence continues at coordinate 40,409 of JAFQIB010000087.1, read as the reverse complement.
CCAGGCCTTTTCGGTGGAGCCGGCACGGAGCGTCCCCAGGGCCTTCCAGGCCTTGAGAAAGGTGCTCTGCGCAGCGTCCTGCGCAAGGCTGTGATCCTTCAGATACAGGTAGCAGACGCGCAGAATATTGCTGCCGTAGGTCTGCATGAGCCGGGTGAGGTGATCCTCGGCATTCTCCCGTGGTCCGGGCAGATCAAGATTCAGCATCAGGAGCAAGGATCAAACCTCCTTTCCAACCGGAATCCGGTTTCTTTTGTTTGGCGGAGCGCCTAAAAGGCCCCGTATATATGACGCGCGGCAAAGGAAAAATCTTTCCGCATTTATTCCTTTTCCTGAAAAAAGATGAAAGCCGGAAGGATCAGCGCTTCCGGCAAAGCATCAGGGTCATTTCGGAGGACAGTGCTTCCGGGGAGGGGAAGCTGCGATTATGCGTAAACGCCGATAAAGCGCAGAATCGGGCTGACCCGCGCGTCCAGAATGCGGATGCGCAGCGCGGTGGTCTCCAGGGGCAGCAGCGGCAAGATCCGCTGATGGCCGATCACCGTGCCCGAAGCAATCTGCTGCCAGCGGCCGCTGATGCGCGCGTCAACGGCGAAGGCTTCCACCCGCTGGCTGAAGCGGAGCTGCTCCTTGAGCACCACGCGGCGGATGATGTGCGGTGTTTGCCAGCGCAGCGTGAGGGTTGCCTGTCCGGTTTCCTGCATGGGCTGATAGCAGCTGTCGTCATCGGTGAGGAGGTTGTCTGCTGCATGGCCCGGAGCGGCCGGATCGGCGGTGAGCGCTGCTTCCTCTGCCTGATTGCTGCTGTAGCTGGCCCGGATGTAATCTCCGAGCTGCTGCAGGCGGGCAACGTCGTTGGGATGGAACAGTCCCTCGCTGGTGGGCGGGATGTTCAGCAGAAAGGTGGCGTTGCCGCCGACGGATTTCTCGTAGATGTCGATGAGCTTCTCCAGCGGACGAATCTGCTCGTCTTCGGCGGCATGCCAGAACCAGCCGGGCCGGATGGAGGTGTTCACCTCAGCCGGATACCAGATCAGCACCGGTTCGTCGGCCAGGAGGGCGCGGCTGCCAAGATCCCGGTCCTGCGCCCGGATGGTGCGCAGGCGGAAGGCTGCGTCGTCCTGCTGCTGACTGGCAGCGGCGATTTTTTCGGTGTCCGCCGTGCGCCGGGGAACGACGCTCCACTCAGCCTCCCGGGTGTCGCCGGCCTCGTTGCCGCACCAGCGGATATCCGGCCCGCAGACGTGGATGCAGGCATTGGGCTGCAGGGTGCGGATGGTCTGGTAGTACCGCTCCCAATCGTAATACTGCTTTTTGCCGTTGGGGCCTTCGCCGCAGGCGCCGTCAAACCAGACGGAGCAGATCTCACCGTAGCCGGTCAGCAGCTCTGTCAGCTGGGCGATGAAGAAATCGTCATAAGGCTTGCCGCTGCCGTAGCAGGGTTCGTGCCGGTCCCAGGGGGACAGGTAAATGCCAAAGGCAATCCCGCCCCTGCGGCAGGCTGCAGCCACCTCCGCCACAACGTCTCCCTGCCCGCCGCGCCAGGGGCTGGCAGCGACGCTGTGCCGGGTGTGACGGCTGGGCCAAAGGCAGAAGCCGTCATGGTGCTTGCAGGTCAGGATGAGCGCCTTCATGCCGGCGGCACGGATAGCCGCGACCCATTGGTCTGCATCGAATCTAGCGGGATTGAAAAGCGCAGGGCTCTCTGTGCCGTCGCCCCACTCCCTGTCTGTAAAGGTGTTGATCGTAAAGTGCACAAAGGCATAGAAGCCCATTTCCTGCAGCGCCAGCTGCCGGGGCGAGGGGACGACCTGAACGAGGCGACGGTCAAGCTGCGCCTGCAGCAGTGGATCGAGAGCGGAATGCGGCACGATGCGGCCTCCTTTGATAATTTGCTGTATGGGATGACGAAGCGGCGTTATCCGCCCGTATCAGAAAATCATGATTGCTTTCCTGCATTATAGCAGGGGGAGAGCTGATGGTCAAGGTAGACAGGGAGTATGGCGGAATGAAAAAGGCGCTGCCCAAATGGACAGCGCCGCAAAACATTACAGCAGATACAGGATCGTGATCAACAGACCTGCAACCATCAGCAGCAGACCGAAGGAAACGCTTACGGTCAGCAGCCGGGTGGATTTGCTCAGCTCGGACCAGGAGGCATCCAGCACATACTCAAAGTCGGTGCGGAAGGGGACCTCCCGGTGGAACAGGCGGTTGAGCAGGGACGAAATGCCGTTCATGGCGCGGCCCAGCGTGTACGTGACGCGGTTGCCCACCGGCGGCTTCTGATGCTCATGCCGGGGCGCAAAGATTGCCTTGCGCAGGAACAGCACGATGCGCTCGGGCAGCTCGGCCAGGCCGCGGATCAGAGCGGTCGTTGCCCGGGGGAGGAAGGTCAGGGTGAATTTGCTGTCCGGGATATGGGCCGCAAAGCCGAAGACCTTGCCGCAGAAATTCAGTACGCCGTCGATCACGGGGCGATACACGCTGTCCTCCAGATCCAGCTTCGCGGGCCAGAGGTTGACATATTCGCGCACGCCGTCAGCGTTTTTCTTCATCAGCAGGGGCCGCACGATCAGCAGATACACCGCCGCGCCGATGGAGATCGAAATGGCTGCACCCTCCAGGTTTGCCGCACAGAAGTAATCGATGTGATGCTCCGGGGCATGCTGGCCGAAGAAATGCGCGCTCATATCGCCCAGGGGCGTGAGGAAGGTGGCGGGCATTGCGCCCAGGAAGGGCAGCACGATCGCCGAGCCCAGCAGCGCGATGGCGGAGACGGGATTCATCGACCGGCCGTGGTTGTACTCCTCCTGGCGGGTGGGATGCTTCTGCCAGAAGATGCAGATGTACAGTTTGACCATGTAGGCGATGGTCAGACCGCCGGAGATCAGGAAGAGGATCTCCGCAGCCTTGTAGGGCACCCAGATGTGCCCGTGCTCCTGCTGGTGGACGATCAGCTCCAGCATGGCCTCATGCAGCAGGGACTTCGAGTTGTAGCCCGAGCCGATGGGCGGGATGCAGGCGATGGAGATCGCGCCGAGGAAAAAGGCCAGATGCAGCAGCGGCTTGCGGCGGCCGTAGCCCCGCACGTCGTTGAGGTTCAGGCTGTGGGTGTTCATGTACACAACGCCCGCTGCCATGAACAGCACCAGCTTGATCAGGGAGTGGTTGGCCATGTGCATCACCGCGCCGTAGGCAGCGAAGGAACCATGCTCGCCCAGCAGCACCATGACCGCCAGACCCACGGTGATGAAGCCGATCTGGCTCATGGAGGAGCAGGCCAGCGTACGCTTGAGGTCGATGCTGAACAGCGCCAGCAGCGCGCCCAGGAACATCGTCACGCAGGCGAAGATCAGCAGCAAATTGCCAAAGGCTGCGTCACCCGCCATCAGCCGGGAGCAGACGACGATCAGGCCAAACACGCCGGACTTGGTCAGGATGCCGGAGAGCAGCGCGGAGGCGGGGGCCGGAGCCACCGGATGCGCCTTGGGCAGCCAGATGTGCAGCGGATACAGGCCTGCCTTGGCGGCAAAGCCCACCACCACCAGCCAGGAGGCGGCGGTCAGATCCGCGCCCGAGGCAGCCTTGGCGGATTGCATGGCATCAAAGCCCAACGTGCCCAGCTCCTTCCAGAGCAGGAAGATGCCCATCAGGGTGGTCATGCCGCCGATGACCGCCACCGCCAGATAGGTGTAGGCGGCCCGCATGGCGCCGGGGGTCTCCTCGTGGGCGACCATCACGAAGCTGGTCACGGACATGATCTCAAAGAAGATGAAGGTGGTGTAGAGATCGTTGGAGTAGAACACGCCCAGGGTCGCGCCCAGGGTCAGCAGGTTGAACAGGCTGTAGCGGCCGCGGTTCTCCGCATGGTGGGAGAAATACTCCGGGGAGAAGACGCCGCTCATCATCCACATGAAGGCCGCGATGCAGCCGTAGATGGCGCGGAAGCCGTCCGCATGGAAGGTCATGCCGAAGCCGCACAGGCCGGGAACGATCAGCTCGGTCTCCCCCTGCAGGGCCAGCAGCACGCACAGTGCGAAGGTGGAAATGCCCGTGCCCACCACCAGCGCATCCCGCAGGAAGGGGGAACGCTTGCTCAGGCAGGCGGAGAGGATGGCCGCGGCCATCGGCAGGAGGATTACAACGGGAATCAGAAACATGGTCGTATTCCTCCTTTCATCAGAATGTCACGCCGGCAGCCACATTTTTGAGGAAGCTGACCAGCGGACCGCCCCACAGGCCCAGGCCGATCACCGCAGTGATCAGCAGCGCAAAGGGGACGAGCATCATCCAGTTGGGGTCGCGGTTAAAGTCCTTGAGATGGGCCATGTCCGCGTTCAGGGGCCGGAAGTACATCGGGCCGATCACCGTGAAGAGGTAGATCGCCGTCAGAATGGCGGAGATGATCAGCGCAGCGATGGCAACGATGCCCAGCCAGGTGCCGTTTGCGGCAGCTGCGGTGAGCAGGTTGAACTTGCTCACAAAGCCGGACAGGGGCGGCGTCCCCACCAGGGACATGCCGGCGATCAGGAAGGCAGCGCAGGTCACCGGCATGAGCTTGCCGAAGCCGCGCACATCCTGGATGTACTCCTTGCCGGTCCGCACCAGGATGGCACCGGCGCAGTAGAACAGGGTGATCTTGGTCATGCCGTGCATCACCATGTGGCTCAGGCTGCCGACCATGCCCTCCGGGGACATGAGCGCCGCGCCCATGAGCATGTAGCTCAGGTTGGAAATGGTGGACCAGGCCAGACGGCGCTTGAGGTGCTGCTCCTTGACTGCCATGGAGGAGCCGAAGACGATTGTCACGCAGGCGATGAGCAGCGCAGCAGTCTGCGCCCAGGTGCCGGCCAGGAAATCGGCGCCGAAGGAATAGTAGATCACGCGCAGCACGGCAAAGGCGCCGGTGTTGACCACCGCCACCGCATGCAGCAGCGCCGTGACAGGGGTGGGCGCTACGGAAGCGGCGGGCAGCCAGGCGTGCATGGGGAAGACAGCCGCCTTGGTGCCGAAGCCGATGAAGGCCAGCAGGAACATGCCCAGCATTGCGGTGGTTCCGGCTGCAGTTTCTGTGTTCAGCACGCCGCCGAGGACGAACTCTGTCGTGCCGGAGGTGAAGTAGATGCAGACCAGCGCAATGAAGGCCAGCGCAGCGCCGGTGATGGAATAGAGCAGGTATTTACGGCCGGCGCGGATGGACAGCGCATCCTTTTTGTGGATGACCAGCGGCAGGGTAATGAGCGTCAGGCACTCATAGAAAACATAGAGGGTGAAGAGATTGGCGGAGAAGGCCACGGCCAGCGTGGCAGCGTAGGACATGGTATACCATGCCATGAATGTGTTTTCCCGCTCCTCATGCTTCATGTATTCAAAGGCATAGAGGCTGGCGATGGGCCAGAGCACGGCCACAAGGCCTGCGAAGACACAGGCGGTGCCATCCAGCCGGAAGGCCAGGGGCAGCCCTTCGAGCAGGGTGTAGAGCGTGAAGGTTTCCTGCGTCCGGGTCATGAGCAGGGAAAGCACCATCAGGCTCGTCAGACAGACGACGGACTCCACATAGATGGCCCGCGCCTTTCCCGAGGGGAAGCGGATGAAGGACATCGCCGCGCCGCCCAGCAGCGGGACGAGCAGCGTCAGGAAGATCAGCATGCCAGCCCCTCCTTACATCAGGGCCGTGCCGACCTTGGTCAGCAGGTCAATCAGCGCGCCGGGGAACATGCCGATCACAACGCTCAGCACCGCCAGCACCAGCAGGGGGATGAGCATCATCAGGGGGGCGTCGTTGCGTTCATACACGGGGGCGGGTTCGGCGTCATGGCCGTGGCCGCCGCTACCGACGATGAAGCCCTTGATCACGATGGGGAAGAGGTAGCCGGCGGTCAGCAGGGCGGAGATCAGCAGGATCACCGGGCCCAGGATATTCAGTACGCCGGACACGCCGGAGGCCGCCAGGGAGCCCTGCGCCAGATACCACTTGCTCACAAAGCCCATGCAGGGGGGAATGCCCACCAGGCCCAGGCTGGCGATGGTGAAGCAGGCCAGCGTCACCGGCATCTGCTTGCCGATCCCCTTCAGATCAGCCACCTGCGTCTTTTCGGTCTTGAGGATGATGGCGCCGGCGGACATGAACAGGGTGTCCTTGATCAGGCTGTGGGCAATGGCGTGGAGCACCGCGCCCACCAGGCCCACGGGGTTCATCGTGGACAGGCCGAAGAGCACATAGCTCACCTGGGACACGGAGGACCAGGCCAGGCGCTTCTTCAGATGCCCCTCATGGTAGGCCAGCAGGGAGCCGGTGAACACCGTCAGCAGCGTCAGGCACATATAGGCGGTCTGCACCCAGGAGCCGCGCAGGAACTCAACGCCCAGATAGCAGTACATCAGCCGGATCACGCCCAGCACGCCTGCCTTGGTGATCACGCCGGAAAGCACGGCGGAGGCGGGGGAGGGGGCCGCCGGGTGCGCGGTGGGCAGCCAGCCGTGCAGCGGGAACAGACCCGCTTTGGCGCTGAAACCCACCAGCATCAGGAAGGAGAAGGTCATCACCAGGCCCTCGTGGCCGGCGACCTTTGCCATATCCAGCGCGCCGCCGACGGTAAAGGAGAAGTCCTTCACATAGGGGGCCAGCACGAACACGCCCAGCAGCACCAGCGATGCACCCAGCACCGAGTAGATCAAGTACTTCACGCCCGCAGCCACGGCGTCCTTCTTGCCGGAGTGCATCACCATGGGCATGGTCAGCAGGGTCATGCCCTCAAAGAACATGTAGAAGGTGATGATGCTGCCGGAGAAGCACAGGCCCATCAGCGCGCCCAGGGTAGCCAGGTACAGCGCGTAGTAGCGGCGCTCACCGCCCTCATGGGCCATGTAGGGGAAGGAGTAAATGCCCGCCGTCATCCACACAAAGGCCATCAGCACGGCGAAGATCAGGCCGATCATGTCCGTGTGCAGGAAGATGGGCAGATTGTCCGAGAGGGTGAAGAGGGTCAGCGTCTGGGTGCCGGCGAAAAACACGGGCACGAGCAGGCACAGCGTCAGAACCAGCACCGCAATGGTCACAATGCGGCGGAGCTTCCCGTTGTCAAAGGCGGGAATGAAGCAGACCGCGGCGCCGGCCAGCAGCGGCAGCAGCACCGGGAAAAGCAGCAGGATGGACATCTTTTGTTCCTCCTATCAACCAAATGTGGAAAGTCCGCGCAGGATGGCGCTGATCACCTGCTGGGAGAAGAGGCCCAGCGCCACGTTCGCTGCCGCAAAAGCGATGAGCGAAACGGAGAAGAGCAGGCCGCGCTGCCCCTTTTCGACGGGGTAGCTGGCGGTTTCAAGGGGCTTGCTGTACAGGGTGATGACCGTGCGCAGGAAGTACACGGTGTTCAGGCTCGTGGACACGGCAAGCACCAGCAGCACCAGCAGGGTGCGGATATCCCCGCATTCCATGGCGGCAAGGGCAAAGTTGAACTTGGCCACGAAGCCGCCCAGGAACGGGAAGCCGACCATGGACAGCGCGCCGATGGTGAAGGCAACGCCGGCAATGGGGCTGCGGTAGCCTGCGCCGCGCAGATCGCGGAAGGCCTTGGAGTTGCCGCTGGCGTCCGCCAGACCGCCCGCTGCCAGGAACAGCATGCTCTTGCATACCGTGTGGCTGAACAGGTGGAACATGGCGGCCATCATGCCCGCGTCGGTGCCCAGGCTGATGCCCATATAAATGTAGCCGATCTGGGCTACGGAGGAGAAGGCGATCATCCGGCGGATGTCGTTCTGACGGATCGCGGAGAGGGAGCCCATCACCATACCGGCCAGCGCGAAGACAAACAGCACGTCCAGAATGCCGGTCTTCACGATCACGTCCAGGCCGATGGCCCGGTACATGATCTTGATCAGCAGGAAGATGTAGCCCTTGCTGACCAGGGAGGACAGCACGGACTGGGAGGTGGGGGTGGAGTAGCCGTAGGCGTCCGGCACCCAGGTGTGGAAGGGGAACAGCGCTGATTTGATGCAAAGACCGATGCACATCAGCGTCACCACGACCTTGAGCGGCAATGCATATTCGCCGGTTTCGGCAATGTGCTTCACGGCGTCCCCGATGTTTTCCATCAGCAGATGACCGGTGATGTCATACAGGAAGATAATACCCAGCAGGAACAGACCGGAGCCAATCAGGTTCATGATCATGTAGCGGGTGGCTGCCACCAGCGTGCGGCCGCGTTTGCGCACCGCAATCAGCGCACAGGCTGCCAGCGTCATGATCTCCAGGAACACATAGGCGGTGAAGATATCGTTGGTGTAGACCTGAGCCATCAGGGCGGAGGTCATCAGCAGGAGCACCACGCAGTACAGGCTATGGTTCTGGCGGGCCAGGTGCTCGTCCAGCTTTTTCATGCCGCCCAGCAGGGACAACAGCATCACCAGAGAGAACACCAGCGCCGTCAGCGCCTCCAGCATGCCCACGCGGATCTCATTTCCCCAGGGCGCCGGATAATGGCCCATCATGAAGGTGTAGGGCTCTGCGCCGTTCAGGTAGATGATGGTGACGGCGGCGGACAGGACGGTCACGATGGAAATGATGGCAGTGGCCCAGATGCGGGCCATGCGGGGCTTCATGATGCTGGTGACAGCAGCACAGCCCAGCGGCAGGATGATGCAGAAGAAGGGGATCGACTGCCAAAGCTGCATATGCATTACCGGCCGACCTCCTTTCCGGATTCATCGGAGACCTCGGTGTGAGACGTTTCTTGCGTTTCAGCGGAAGCAGGCATTTGCAGCTGCTCGACTCGCTCGGCATTATTTCCGATGGAAATAATGTCCGGCTCGTCCTCCATGCGGCAGCGCTGGGTGATCTCGTCGATATCCAGCGTGTGATAGCGGCGGTAGAGGCGGACGGTCAGGGCCAGCATGACGGCGGTGACGGAAACGGACACCACGATGCCCGTCAGCACCAGGCCGGCAGGAATGGGGTTGATGTAGGCCTCCATGTCCTGCACGCCGTTTTCCACAATGGGAGCGCGGCGCCCTTCGATATAGCCTTTGGCGGCCAGAAACAGGAAGATGGCGCAGTCCATGATGGAGAAGCCAATGATCTTCTTGATCATGTTCCGGTGGAGCAGCAATGTGGTGAAGCCCACGCCAAAGAGGATCATGGCGGCGATCTCCACATAATTGTGCAGGATCGACATCTTACATATCCCCCTTTCGGAACAGGGTGTAGAAGGCGTACATCGTGCAGCAGACCACCATGCCCACGGCGATGTTCAGGTAGGGGATCAGGCCCGCGGAGAACAGCATGCCGGGGGTGCCGGGGGTGATGAAGGAAGGCAGGTGATTCGCGCCGGTGAAGAAGGAATACGCCTTGGAAACCGCATAGAAGCTCAGCGCGGCCACGCTGACGATGGTGAAGGTCTTGTAGGTGAAGAAGCGCTCGGTCTTCTTGAAACCGAAGGCGTTCAGATACAGGATGAGCGCCGCACCCATGATGGCGCCGCCGCCGAAGCCGCCGCCCGGGCCGAGGTGGCCGTTCATCAGGCCGTAGATGCCAAAGAGCAGGATCAGCGGCACGAGGAAGTTGGCCTGGTGCTGCAGGATCAGATCGTTCTTGGGCTCATACATGCGGTCGTCGCACTCAGCCTCCAGCTGGGAGGTGGAGGGCTTGCCGCCGTGGCTGGGGGTGACCCGCAGCAGCGTCAGCACCGTGACGGCGGCGATGAACAGCACATTGGATTCGCCCAGGGTATCAAAGGCACGGTAGTCCAGGATCATACCGGCGACGATATTGACAGCGCCGGTCTCCTGCATGCCCTTTTCGATATAGCGCTCGCTGACCTCGTTGTTGGCGGGGTTATCGGGGGAGCCGTAGGGCGGCAACTTGGCAGCTGTGGATACCAGCAGCACGATGATGCTCACGCAGATGACCACGGCGGCGATGCGGTACAGCCAGGTGGAGAAGCGCTTGCCCTTGGTCTGCGCCCACTGATGCATATGGGCATACATGCTCTTCTCCTGCTCGGTCATGGCGGCGAGGCGGGCGTCCCGTTCCATTTCGCGCGCATGGGCGGATTGCTGCGCCTGCATGCGGGCAGGGCCGGCCTGGTCGTCCATGCTGCGGGCCATATCGTCATCCAGGCGGGTGGAGCCGCCGGTGAGCCAGCTCAGAAAGCGGGAAAACAGACCGGACTCATAATCAGATCTGATCTTCGCCATGGTCGATTCCCTCCTTTTCAGCATTGGCCTTCTGCAGGTCAATGGCATGGATCTTCTTCAGTGTAACGAACAGCAGCAGGCTGGTGATGCCTGCGCCGACGGCTGCCTCGGTGATGGCCAGATCCGGGGATTCCAGCAGCACCCAGATGATGGACATGGCCAGGCTCTGCCCCATAAAGATGACCAGCGCCGTGAGCAGGTTCTTGGTCACAGAAACGGAAATGGCGCAGGTGATGATGAAGATGAGCAGGATGACGCCAAGGATCTCCATATCAGTTCGCCTCCTTGATTTCATCGAGGATATCGCTGTCCTTCTCGTGGGCGACGGTCTCCCGGTCGATCACGGTCATGGACTGGTCCAGCTCGTCGTTGATGGTGATCTCCAGGCGGCCGATCAGATGGCCGGAGACCGGGCTGGTCAGCCACAGGAAGGCGATCACCACCAGAATCTTGGCGCTGGTGACGTTCAGACCGGTGGCACAGATGACGCCCAGCAGCATCAGCAGGATACCCACGGTATCCAGCAGCGCACCGGCGTGGATGCGGTTGAGGGCATACTTGAAGCGATACACGCCCACAACGCCCGTGACCAGGCAGCCAAGGCCCAGAACGGTGAGGATGATGCAGGCGATCAGCCGGATGATATCAATCATGTTGCTCACCCTCCTTCTGCAGCTGCTCCTGGCGGTGCTTTTCGCGGTAAACGCCCATGTAGACCTTCGTCAGCAGCACCACGGCCAGGAAGGACAGCATGGTGTAGATCATGGCGATATCCACCAGGTAGCTCTCCTGCATCATAAAGGAAAGGATGCAGATGGTGATGACGATCAGCGTGCCGATCATGTTGATGGCAATGACCCGGTCGGCAATGCGGGGGCCGCGGATGGCACGGATCAGGCAGGCGATGACCAGCAGACCGATGATGACCAGCGCGGCGGTGTAGAGAATATTGTAGAGATTACTCATGGTCCGCAGCCTCCTTTCCGGGATGGAGCGCTTCCACCTTCATGATGCGGTCCTCCATTTCAAAGCCCTCCTGGCCGACGTCAAAGCTTTCGTCCAGGCAGTGGATGAGAAACAGGTCGTCCTGCACGTCAACGGTGATGGTGCCGGGCGTCATGGTGATGGAGTTGGCCAGCACCACCTTGCCCGCATCCGTCTTCAGCCTGGTATGGAAGGAGGTCACCCGGGGCTCGATCTCCTTCTCCGGCGACCAGATCAGGCAGATGGTGGCCCAGGAGGATTTGAAGATCTCTCCCACCAGGTATAGGGCATAGCCGATGATCCGCGGCCCGCGCCGCAGCAGCTGCCATTCCTTTTTCGGGGAATAGCCCATGAACATGCACATAAATGCATACAGCGCAGCGCAGACGATCACGCCGACAAGGGCAATCTCCGTCGTCCAGCGCCCGTTGAGCAGCACCCAGAAGCCAAAGAGCAGAAAGTACATACGATCCCTCCCACAGAATCATCAGCGCCCCGTGAAGAGGCGCTGTCAAAAGCCGGAAGCTCCGGCACATTTGACCGCCGACCATTGTAAACCTTCCTATTAAATAAGTCAATGGATAAATGTTCATAATTCGGCAAATAGATGGCAAAATTTCTGCCGGATATGTCGGGAACGTAAAAAATGACGGCAAAGGCCAAAGGGGCTTGCCTGGATCGGGGGAAGCATGCTATAATAAAGCAGGAATGAACCAACGGAAAGGAACGATATCATGCGACTGATGAAACGCCTGACGGCGCTTATGCTGGCGCTGCTGACCCTGTGCAGCGTCCCCGCAATGGCCGAGGAACCCCGGGAGGCAGAGGGCTTCCTGGAGCAGGACCCGCTGCTGGATGCGGCGTTTTCCATGCTGGAGGAGGGCAACCCCATCCTGGAGGCCTATAATGCGCTGACCGACGCGAATGTTGAGCCGCATTTCCCCTACGGCCTGCCCTATTTCTTCGGCGGCACCTATGACTTCAAATTCAAGGACGAGCTGCTGTTGTTCTCCCGCGAGCCGGAATACGCCAAGCGTTCCTGCTGGGAGACGACCAAGTTCTACCGGAAGAACCAGCAGTATCTTTACGGCCTGGATTGCTCCGGTTATACCCGCTGGATCTTCAATGAGGTGGGCTGGCCCAAGCACCCTACCCTGAGCGGCATGATCAACGAGTACGGCAAGTACGCCAAGAAGAACCATGTGTACAGCCACCGGGCCGGCAAGGAAATGCCCCCCTATGAGGAGCTGGCTGCGACGCTGGAGCTGGGCGATCTGCTGGTGGTCAAGCCCGCGGAGGGCGGCCGCCATGTGATGATGTTCATCGGCACCCTGCGCGACTACGGCTTCACCGCAGAGACTGCGCCCGAGCTGGCGGATTACCTCGACTACACCCTGGTTATCCACTGCGGCCCCAACCCGATGTACGGCCCCCGGATGCAGAAGTATCTGGACGAGCATGCGGATGATTCCTACTACGATGGCGTCAACATTCCCAACGGCGGCGTGTGCGTGTCGCTGATCGGCGTGCCGATCGAGGCTGCCACCTACAAGGTGCAGGTGGAGAACATTTCAGAGCCGGAAGAGGACAATCCCATGCATTACTATCACTGCTTCGACCTGAACGGCTATCCGCTGACGATCTGGTGGGAGCTGGACACGGCAACCTCCTTCTGCTGGTTCCGCATCAACGGAATCAAATAAGTGAATGCTCGCCGCCGCATCCGGGAGGGTGCGGCGGCTTTTTTGCTGCCGCAGCCGGGAAAATACAGCCAAAGTGCAGGTATACCCTTGAAAACCACTGGAGGAATGTAGTAAAATGAGTGCTATTATCAGCAATCTGAGGAGGAAACGCCGGATGTTCCCGATTGTGAAGAAGCGTGTGCTGAATCCCACAGTCACGCTGATGGAGATCAAAGCACCCCTGGTAGCCCGCAAGGCGCTGCCGGGTCAGTTTATTATTTTCCGCATTGATGAGGAAGGCGAGCGCATCCCGCTCACCATTGCCGGCTATGACCGGGAGCAGGGCACGGTGACGATCATCTTCCAGAAGGTTGGCTATACCACCGAGAAGCTGGACACCCTGAACGAGGGCGACGCGCTGCTGGATTTTGTCGGCCCGCTGGGCGAGCCCAGCCACACCGAGGGTGTGAAACGCGCGGCCGTCATCGGCGGCGGCCTGGGTGTGGCGATCGCTTATCCCCAGGCCAAGGCCCTGCATGAGGCTGGCTGCGAGGTGGACCTGATCGTCGGCTTCCGCAATGAGGAGCTGATTATCCTCAAGGAGGAGCTGGCTGCCTCCTGCAAGGAGCTGACCGTCATGACCGACGACGGCTCCAACGGCCACAAGGGCTTTGTGACCCAGGCGCTTCAGGAAAAGCTGGAAGCCGGCGTGCAGTATGATGAGGTCATCGCCATCGGCCCGCTGCCCATGATGCGTGCGGTCTGTGAGCTGACCAAACCCTATGCGGTCAAAACCATCGTCAGCATGAACCCCGTCATGATCGACGGCACAGGCATGTGCGGCGGCTGCCGTGTCACCGTGGGCGGCGAGACGAAATTCGCCTGCGTGGACGGCCCGGATTTTGACGGCCATCTCATTGACTGGGATGAGGCCATTGCCCGCAGCCGCATGTTCCGCAAGGAAGAGGCGCAGGCGAAGGAAAAGGGCCATCTCTGCCGCCGGGAAGCCATGATCGAAGAAGCTGCAAAGGGGGCGGAATGAGATGCCCAACATGAGCCTGAAGAAGAACCCCATGCCGGAGCAGGAACCTGCCATCCGTGCGGCCAACTTCAAGGAGGTCGCCCTGGGCTACACCCGCGAGATCGCCATGGCGGAGGCAGACCGCTGCCTGGGCTGCAAGCATGCGCCCTGCGTCACCGGCTGCCCGGTGAACGTGCCGATCCCCAGCTTCATTGCAAAAATCAAGGAAGGCGACTTCCAGGCCGCCTATGAGATCATCCGCACCCAGAACGGCCTGCCCGCCATCTGCGGCCGCGTCTGCCCCCAGGAGACCCAGTGCGAGAGCAAGTGCGTGCGCGGCATCAAGGGCGAGCCGGTGGGCATCGGCCGGCTGGAGCGCTTTGCGGCGGACTGGGCCATGAACGAGGGCCAGGTCTCTGCGGAGACGGCCCCGAAGAACGGCAAGCGGGCTGCGGTGGTGGGCTCTGGCCCTGCGGGTCTGACCTGCGCTGCCGATCTGGCCCGTGCGGGCTGGACGGTCACCGTCTATGAAGCCCTTCACACCCCCGGCGGCGTGCTGATGTACGGCATCCCCGAGTTCCGCCTGCCCAAAGCGCTGGTGCAGAAGGAGATCGACAATATCCGCAAGCTGGGCGTGGAGATCGTGACCAACGCGGTTGTGGGCCGCGCCATGACCATCGACGAGCTGCTTACCGGCCTACGCCGGGAGCAAGTCCCGTCGCAGGCTTCGCTCGGCGATTCCAAGGAATCGCAGTCGCTCGTCGGCGCAAGCTCCGACCTAAACGACGACAAGTATGACGCGGTGTTCGTCGGCTCCGGCGCGGGTCTGCCCAATTTCCAGAAGATCCCGGGCGAGAGCCTGTGCGGCGTGTACAGCGCCAACGAGTTCCTCACCCGCATCAATCTGATGAAGGCCTACACCTTCCCCCAGGCGGATACCCCGGTGAAGGTCGGCCAGCGGGTGGCCGTCATCGGCGGCGGCAATGTCGCCATGGATGCGGCCCGCTGCGCCAGGCGTCTGGGCGCGGAGGTGAGCATCGTCTACCGCCGCTCCGAGGCGGAAATGCCTGCCCGCGCCGAGGAGGTTCACCATGCCAAGGAGGAGGGCGTCAATTTCCTGATGCTCACCAACCCCACCGCCATCAAGGGCGATGAGAACGGCTTTGTCTCCGCCATGACCTGCGTGAAGATGGCGCTGGGCGAGCCGGATGCCCGCGGCCGTCGTCGCCCGGTGGTGATCGAGGGCAGCGAGTTCGAGCTGCCGGTGGAGACGGTCATTGTGGCCATCGGCAACAGCCCCAATCCGCTCATCAAGAAGACCACCCCCGATCTCCCCACCGAGACCTGGGGCGGCATCACCACCGACGAGATGGGCCGCTGCGGCAAGCTGCATGTGTATGCCGGCGGCGATGCGGTGACCGGTGCGGCCACTGTCATCCTTGCGATGGGCGCAGGCAAGAAGGCTGCGAAGGCGATCATTGAGGATCACCAGGGTTGAGCCTGGGAGCTGTTCGGAAATCAAGATGGAATGAACTAGGGAGACGGCAAATGCCGTCTCCCTTTTTCGTATGCGGTTATTCCAGGCCCTTGAGCACCTCGTCCGCCATGCCGGACTGCAGGAGCTCGGTGTAGCACATCAGGAAGGGCGCCAGACCCTTGGCGTCGTTCTCCACGACAGGCTCGGAAATATAGTATTCGTAGCTGCCGTCGCGGCGGCGGTTGTTTTCCGGGCCCAGGCCTGCCACCAGGCAGATGCCGCCCAGATTCAGCCGGCCGTTGGTTTCGGAGAGATAGCGGTCACAGATGCTGCGGAAGATTTTTGCACCCACCGGCGCATAGGAAGCATCCAGGATGCCCAGCCGCGCGCCCTTGAGGAAGAAGTAGGCCGCCATGGCAGAGCCGGAGGTCTCCGGATAATTGCCCGCCCGGCCGATCTGATGGGGCACCTGCCAGAGCATGTTCGTGTCCGCATCCACATAGGGGAGGAGGTTTTCCGCCAGCTCCCGGGCGATGGATGCCATATCCGCGCGGAAATCCTCATGGCCTGGGGCGATCTCCACCGTCACGTCGATCAGCGCGGCGGCGAACCAGCCCAGGCTGCGCAGCCAGGGATTGCGGGAGCAGCCGGTCTTCGGGTCTGCCCAGAAGGCGGTTTTGCTCGCGTCGTAGCCGTGGCGGAAGAGCTTCGTTTCCGGGTCAAACATGCGCTGCCGGACGGTCAGGAACTGGCGGCGGATATCCGCATAGCCGCGGCAGTCCTCCAGCTCCGTGGTATAACGGGTATAGAAGACCTGCGCCATGTACAGCCCGTCCAGCCAGACCTGATGGGGATAAATGGCTTTGTGCCAGAAATTTCCTTCATGGGTGCGGGGCTGGCGGAGGAGCTGCCCGTACAGGGTGTCGATGGCCTTGCGGTACTTTTCCTTCCCGGAGAGGCGGTATACGTCAAAGAGTACCCGGCCCTCGCAGATATTGTCCAGGTTGTAGTCCTCTTCATTGAAGCCGCGGATGCCGCCGTCCTCAAAGACGTAATGGTCCAGGAAACGCTCCGCAAAGGTATAATACCGCTCCTCGCCGGTAATGCGGTGGAGGGTCAGAAGGGCAATCATCATGCAGCCGTCGATATAGTTCCAGCCGTTGATCTTGCCCTCCTTGATCTTCTCGATATTCCACAGGGGCTTGTCCGGGGCGGATTCGGTCATCATCCGCTCCACATAGCGCTCGATCATGTTCATGCTTGCAGCCTCCTTGGCGTTATTGGATTTATTGTAGCATACTTTGTCGAAAAAGGGAATGCAAAATTGCAGCGTGCGGACAGGCTTTGTCCGCCGGAAGCCCCTGCGCCGGATTTGCCTGCTTCCGCCCTTGTCGAATCCTTGCGGTTATGCTATAATATACCTTACCCCAATTGCGCAAGGAGGCCCTGAAGCATGCCCATGTTCGGCTTTGATGAGCAGTACGCCTATTATGGCGTAACGCCGGTGGACAATCAGTTTATTCTTGAATACCTGCCCACCGCCACGGGCGATGCGGTCAGAGTGTATCTCTATGGCCTGATGCAGTGCCATCATCCCCAGCAGAGCATGACCATCACCCAGATGGCCCGGGAGCTGTCCCTGTCCGAGGAGGCGGTGCTGACTGCCTACCGCCACTGGGAGCGCAAGGGCCTGGTACGCCGGATTGCCGATCATCCGCCGGCCTTCCGCTACGTCAATATCCATCAGATGACCCTGACCGGCGGCGCGGTGCCGGTGGATCAGGAATATGAGAATTTTGCCGCCGCGGTGTATGGGCTCTTCGGCAACGAACGCCGGCTGCACGGGGCGGAGATGAGCCGCTGCTATGAGTGGGTGGAGGAAATGGG
Source organism: Clostridia bacterium (assembly GCA_017397765.1). Taxonomy (GTDB): domain Bacteria; phylum Bacillota; class Clostridia; order Christensenellales; family Aristaeellaceae; genus UBA11524. The sequence goes on along the minus strand of JAFQIB010000087.1, from coordinate 23,161 downwards.
GCTGCCGGCAGAGGTCGTATTGTACCTCATCCGGGAGATGATTGCCCAGCACGGGCAGAATGTGGCCATCAAGACCATTGAAAAGCGGGCGGCGATGCTGGCGGAGGAAAAGGCGGAATCCGTGGAGGATGCGGAGGTTATCCTCAGCCGGGACAAGGCTGTCTGGGACGGCAGCCGGGCGGTCATCCGCCGCTTTGGCAAGCGCCGCTATCCCTCGGAGGACGAGCAGGCCATGTACCGCACCTGGCATGTGGACTGGGGCTTCTCCCAGGAGGATATTCTGGCTGCCTGCGCAGAGACGGTGAAGGGCGAGCCGAATTTCTCATATCTGGGCGGCATCCTGAGCCGCCTGCGAGCTGAACAGAAGGTGAAGGGCGTGGGCTCTGTCCTGCGGCAGGAGACGGATGCTGCCGCCCCCCTCAAGGCGCTGCTCAAGGTCATGCGGCTGCCCAACGTGACCGCTAACGAGGGGACGCTCGCGGTGTACAACGACATGCGGGCGCTCTATCCGGACAGTATCATCCTCATGGCCGGCAAGGAATGCGCCCGGCACGGCGCGGATTTTGACGGCGTGATGACCACCCTCAAAATCTGGAAGCGCAATGGGCTGGAAACTGCGGAGGACGTGGCTGCCTACATGAAGCAGGTGGATCACATGAACGACCATCTGCTGGCGCTGTACGATGCGCTGGGCGTGAAGGTGAAGCCCAATGCCGCCGACCGCCGTCTGCTGCAGCAGTGGATGACGGGCTACGGCTATGATCTGGCATTTGTGCTGGCCTGTGCTCCCTGGGCCATGGGCAAGGAAAAGCCGATGGCCTACCTGCATACCCTCCTGACCCGCTTCCATGACAAGGGTGTGACGACCCTGGAGGCAGCCCGCCAGGAGCGGGAAAGCTATCTGCAGACCCTGCAGAGCAAGCCCGAAAAGCCTGCTGCCCGCCCGGGCAAGACCGTGGAGCAGCAGCAGTACACCCAGCGGGAATATGCCCACACCGAGGACGCCATGGACGCCCTGATGAAGCAATGGCAGGAGGAGAACGGCGATGCGTAATACCATCTTGCAGGAGCTGCACGCAGAGTACGAGCAGCGCCGGGCAGAAAATGAGCGGGAGAACGCCCAGCGGCGCATGCAGGCGGAGGCGGCCTGCCCGGAGATCGGTCAGCTGCTGGAGGATCGGCAGAACCTGATCCTGGGGTCGCTGCTGGGGATTCTCAACGGCAGCGCCGCCGCGGAGGATATCCCGGCGAAAATGGATGTGCTCAATCGCCGCATCTCATCGCTCCTCAAGGCCCGTGGCTTCCCGGAGAATTATCTTGATCCGGTTTGCCGCTGCCCCATCTGCAAGGACGACGGCTATGTGGGCGAGCCCATCCGGGAGCGCTGCGAGTGCTTCAACCAGGCCTTTTACCGCCGGATGTACAAGCGCATGGGCCTGTCCGAAAGCACGGAGCAGACCTTTGATACCTTCGATCTGACGCTCTTCAGCGATGAGAAGCTGCCCGGCAAGGGCTATTCCCAGCGGGAACTGATGAATGCCATCCAAAAGACCTGCCGGCAGTATGCGGAGAACTATCCTGACGTGCCGGTGAAGAATCTGCTGCTCATGGGTCAGAGCGGCCTGGGCAAGACCTTCCTCATGCACGCCATGGCGAAGCAGCTGATCCGGCGCGGCGTCAATGTGCTGCTGATCAGCGCGTACAAGTTCCATGAAATCGCCCGCAAGGCGTATATGACCGGCGCCGGCGAGGAGCTGGAGACGCTGATGGCGGCGGACGTGCTGATGATCGACGACATGGGCGCGGAGCCGCTGATGGAGAACATTACCATCGTGCAGTGGTTCAACCTGATCAACGAGCGCCAGCTGGCGGGCCGGGGCACGGTCATCTCCACCAACCTGATGGAGGACGAGCTGCGCCGCCGTTACACCGAGCGCATTGCTTCCCGGCTGATGAACAACATGCAGTGCAGGCTGATCCAGTTTGCTGGCGAGGACGTACGGAGGCGGAATGCATGAACATCCAGCTCTATATCAGCAAAAAGAATTTCGACGTGCAGAAGGCCGAACGCTACTTCAAAGAGCGCCGCATCAAGGTGCAGGTGATGGATCTGAAGAAGCACAAGCTGGGCGAGCGCGAGCTGCAGGTGATGGCCAAGGGCGTGGGCCTCGCCGGCCTGATTGACCGGGAGGACAAGAAGGTCATTGAGCATCCTGCCGCCCACTGCAGCATCGACAGCGTCCTGCGGGACTACATCATCGAATACCCCTGGCTGCTCAAGAGCCCCATCGTCCGCAACGGCAGCAAATGCACCATCGGCTATCAGCCGGAGGTCTGGGAAGGATGGAAGGAATAATTCGGAATTCGGAATGCGGAATTCGGAATTGAGATACTGAACCCAAAACGGCGAGGATAAATTCCCTCGCCGTTTTTTGCGTGTGAAGCTGACAAAGCTCACACAGTAAACCCGAATTCAAAATTGAAATACTGAACCCCAAAACGGCGAGGACAAATTCCATCGCCGTTTTTGCGTGTGAAGCAGACAAAGCTCACACTATAAATTCCGAATTCCGAATTCCGAATTCCGCATTCCCCATCACCCTTCCACCAGGGTGATCTGCTTCACGTCCGCTTCCGTAACCGTCATATAGGCGGTTTTCTGGTTGGTGTAGGTGACCATGCCGGTGGCGCCGCCGGGGATCTTCTTGACGTAGCGCTTGAGGGTGTAGTCGATGGGCACCATGGAGGAATGCTGGCCCTTGGAGTACCAGGCGGCCAGCGTTGCGGCCTGGCTGAGGGTCGAATCCGGGATGCTGCCCTCGGCTTTGATGATGACGTGGGAGCCGGGCATGTCCTTGGCATGGAGCCACATTTCATTGGGGCGGGCGTCGCCGGTGAGACGCTCGTTCTGCGCGGCGTTCTTGCCCACGAAGATGTCGATGCCGTCCGTGCTGCGGTAGTGATAGGGCTTGGATTTGGGCAGCGCCCGCTGCTGACGGCGGCTGGCGGTCTTTTTCACATAGCCGGTGGAGACCAGCTCCTGCCGGATCTCCTCCAGCTCGCTCTCGCCCACGCATTTGCCCACGTCCAGCAGCATGCCCTCGAGGTATTCCAGCTCGCGCAGCGTTTCTTCGTGCTGCTGGGCTGCCATCTCCCGGGTGGTGCGGGCCTTCTGATATTTCTTGAAGTAGCGCTGGGCGTTCTGCACCGGGGTCAGCTGGATATCCAGCGGGATGGTGATCGTGCCGCCGGCTTCATCGTAGAAGTTGGAAAGGGTCGCTTCCGTCTGGCCCTTTTTCAGCTGCCAGAGGTTGGCGTTGAGGAGCTCGCCTATCAACCGGAGCTCCTCCAGCTTGGCGGTGTTGGAGAGATCCTCCTCCTGCTGGGCCAGCTTCTTTTCGCAGCGCTCAATGTGGGTTTTGAGGAGCTTCACCATGGAGGCGGACTTCTGGTTCAGCCGGTCCTGCCGGTCGCGGGTGCCGAAGTAGCGCTCCAGCGCGGCGCAGAGCGTCGGGGCGGGGGATTGATGCTCCAGCGGATACATCAGGTAGGGGAAGGCAAAAACGTCCGCTGGGTCGCCGTCGTCATCCAGCAGCACCCGGGGATCGGTCATCTCCGGCAGGCGCTGAAGCAAAGCCGCCAGACGCGCTGCTGTGCCGGGCAGATCCTCGCTGCGGTCTGCACCGCGATCCAGCACGCGGAAGGCCAGCTCCTTGGCGGTGGTCATGGACAGGCCACTGACGGAGGCGGCCAGCGCCTTGTGCAGCGGCACATCTCCGGCGCGCTGAAGGGCAGTCAGCAGTCCGTCCGTTGTCACCTCCGCCGGATCAAGCTTATCCTGGGCGGGCGGGGGCAGATAGGGGAGGCCGGGCTGCACCTGACGCACCCGGCTCATGTCCAGGGAGACGTGACGCGCCGCCTCCAGAATGCGGCCCTCGCCGTCGGTGAGGATCAGGTTGGAGTGCCGCCCCATGATCTCCAGGATCAGCCGCCGGAGCACATGGTCGCCCATTTCGTCCACCGTGTCGATATCGATGTGGATGACGCGGTCACCGGCGATCTGGCGCACCGCCGTCACCCGCCCGAACATCAGCTGCTTGCGCAGCAGCATGCAGAACATGGGGGGCTCCAGCGGGTTGGAGAAGCTCTGGTTGGTGAAGTGCAGCCGCGCATTGTTGGGCGAGGCGCACAGGAGCAGCTTGTAGTTGGTGGAGCCAGCGCGCACGAGCAGGACGATGGCGTCCTTTTCGGGCTGGGTGATCTTGTCAATGCGTCCGCCGGCGATGCAGCGGTCGATCTCCCGGGCGGTAAAGCCCAGGATGAGGCCGTCCATAGGCATGGGAAAAGGCCTCCTTTCGTGATAGTCTGCTTCATTATAGCGGATTGCAGGGACAATTGCAAGCCGCAGGCTGCCGTCCGGGGACGGTGGAATTCGGCGTGACGGCATACATAATTTCTTCCTCCGCCTCGTATCCTCAACCAGCCGATAAACGGACAAGGAGGCGGATGATATGAAATTCCCCGACATGACGAAGTGGAAGGCGAAGCTGCCCCGCCGGGTGGATATGGAGCGGCTGCTGATCGTGGGCGCGGCGGCGCTGGTCGTCGTGCTGGCGCTGCGGGGCGGCGAGGAGGCGGAGACGACCATGGTTTATGCTGCCCCGCCGGTGAGCGCACCCGCCGCAGCACAGACGGACAGCGTGGAAATGGTCTCCACGATCTGCTGGTATGAGGATGGAGACGGGTATCTCGTGCCGGTCACGCGGCAGATCCCCATGCAGGACGGCATTGCCAAGGCGACCCTGGCGCTGATGGTGGAATCCTCGGAGAATGATCTTGCCGCTGCCCGGATGGGGTTGAGCAACGTGATCCCGGAGGGCGTTTCCATTGATCTGGACATTGCCGGCGGCAAGGCCCGGGTGGATCTGAGCGAGGAGTCACTCTCCTGTGCCTCTGCGGAGGAGGAGCTGCTGATGGTGCAGGGCGTGGCAGCGGCGCTGTGCGGGTTTGAAACGGTGGAGGAGGTCAGCTTCCTCTTTGACGGGCAGAAGCGCTCCCAGCTGACCCACGGCACCGATGTGTCCGGCGTGTTCACCCAGGACTCGGTGAACCTGGAATCGGTCGCCACCTTCTCCGATTCCGCCAACGCGGATGCGGTGCAGCTGTACTTCCCCTCTGCCAGCGGACGGATGCTGGTGCCGGTGACCCGCACGGTGTTTTCCCCTGCGGATCTGCCCACGGCCATCCTGGAGCTGGCCAAGGGCCCGAAGACGGACTCCGGCCTGGAATGCCCCATTCCCGGCAAATGCGGCGTGAAGTCCGTGAAGATCAAAAACGGCGTGGCCACCATTGACTTTACCAGGGAATTTGCTGCCGTTGCCCAGGAAAGCGACGGCGGGCATCAGGCGGTGCAGGCAGTCATCTATACGGCCAGCCAGTTCCCGGGGGTGAAGCAGGTCTCCATCCTGGTGGAGGGCGAGCCCTTCCATCCAGAACCCCAGACGGCCACCACCTGGGTCAACAGTGCGGAGGAGGTGATGGCCCAGTATCCCGGTGTGATCGAGATCGACTGAGGAGGCGAAAGCCTCCTTTCAGATTGTCAAAAAACTCCTGGAGGTGTCGGAGGGCCCGCAGGCCCTCTGACTGTCATCGTATCCGGGGGCTTTGCCGCCGGGGCGGGGCGTTTTCCCCCTCGGCCATCACACAGCCAATGCTGTGTGGTGGCTACGCTCGGTCAACAGAACTGTTGACCGAGCTAGTCGGACTGAAGTCCTCCCTCGAACCGCCGAAAACATTCCTTACACGGAGGAGCGGCCGGGAGGGCCTTTCAGGCCCGACCAGCGACGGAGTGCAATCCTCGAAAAAGTGCCCAAAGCACTTTTTCGACACGCAGTGAGGAGGCGAAAGCCTCCTCTTTTGCTGTGCATGTGACGGTTTTATAACGGATGTATGGCTTTTGCTTGATTTATTCTGAGAATCAGGGTATACTAATACAAGTCGGCATATCCCGACAGAATTCGGAAACAATGCAGGAGGCACCATGATGATGCAGCAGCCCCGCCGGATTATCGGCGCATTGCTTGACAATATCGGCAAGGTCATTGTCGGCAAGGAGGAAGCGGTGGAATACGCCCTCATTGCCCTTTTGTGCAACGGACACGTTCTGATCGAGGACGTGCCGGGCGTGGGCAAGACGACGCTGGCTTCGGCGCTGGCCAAATCGCTGGCCTGCTCCTTCCGCCGCATCCAGTTCACTCCCGACCTCATGCCCTCGGACGTTACCGGCTTCACGCTGGTCAATTTCAAGACCGGTGAAATGGAGTACAAGGAGGGCGCGGTGATGGCGCAGGTGGTGCTGGCGGACGAGATCAACCGCACCAGCCCCAAGACGCAGAGCGCTCTGCTGGAGGTCATGGAGGAGCAGCAGGTGACCGTGGACGGCGTGACCCATCCGCTGCCCAAGCCCTTCATGGTGCTGGCAACCCAGAACCCCGGCGAGTTTGTGGGCACTTATCCGCTGCCTGAGGCGCAGATGGACCGCTTTTTTCTGCGTATTTCCATCGGCTATCCGACGGTGGAGCAGGAGATGGACGTGCTGGAGCGCTATTCCGGTGCAGTGAAGCCCATGGCGGCGATTGAGCCCGTCTGCTCCGCGCAGGATATCCTGGCCCTGCAGGAGATGGTGAAGCAGGTGTACTGCTCGCCGGAGGTGCGCATGTACGTGGCGACGCTGGCTGCAGCGACCCGTCAGGAGCCGGCGCTGAGCCTGGGTGCCTCCACCCGTGCGGCCATCGCCCTCATCCATGGCGCGCAGGCCTGTGCGCTGCTGGCCGGGCGGGACTATATCATCCCGGAGGATGTGCAGCATATGGCGCTGCCGGTGCTGTCCCACCGCCTGGTGCTCAGCCCGGAAAGCCGCATGAAGGGCGTGACCGCCCAGAGCGTGGTTATGAAGGTGCTCAAGAGCGTGCCCGTGCCGGTGAAGCTATGAGCAGGCGGCAGAAAATGGAGCGCATCCGCTGCCGGCTGGGCCTCCCGCTGACCATTGGCGCGGCGCTGACGGTGGCGGCCCTTTCCACGGGCAGCGCCATGTTTCTGGGCGCGGCGCTGATCGTCTGGTCGCTGATCGTGCTGGGCTTCCTGGGTGTATGGCATGCATCGGCGACGCTGGCGGTGACCTCCCGGCTCACGGAGACCACCGTGCAGCGCGGTGAGGACGTGGAGCTGGAGCTTGGCGTGGTGCACCGGGGGTTGATCCCCATTGCGCCGATGGAGGCGGAGCTTTCCGCCGGGCCGGACCGGCCGGCTCAGACCATGACCATGACCGGGCGGGGACAGAAAATCACGCTGCAGTTCCACGCTGCGCATGTGGGCGTCACCAGCCCCGGCATACAGCGGGTGATCCTCAGCGATCTGCTGGGGATATTTACGGTAGAGAAGGAACCGATGATCCGGGGCGGCGAGCTGATCGTGCTGCCGCAGCCCTTTGACGTGGGCGAGCTGACTTATGCGGCGGGGGATTCCGGCGCGGAAAGCATGGCCCGGGCCTCGGAGGATATCACCAGCCCGGCGGAGGTGCGCACCTATCAGCAGGGCGATGCGATGAAGAAGATCCACTGGAAGCTGTCCATGCGCAAGCAGGAGCTGATGGTGCGTCGCTTTGAAGCGCCGGTGATGCCGGATGCGCTGGTGCTGCTGGACTGCTCCAGACCGCCGCGGACCAGTGATGAGGTTGCTCAGCAGGACCTGCGGGATGCGCTGCTGGAAACTGCAGCCTCCGTCATGCAGCAGAACATTCAGACCGATCATCCGGCCAAGCTGCCCATCCACGGCGATCATCCCATCGAGCTGGACAAGGGCATGGGCATGCCGGTCATCCTGGAGGCGCTGGCCCGGGTGGATTTCTCCGCCCCGGACAAGTTTGACCGGATGCTCATCATGGAGCTGCGCCGCATGCGCAAGGTCGGCTGTACGGTGGTGGTGAGCGCCCGTCTCAATTCCCGGATGGTGGATGTGATGATCTCCATGCGGCGCATGGGCCCCTGCCTGCGGCTGTACCTGATTACCTTTGATCCGCAGGACGAGGCGAAGCTGCCGCTGATCTTCCAGCTGCAGAGCGCCGGCATCGAGGTCTGCTACGTCACCCCGGTCCGGCTCTGATACCTCTGAACGACATTTGTGATTCATATTCGGAAAGGAGGAGTCCCGATGCAAAAAAAACTGCGCGGCGCTGCAGCCCATGGGCTGACGGCCTATCTGCTGTCCCTTGGCATGGCGCTGACGGTGCTGGGCGCAACGGGGCTGCTCCACCTGGGCTGGACGGCAGCCCTGACGCTGCTGGCGGTCACAGGCGTGCTGTGCGCGGCGAGCCTGAAGCGGCCCGTAGCGGTTGCCGCCGGGGCGCTTGCGCTGTTTGCCGGGGGCGTCTGGCTCCTGATCGGCGGCGGCAAGCTGCTGCTTGAGTTGCTCCAGGCGCTTGCGCTGCATACCACGGGCCTGACCGCGGCGCTGCCCATCATGGGCGAAGAATTCTGCACGGTTGTCTGTGTGCTGTGTGCGCTGGCGGGCTGGTTTGTGACCCAGCGCAGCGCGGGGGCCTATTCGGCGCTGATGCTGCTGATGCTCATGGCGGTGCTGCTGTGGCTGAGCAATATGGGCGATGTGCTGATCTGCCTGCTGCCGGCCGTGCTGTCCTGCGTGATTCTGCTGCTGCGGGCCGGGAATGAACAGACCGGCACGCTGCATGTGCTGCCGCTGGCGGCGGTGGTCACGGCCATTGCCTTCGCCGGCGTGGCCGCAGGCGGCGTGACCTCCCAGCCAATGAAGGAGCTGGCGGACAGCATCCGCCAGCGCATCTATGACGTGTTTTTCTTCACCCAGCCCCGGGATGCATTCAAGCTGGCCATAGAGGGCTATTATCCTCAGGGCGAAGGCCAGCTGGGCGGCCCGGCCACACCCCGGGAGGAGCCGGTCATGGAGGTGCGCACGCCCCGCAAGGCCTATCTGCGCGGCGTAGCAAGGAACCACTATGACGGGCGTGCCTGGACGGACAAGCTCGGCGCCCGGCGCTACCTGTGGACTGCGCCGCGCTTTGATGAGCTGCGGACAACGACCTTTGATCTGGATCGCCCCTATCTGGGTGCATCGTCGGACACGGCCCTGCTGGTGCCGCGAAAAATCCAGGTGCGGATGCTCCGGGACAGCAAATCGACCCTGTTTGTTCCCCAGCGGATCAGGGCGCTTGATGCCGGAGAAGCGCTGATCCCGTATTTCAACGGCTCCAGCGAGATCTTCGCGACCGCCAATCTGGAGGCAGGAGATTTCTGGACGGTGGAGGCGCCCCTGTTTGTTGCCGGGGACCGCGGGCTGGAGGAACTGGTCAACAACGCAGCCGGGGCGGAGGACGCCAACTGGAAATTGGTCTGCGAGAACTACCTTCAGCTGCATGACCAGATCGACCACCGGGTGTACGACATGGCGGCGCAGATGACCGCCCGCGCGGCGACGCCCTATGCCAGGGCGATGGCGCTGCAGCAGTATCTGTCGTCCAACTTCGTGTATACCCTGGACGCCCCGCTGCAGCCTGAAAACCAGGACTTTGTGTCGACCTTCCTGGTGGAAACCAAGGAGGGCTACTGCACCCATTTTGCCACAGCGATGACGGTCATGTGCCGCATGGCTGGCTTGCCGGCCCGGTATGTGGAAGGCTATGTGGCCTATCCGGACGTCAACGGCTACGCAGTGGTCACCGGCATGGAGGGACATGCCTGGACGGAGGTTTACTTCAGGGGCTTTGGCTGGGTGACCTTTGACGCGACGCCGGTGAGCGCGGATTATACCGAACTGCCGCCGGAGCAGCCCGATGCGGATGCACCCGAAGATCCGGAGCAATCGCCCGAGCCCACGGAGCAGCCCACTTCTACGCCGCTGCCAACCGAGCAGCCGGAGGAGCAGCCCACCCCGACGCCTGCGCCCCAGCCGTCCCAGCCCAGCCCGCAGCCGTCTGAGCAGCCGGAGAACGGGCTGCAGGATGCGCCTGCCGATGACCCGGACTTCCCCTGGGGCATGCTGCTGCTCCTGCTGCTGGCAGCCCTGGCTGCCGCGCGCATCATCCTGACCCAGCCGGATCTGCAGGCCAAACGCTGCAATACAGAGTTCCGCCGCTGGCTGACCTACACGCAGGCGGCGCATGATGCGCTACGCAGGCAGGGCCTTGTCCGCGGACGGGCGGAAACGCCGTCAGCCTTCCTCCGCCGCGCGGCGCAGAAGGGCTTTGACCTCACGGGGCTTGCCGCCGCAGAGAATCTGATGTTCTACGGCCATGCCGCGCCCTATCCCGAAGAAACGCAGCAGGCCCGCAGCGATTACCGGCGGCTGTACAGTGCGCTGAAGCCCTGGCAGAAGCTGGCCTTCCATCTGCAGCGCGCGCTTCGGCTCCGCCGCTTTGATCTGACTGACCGATAAGAAAACCCCGCTCATCCGGCGCAGTGCCGGACGGGCGGGGCATTTTGTTTGGTTACTCTGAGGCTTCCGAATCCAGCAGCGCAGCCGGATCAATCAATACCGGCTCCTCGGTGGGGGTAGGGGCCGGGGTAGCTGTGGGCGCGGGGGTAGCCGTGGGTGCCGGGGTCGGAGACGGTGTGGGGGAAGGCGTGGGCGTAGGCGCCGGCGTCGAGGTGGCCAGCTCCTCGCGGTAGAGCTTGCGGAGCGTCTTTTCATCCGCCTGGCCGTTCTGGCTCAGGCCGTTGTCCTTCTGGAAGGCCTTGACCGCGTTCACTGTGCCGTCCAGATACACGCCGCCGATGTGGCCGTTGTAATAGCCCAGCTCCTTGAGCTTGGACTGGAGCCAGAAAACCTCCTCGCCCTTGGAATTCTTCTTCAGGGTCTTGAAGTCCCGATAGGGGAGCGTGCCGGGGACGTATTCCGGGGCGGCGGTGGGCTCGGCGGTCTTGTAGGGGAGCATGGTGTCGGTGTTCAGGCCGGGGAGCTTGAGGGCATTGCGCAGCTCCGGATCAGCCGGGAGCTTTTCGGTGATGGTGACCACCACGCCCTCGCCGCAGTTGTTGTAGATCCACCGGGCGTCATTGACGGTCAGGCGGATGCAGCCGTGGGAGGCGCGGGAACCCAGTGCCTTGTAGCTCTTGATGGACAGATCCATCGTGTCCACGGAATTGTAGATGACACTGTGGAAGGCGATGGAGCCGTTGATGCGGGTCCAGTACTGGGCGTGGCTGCCCCACTTGGGGAAGTAGCACCAGCGGGCGGTGCGGCCGTTGAGCACCCATTCGCCCACGTCGGAGGGCGCGGCCTTGGTGCCGGTGGAGCAGAGCATCTGCCGGACGATCTTTGTGTACTCGCCGTTCTCATCCAGCCCGTACACGGTGGTGACCTGATTCCGCACGTCCACGGTGATGGCGTAGGGGACGGGGGTGGGGGCCGGCGTGGGCTTGGGCACATCGTAGACATCGCGCACGTCCGGGTCGTTGAAGAGCACGTTCCAGGTCTCCTCGCCGATGATGCCGTCCGCCTTCAGGGCGTTCTGCGTCTGGAAGGCCTTGACGGCGTTGCGGGTGTGCCCCAGGAAATTGCCGGAGATATTGCCCTCATAATAGCCCAGCTCCGTCAGCCGGCGCTGCACCTGCTTGACCGTATCGCCCTTGGACTCGTATTTGAGCTGCTTCTTGAAGGCGACGGTGGGGGCAGGGGTGAGGTAGATCACCGCATCGCCCTCGGCGATCTCGATCTTGTCGGCCAGCTCCGGCGGGGCGGGCGTCTCCTCGGGGAGAAGGGTCACGCCCTCCTGATAGGCCATGGCGTCGTCAGCATAAATGAGGGTCAGCGTGTCCAGGTCGGCCATGCCGGTGGCTTCCTCGCCGGACACCCGCTGGAAGAGGGCGACTGCCTCCTGCGTGGCGGGCAGATAGGTGCCGGACAGCTTGCCGGTATAGTAGCCCAGCGTTGTCAGGCGAACCTGCAGCAGCCGCACGTCCTCACCCACAGAGCCCAGCCGCAGCGGGCGGTAGTCGGCGGAAAAAATCTTCTCCTGGGTATCCGCATCCGCTTCGCCGGTCTGCAGGAGGGAGAAGTCCGACTGGAAGGCCTTCACCGCCGCCTTGGTCAGATCGCCGTAGGAGCCGGTGATCTCGCCGTCGTAATAGCCCAGATTCGTCAGCTTTTCCTGCAGCCGGGAGACCTCGTCGCCCGCCATGCCGGGGCTCAGCACGTCGGTCTCGATGACGACCTGGATGGCGTTGTCTTCCTCCTGCGTGTCCGCCAGGGCAGGCGCAGCCAGGAGCAGCGCGGCGGAAAGGAGGATCAGCAGTCTGTATTTCATGGATGCACCTCTTGCATGCAAAAGAATTGTAACAATTCTATTGTAGCGCTTCCGGCCGGGAATTGCAAGGGCTGAAGAAGATTTTACAAATGCGTCGGGCCGGTTTCTTTGCTGATTGGTCGGGCTTGAGGGCATGCCGGGACAAGCTGCCGCCTGAATCCGGGAAAAACGCAGAATTGTGCGCCAGGGGCGGATCTGCGGTTGAAAAACGAAGAAAAATGCACTATAATGTCAAAAGCAACCTGAATTATCGTTACGGAGGTTTTGCGCATGAAGTTCCAGATTGATGAAAAGTATCTGTTTGACTGCTTCCGCCGCCTGGTGGAGGTGCCCAGCCCCGTGTGCTATGGGGAGAAGATCAACCCGCTGCTGGAGGAAATGGCGGCGGAAATGGACTGCCGGCTCACCTATGACCTGCGCGGCAACAGCTATATCACCCTGGATGGCGAGGACAACGACAAGACCGTGCTGGTGGCAGCTCATTGGGATACGCTGGGCCTGGTGGTGCGCCGGGTGGATGCGGACGGCAAGATCCGCGTGCGGCAGCTGGGTGGCGTCAACTACTGCAGCCTAGAGGGCGAAAGCGTCACCATCCACACCCGTTCCGGCAAGGAATATACCGGCCTGATCACCTGCCAGTCCCACTCCGTGCACGTCTTTGACGATGCGCGCACCCTGGAGCGCAACGAGAACACCATGATCGTCCTGCTGGATGAGGATGTGCATTCCAAGGAGGACGTGCGGGCGCTGGGCATCCTCAACGGCGATTTCATCTCCATCGATCCCCGCTGCGAGGTCACGCCCGGCGGCTACCTCAAGAGCCGCTTCATCGACGACAAGGCGGCGGTGGCCTGCGTGTTTGCCATGCTCAAGCACCTGAAGGAAAACGGCCTGAAGCCCAAGTACCGCACCATGCTGTGCTTTACCTACGGCGAGGAGATCGGCCTGGGCGGCCCCTGGGTACCTGCAGAGGTGTCCGAGTATGTGGCGATCGACATCGGCCTGATCGGTCCTGACTACGAGGGCCATGAGCGCTGCGTCACCATTTGCGCCAAGGACAACAAGGCTCCCTACACCTACGCCCTGACCAACCGGCTCATTGCGTATGCCGAGAAGGCGGGCTGCGACTATGCGGTGGATATCTTCTACCGCTACGGCACTGACGCTTCCGTCGCGCTGGCGACCAGCAACAACCTGCAGGCGGCGGCCTTCGGCATGCCGGTATACTGCAGCCACGGCCGCGAGCGCACCCATGCGCTGAGCCTGCAGAACACCACCAATCTGCTGCTGGCCTATGTGCTGGATATCTGACGGCGGACAAATACAAAGGAAATACCGAGGTTCTCCCGCTGGTTCGGGGAAAAAGGGTTGACAAGCTTTCAGCCTCTGTGGTATCCTTTCATAAACCCTTCGCATAATAACGCAGCCGGAGAATTCCGGCGAGCAATGAGGATCGGAGGAGCGCGATGATGAAGCAGCAGGCGATCATGATGTCCATGATGATGCCCATGCGCATGTGCCGCATGAGCATGCGTTGCTGTGCCCTTCTTCGACGCGCTTTTCAATAAACGCTGACCGGACGGCTCAAAGCGGATTCCGGTTCTACGGCGGACAATGAGGAAGCTGCATCGGAGTGATGGGCTTCCTCATTTTCATTCTGATCCAGGACGCGAAAGGAGCGTGCATGTATGACAGGCGCGCAGATGCTGATTCGATGCAACCGGGAAAGCCGGCGAATGTGCTGACGCCAGCGGCGGTTTCCCCTTTGCTTCGTATAGATGTGAACATGACAAAAGGAGAGGTAAAACCATGAAGAAGAAGCTCATTGCCATCATCGCGCTGGTCGTTGTTGCTGTGATTGCCGTAGCGGCTGTGCTGCTGCTGAACAACGGCGGCAAGAAGACCATCACCATCGCCGTGCCCAACGACCCCACCAACGAGGGCCGCGCCCTGCTGCTGCTGGAGGCCAACGGCTACATCAAGCTGAAGGCTGACGCCGGCGTCACCGCCACCGCCAAGGACATTGCCGAGAATCCCCTGGGCATCGAGTTCAAGGAAGTCGAAGCGGCCATGGTGCCCAACGTGCTGGCTGACGTGGACTATGCCATCATCAACAACAACTTCGCCCTGGACGCCGGCATGAATCCCGTGAAGGATTCCCTGCTGATCGAGAGCGCTGAGTCTCCCTATGCCAACGTGCTGTGCGTCAAGGCCGGCAACGAGAACTCCGACGCCGCCAAGGCCCTGGCTGCCGCCCTGTACAGCAAGAAGGTTGCCGATTACATCACCGCCACCTACGCCGGCGCTGCCGTGTCCGTGGTGGAGAACCCCACCGACGGCTTCGACGCAACCGTCAACTATGAGGCGCTGGCCGGCACCACCATCTCCGTGGCTGCTTCTCCCACGCCCCATGCCCAGATCCTGGCTGTTGCCGCTGAGATCCTGGCGGAGAAGAACGTGAAGCTGAACGTCATCGAGTTCTCCGATTACATCCAGCCCAACATGGTCGTGGAGTCCGACGAGGTCTTTGCCAACTACTTCGCCCACATCCCCTACCAGGACAACTTCAATGCCGAGAACGGCACCCACATCGTGGTGGTTGCGCCCATCCACGTGGAGCCCATGGGCCTCTACGGCGGCAAGCAGTCCAACCTGGATGCGCTGAAGAAGTAAGCCTGCGTTCATCACACACCGGCAGTCTGTTTTCGGGCTGCCGGTGTGCCCTGCGTTTACGGCATTCTACGGAGGTTACGACCCATGATCGAATTACGCAATCTGTCCAAGAGCTTCGTCACCGCAGACGGGCCGGTGGATGCGCTCAGGCATGTCAACCTGACCATCAACAATGGGGACATTTACGGCATCATCGGCATGTCCGGCGCGGGTAAATCCACGCTGGTGCGCTGCATCAACATGCTGGAGCGGCCCACGGAGGGCTCCGTTCTGCTGGACGGGCGCGACCTCGGCACGCTGTCCACCGCGGAGCTGCGGGATGTGCGCCGCCGTGTCACCATGATCTTCCAGGGCTTCAACCTGCTCATGCAGCGCACCTGCCTGCAGAATATCATGCTGCCGCTCAAGCTGGCGGGCGTGAAGAAGGAGCAGGCCGTGGCCCGGGCCAGGGAGATGCTGGAGATCGTGGGCCTGCCGGACAAGGAAAACGCCTATCCCGCCCAGCTTTCCGGCGGTCAGCAGCAGCGCATTGCCATCGCCCGCGCGCTGGCGACCAATCCGGACGTGCTGCTCTGCGACGAGGCAACCTCCGCTCTGGACCCCAAAACCACCCATGCCATCCTCGGCCTGATCCGGGAGATCAACCAGAAGCTGGGCATCACGGTCATCGTCATCACCCATCAGATGAGCGTCGTGCAGGAGATCTGCAACCGGGTCGCCATCCTGGAAAACGGCGCGGTGGTGGAGGAAGGCGAGGTGGCGGAGGTGTTTGCCAACCCCAAGGCCGAGGCCACCAAGAATCTGGTCTATCCCGAAATGGCCGACGCCAACGTGGCCCTGGGCGACAAGCACGGTCAGCGTGTCCGCATCATCTTCAACGGCGCGATTGCCGCCAATGAGCCCCTCATTGCCAAGATGGCCATGGAGGCCGGCATCGCAGCGAGCATCCTGGGTGCATCCACCCGCGCGGTGGGTGATCGGGCCTATGGCTACATCCTGCTGGAGATCCCCGGCGGGCCGGACGAGCTGGCCAAGGCGGTCAACTTCCTGCGCCAGACCCCCGATGTGACCGTGCAGGTACAGGTTGACTACGCCCGGAAGGAGGTGGAGGCATGAATCAGTTTGCACGCGCCTTCCAGCCGGAGAGCCTGCTGGAAGCCTGGAATGTCATCCGTGAGGATTTTGCCTTTGCCACCTGGGAAACGCTGTATGCAACATTGCTGGCGACCTTCTGCGCCATCCTGATCGGCTTGCCCCTGGGCATGCTGCTGGTGGCCGGCGACGAAAAGGGCATCTGCCCCATGCCGCGGCTGCTGATGAAGGTGCTCAACGTGGTCATCAATCTGCTGCGCTCGGTGCCCTTCATCATCCTGATGGTCATGGTCATCCCGCTGACCCGTGTGATCGTGGGCACTTCGGTGGGCACGCTGGCGTCGGTGGTGCCGCTGGTGATTGCGGCCTTCCCCTTTATTGCCCGCCTGGTGGAGGGCAGCCTGCGGGAGGTCAACCCCAACATCATCGAAACGGCGCAGGCCATGGGTGCGACCCCGATGCAGATCCTGCTGCGGGTGATGCTGCCCGAGGCAGTGCCTTCCCTGATCACCAACTTCACCCTGGCCATCACCACCATCATGGGCTATACCGCCATGTCCGGTGCGGTGGGCGGCGGCGGCCTGGGCATGATTGCCATCACCTACGGTTATAACCGCTATCGTTATGCCGTGCTGTATGCGTCGGTGATCGTGCTGGTGATTCTGGTGCAGGTGATCCAGTCCTTCGGCACCTGGCTGGCGACCAAGAGCGACAAGCGGCTGAAGAAGTAATTGGATTCTCTGGTCGCTCAGAATGTGATGCGGCGGATGACGCGCCGCTGCTCCGGCTGAAAAAAGCAAATACGAAATCTCCCGCAGAGCGAGTGCCCTGCGGGAGATTTCTGTTGGACGAAGCATCGTGCCTGTCTGTTATCCGGCTGGATGCTTCAGCAGCACTGCGCCTTTGGCGACCAGCAGCAGGAAAACAAGGGTGACGGCATACGCCTGACGGGTCAGGGCAAAGAGCAGCACGACGGCGATGCTGACCGATAGGGAGACGCCGGTGATCAGCCTGCCCAATTCCTTTTTCATCGGCTTCAGCAGGAGCCTGCCGGCGCCGGTCAGGCTCAGCAGGATTGCCAGAATGGCATATGCGGCGCTGAACACC
Organism: Clostridia bacterium; assembly: GCA_017397765.1. Lineage (GTDB taxonomy): Bacteria > Bacillota > Clostridia > Christensenellales > Aristaeellaceae > UBA11524. The sequence continues at coordinate 5,955 of JAFQIB010000087.1, read as the reverse complement.
GGCGCTGTCTCCCAATAGGCCAGCAGGCTGACTGATTCGATCATCCCGCTGCCCTGCCTGGGATAGAGGGGCAGGATCAGGAGCAGGATGCTCAGCAGATCCAGCAGGCCGAGGCAGATGTCGCGGCTTCTTTGCAGGCTGGAGCGGTTCTCCTGTTCGGCAAGGTATATGACCTTTTCGCCGGACAGCAGATCGTCGATGGAGACCGAAAAGAACTTGGAGAGCTCCTTGAGCGAATCAATGCTGGGATATCCGCGGCCGGATTCCCATTTGGAGACGGCGGTTCTGGAGACGTACAGGGCTTCTGCCAGCTCTTCCTGCGTCAGTCCCCGCTGCTTTCTCAATTGCTGCAGTTTTTCATGGAGTTCCATGCTGTGACCTCCTTTGGCTGGTTTTCCCTTCAAGGAGCAAAACGAAAGAACGATAGATCAGGCAGAGCCCGGCGCTCAGCAGGAGCGCGCCGATGATGTCCGTGAGCCAGTGAACGCCTGCGGCAGTCCGTCCGATGATCATCAGCAGCGAAAAAACGTCAGAACAGACCGGGATGACGCTGCGGAACGTTGCGGCTTTGATCCTGCGTCTGGCCTGGAAGCTGACAGTCGGCATGACGCAGGCAACCAGCAGCGTCGTCGAGGAAGGGTAGGAGGCTTCCAGAACGCCGCCGATCAGCACCGGCCTGTAATTGATGGGGTACAGCTCAAAAAGCAGATAGGCGAGGATCACCAGAAGATAGTGTCCGCCCAGCAGCAGAATATCCGCATCGACCCGGAGGAAACTTCTCCTTTTCAGCAGCTGACAAAAGCCGATCACAGCAAAAAACGTGCAGCAGAAGACCGGCACGAGGCCCAGCCAGTCTGTGACGATATACAGGCCCATATGAACGCCGGTGAAATGGTGAAACCAACCGTTCAGGGAAGCAAAGCCCACGGCGCTCCCGCCCGGCCCGATCGGCCTGACGTCCATGGTGCGCACCAGCGCTGTCCAGAGGACAAAGCAGCCCACCAGGGCAAAGCCTGCGTACAACGATTTCTTTTCCTTCATACCGATCCGTTCCTTTCTTTCTTGCCCGTAAGCTGATCTGATGGTATCAGAGAAAGGAATGGAAGGAAAGAAACGTGCCGTCACCTGGGTGACACGAAACGTGTCAAAGGGCGGGAAACCGGGAGATGCTGCCAATTATGCGTCCAGCTTGTCGTCATAGAGATGATGCTCGACATAACCATCCCGGCGGTTGTGCAGAAAGATCGACAGTCCCATGGCCAGCAGCATGAGGAACGCAAAGGGCTTGAGCAGATCAAGGGTAAGGAAAAGAAGGGATGCAGCAGCAAACACGCCAACCAGCAGGGCAATGGTCCACCGGTGGTCGGCGAGCCATTTCTGCTGCCAGAAGGCCTTGCGCTCTTCAAGTTGAAAGGCTGCGTTGTCCCTTATGACCGCTGCCAGGTTTTCTTCCGCCTTCGCCGGCAGCTCCTCTGGGGTCAGCCGCGCCCCGGCGACCAGCTCGTTCATGCTCACGCCGTATAGCTCGGACAGCGCCAGCAGCATCTCCACCGGGGGCATATACGCGCCGGTCTCCCAGCGGGAGATCGTCTTGCTGCTGATGTGCAGCTGCTCGCCCAGCTGCTCCTGGGTCAGTCCCTTTTCCTTGCGCAATGCCTGCAGGAATGCGCCCATCTTTACCATGTCCATAAGTATGCCTCCTTTTTCGGCTTCATCATACCATTTTCGCGCCGGACATGTCCACCCCATAAACAGCGAATCGGGGAAAATACAGGGATTGGGCGGTGTTCCCCTTCACAAGCAGGGCGGGGTGTGCTATGATAGGTGAACCATCATTCTGCATCTGTGAGGTGATCCGTCATGTCCGAACTGCCCGGCAAATTTGTCCTCAAAGCCCCCTACAAGCCCTCCGGAGATCAGCCCCAGGCCATCGAAGCCCTTGCCGCAGGCGTGCAGCAGGGCATGGACGCTCAGGTGCTGCTGGGCGTGACCGGCTCCGGCAAGACCTTCACCATGGCCTCCGTCATCGAGAAGGTGCAGCGGCCCACCCTGGTCATCGCCCACAACAAGACCCTGGCGGCCCAGCTCTGCTCGGAGCTGAAGGCCTTCTTCCCGGACAGCCGGGTGGAATATTTCGTCAGCTACTACGATTATTATCAGCCCGAGGCGTACATCGCCTCCTCGGACACCTATATCGAGAAGGACGCCTCCATCAACGAGGAGATCGACCGGCTGCGCCACAGCGCCACCGCGGCCCTTCGGGAGCGCAGGGACGTGATCATCGTCGCCTCCGTGTCCTGCATCTACTCCATGGGCGATCCCAGCGAGTACGAGGGCCAGATGATCAGCCTGCGGCCCGGTATGGCCATCGAGCGGGATGAACTGCTGCGCCAGCTGATCGACATCCAGTATGAGCGCAACGACATCGAATTTGCCCGCGGCTCCTTCCGGGTGCGGGGCGATGTGGTGGAGATCATTCCCGCCGGGATGAACGAGCATGGCCTGCGCATCGAGTTTTTCGGGGATGAAATCGACCGGATTTCCGAAATCGATGCGGTCAGCGGGCATGTGCTGTCCAGCCTGGAGCACTGCGCGGTTTTCCCGGCGACCCACTATGCCACGGACAAGACCCATATGGAAGCGCATATCGGCGATATCGAGCGGGATCTGCAGGCGCAGATCGAGCGATTCACCCGGGAGGGAAAGCCGCTGGAGGCTGAGCGTATTGCCCAGCGCACCAACTATGATATCGAGATGATGCGGGAAATCGGCTATTGCTCCGGCATCGAGAACTATTCCCGCTATTTTGACGGACGGCAGCCCGGTGACGCGCCCTATTCGCTGCTGGACTATTTCCCCAAGGGATTCCTGTGCTTCATTGACGAGAGCCATGTCACCGTCCCGCAGATCCGGGCGATGTACAACGGCGACCGGGCCCGCAAGGAGCAGCTGGTCGAATACGGCTTCCGTCTGCCCTCGGCCTTTGATAACCGGCCGCTGCTGTTTGAGGAGTTTGAGCAGCGCATCGGCCAGACCATCTACGTCAGCGCAACCCCCGGCCCCTATGAGCTGGGGAAAACGCAGCAAATCGTGGAGCAGATCATCCGTCCCACGGGTCTGCTGGACCCGAAGATCGACGTGCGTCCCGCCACCGGCCAGGTGGACGACCTGGTCGGCGAGATACACAAGGTGGTTGCCAGCAAGCAGCGCGTGCTGGTCACCACGCTGACCAAGCGCATGGCGGAATCGCTGACGGAATATCTGCGCGGGATGGAGATGCGGGTGCGCTACCTGCATTCCGACGTGACGACCATGGAGCGCATGGAGCTGATCCGCGGGCTGCGCCTGGGCGAGTTCGATATCCTGGTGGGCATCAATTTGCTGCGTGAGGGCCTTGATTTGCCGGAGGTGACGCTGGTGGCCATCCTCGATGCGGACAAGGAGGGCTTCCTGCGTTCGGAAACCTCGCTGGTGCAGACCATTGGCCGCGCCGCCCGCAATGTGGACGGCCGGGTCATCATGTACGCGGACGTCATGACCGAGAGCATGATGCGCGCCATCGGGGAAACCAACCGCCGCCGCGCCCTGCAGCAGGCGTACAATGAGGAACACGGCATCACGCCGGAAAGCGTGCGCAACAGCGTCCATCAGGTGCTGGAGATCACGAAGAAGGTGGAGGAATCCGCCCCTGCGCCCCTCACCGAGGAGGAACGCGCGGCCATTGCCCGGCAGATCGAGGAGCAGATGCTCTCCGCTGCCCGGGATCTGGATTTCGAGCGCGCAGCCAAGCTGCGTGACCAACTGCTGGAGCTGCGCGGCGAAGCGCCCCAGAAGAACGAGGTGCAGAAGAAACGCCGCCGTACCCGCGAGTCTACCCGCCATCACTGACCAACGCCACGGCTTCCGCGCATGGGAGCTGGCATGGCGATACGGCAATGCCTGAGGGAGTATCATGCTTGAAATCAATCATATCACCGTGCGCTCGGCGAAGATTGCGCAGCCGCTGACCTTCGCCGTCTGCCCGGACTTTCACAACGGCGACGTCGAACTTGTCCTGTCCGCTTGTCAGGGAGCGGATGCAATTCTCATTGCGGGCGATCTGGTGGACCGCCATGACCGGCGCACCAACGGCTTTGACAACGCAGTCCGTTTTCTGAAAGAAGCGCCGGACGTCGCACCGGTGTTCTATGCCATCGGCAACCATGAGCGGAAGCTCAAGACCCTGGCAGACTACTGGCCCCATGTGGCGCGCAGCCGCGTCACCGTGCTGGACGATTGCTTTGTGCCTTTCGGCGGCATTGTGCTGGGCGGTCTGAGCAGTATCCGCGTGGGCAAGGAGGAGCACAAGCTGCCCCTGCAGCTGGCGGAGAAGAAGCCTTTCCTGCGGGAAATGTCGGCACAGCCGGGCTTCAAGCTGCTGATGTGCCACCACCCGGAGTATTACAAGGATGCGGTGCTGAACCGGGATATCGACCTGACTGTTGCCGGCCATGCTCACGGCGGGCAGGTGCGCATCGGCAGGCAGGGCGTCTACGCACCGGGGCAATGGCTGTTCCCGAAGCTGACCAGCGGCTTCTACTATGATGACCGCCTGCTGGTATCCCGGGGCGTGACCAACGCCACCTGGGCGCCCCGCATCAACTGCAGCTGCGAGGTAATTGTTCTGCATCTTCAAAAGTGATGCTGCGAAGGGCTCCAAAGGACGATCACAAAGCCCTTTGGTCGTGTCCGCAGACGCGAAAGCTTTTGCAATAGAGGAATGTGATATATGGAAAAGGTTATTACGGGGATGATCAGGCGCGCTGCCCGGCTGATGCTGGAGTTTGCCGATCCGGCAGTGTATTCCAAGGGCCGCCACGCGGATTTCGTTACCGAGGCGGACGTGGCGGTGCAGGACTATCTGATCGGCGAGCTGTCCCGGGCCTTTCCCCAGGCCCGCTTCCTGGCGGAGGAAGGAGAGGGTCAACAGCTGACGGACACCTTCACCTTCATCATTGATCCCATCGACGGCACCACCAATTATTTCCGCCGCCGCCGCTGCTCGATGATCTCCATCGGCGCGGTGGAGGGCAAAGAGCCGGTGTTCGGCATGATCTACGATCCCTACCGGGACGAACTCTACCATGCGGAGCGGGGCAAGGGCGCCTGGTGCAACGCGGAGCGCCTCCATGTGGCGGACATGCCCTTGGAGAAGGCGCTGATCGGTTTGGGCTCCGGGCCCTACTACGAGGATTTGTTTGACCTGACGAGCCGCTCCTTTGCTGCGCTGCTGCCCAAAGCCGCAGACATCCGCCGCACCGGCAGCGCCTGCATGGATCTGTGTGATGTGGCAGCCGGACGCAGCGACGGCCACTTTGAATGGCAGCTGCAGCCCTGGGACTACTGTGCGGCGACGCTGCTGGTGGAGGAAGCCGGCGGACGGTGCGGCAATATTCTCGGCGGCCTGGTGACCTATGACCGGGGGATCCCGCATCTGGCAGCCAGTGCACGCATCTATGACGAGCTGCAGGCGATTCTGCAGCAGGTATGGCGGGCGGGGCAGCCTTGATCCCGGATGCGGGACGGAACGTAGAGTAGAAAAGTGGAATCAGCGGGCATCCGGCGAAGCAGCCGGATGCCCGCTTGCGTATGCTGCGGCAGGAGGCGGGGGCAGTTGGTGCGTGTTGCTGCGCCCTGAATGGGTGGCGGTGCTGTGGCTTGATGGGGAACAAAAAATTGGGATTTGTAGAGATGTGCGATCGTTAGATGTTTGTATCTATGTGGCAGGTCACTTGTGAGAGATCTTCTTTCTCGGTCCCGAGAAAGAAGCATACCGGCCCACAACAGGCACAAAGCCTGCTGTGGGCTTCGCGCTATCAACGCAAGCGCTGACAACGCTCGTCGCGCAGAGCGCGACCTCACAAGGGCCAGAGGGGGTGGCAAACTTCCCACAATTGATTGCCATTTAACGTTTAC
>JAFQIB010000086.1 GCA_017397765.1 Clostridia bacterium | reverse complement strand
GTGGCAGGGATGCTGATTGCGGCCTTCCTCAAGAGAAGGAGTGTTACGCATGAAGCGGGTTGTAACTCTGTACAGAGTATCTACTAAAGGACAAGTTGACAAGCAGGACGATATCCCGATGCAGCGCCGGGAATGCATGGACTTCATCGAACGTCAGAAGGACTGGCAGTTCACCGCTGAGTTCATGGAGAAGGGCGTTTCGGGTTATAAGGTTTCTGTCTCCAAGCGCGACGCGATCCAGGAGATCCGCGCGTTGGCGGAAAAGAAGAAGTTTGATATCCTGCTGGTGTTTATGTTTGATCGTCTGGGCCGCAGGGAGGACGAGACGCCCTTCTTGGTGCAGTGGTTTATCGAGCACGGCATCGAGGTGTGGAGCACCCGCGAGGGTCAGCAGCGCCTTGATAACCGTGTGGACAAGCTGATGAATTTCATGCGCTACTGGCAGGCTGGCGGCGAGTCCGAGAAGACATCCATGCGCGTCAAAGCTGCCCATACGCAGATGACCGCTGATGGCATCTGGCGCGGCGGCGTTGCTCCCTTTGGTTACAAGCTGGTGCACAAGGGGCGCATCGGCAAGAAGAACCGTCCGCTGTATGATCTGGAGATTGACGAAATCACCGGCCCGATCGTGCAGGAGGTCTTTGATCTGATCTGCCATCAGGGTTATGGTATCCAGCGGGCTGCGAATTATCTGAATGACAAGTATCCCGATCTGGGCAAAACCTGGACGGGGCAGACGATCCGCTCGATGGTCCGCAATCCGATCTACATCGGTCGGCTGCACATGAACGACACGCTGTCCGAGCCGCAGGAGTATCTGCGATTAGTTTCTGATGAAACACAGCGCTTTGCAGATTATGCCCTGACGCGCCGGATTCCCCGGAAGTACATGGAGCAGCGCAACGCGGAGAATGAAGCGCTGCCGGAGGACGCGACCACCAAGGTCAGTGTCTACGGCGCGACGCTACTCAGCGGCATCCTGTACTGCGCCCATTGCGGACATCGTCTGGTCGGCAGCTACTGCACCAAGCAACTGGCGACGCACGCCTACCATCGTCCGATCTATCGCTGCTACAACGGCTCCATCAAGGCGAAGATGTGCGATGGTCAGACTGTCTACTCTGCGAAAAAGATTGAGGATGCAGTGCTGGAGGTTGTCCAGCATTACTTCCAGAACATCTCCCGTACGGTGGACGCGGTGTGGCGCGAGCAGGTGAAGATTCAGCTTCGCAGCAAACTGGGGACGCTGATCAAGCAGGCTCAGACTGAACTGATCAAGCTGGAAAAGCAGCAGACCAACCTGAAGCAGGAAGTGGTCAAGTCGCTGTCCGGCGAGAGTCTGTTCGATCCTCAGATGCTCAAGTCCCTGCTGGATGAAAACGAAGCAGCCATTGCCGCTGCGCAGAAGAAGATCGAGCAGTATCAGAATGACCGCGAGAAGGAAGCCGAGCGCATTAACTACCTTGCAGAGCAGTACCGTCAGATTGTGGACTGGGCAGAGGAGTTCAGTTCAGCAAACAACGATACAAAAAAGATGATCCTCGCAAGGATCATCGAGAAGATCACCGTTGACCGCAATTACCACATTACCATGACCTTTTTCATCACGGAGGACGACTTCCGCGAGAAGGCAATGGAGAGCGCTCCTGAAATGGAGATTGTTGAGGCCGAGGATGGTATTTTGCGGTCATACAGCGCTTTTGCTGGATAAAAACGGCCGTCACGGGCCGGGGTGTACAACATGAAGTTCATTAGCGCGCTACATTCGCATTGTAGAGGTCACCGGTTCGAATCCGGTATGCTCCACCATTTAACATCAAATCCGAACCGGCATACATCTTCGTCAATGGCGTGTTCGGCTGCATCTTCCCTCGGAACGATGTAGAATGACCGGGTGATTTCACCCGGTTTTTTCATTTTTCGGTGTGAAATTGAAAATAAGGCTCATTTCACTTTCAACTTTGCAAGGCAGATCGTCGCGTGATGGTCTGCCTTTTTTGTATTTCTTCTAAAGCACGCGCGCGGGCGCGGGCGCGTGAGCCAACCCCTCACGCAACCCCTTCAAAAGTGAATGAAATTCATAAAAAAAATTAAAAAACTAACCAAATCTTGGGCTCACCGACGCCGCAAGAGATTTTTTCCCGGAACACAGTACCTTTTTGGTACTGTGTTCCGGGAAACTTTTTTCGTGATCCTGGCGGCGTTGCTTCATGGAAAGCGCGTGCGCATGACGAGCGTAGCGATAAGGGCAACACCGTAGGTGTTGCTACCTGGGGTGTGCGCGTAGCGTGATGGTGCATCGCGTTGCGATAAAGGCAACACCTACGGTGTTGCTTCCTGGGGCGGGCGGCCCGCCTGCGTGATGCTGCGGCGGCGTGATGTGTGGCGTGCTGCGTGGCGTGATCGTTGCAAGGGCAGCAGCACGACGGCCACGGCGGACCATGGCGGCGGCCATGGCCAGCGCGGCAGCGGCCAGCGTGGCCGGATCGACGACGGCAGCAGGAGCAGGGCCAGCGCTGCGGCAGCTCCGGCAGCAGGCAGGCCAGCGGGCCAGCAGGGCGGCGGGCCAGTGATCCAGGGCAGCAGCTCCGGCAGCAGGCCAGCGGGCCAGCGTGGCCGGATCGACGACGGCAGCAGGAGCAGGGCCAGCGCTGCGGCAGCTCCGGCAGCAGGCAGGCCAGGGCGAACGATGGCCGCCGGCCGGCGGCGCTTCCTGGGTGCAAGGGTGCGAACGGGTCAAAGGGCCAGACCGGGCCAGCAGGGCGGGCAGCATTCCCGGCGGGCCGGTGATCCAGGGCGGCGGGCCGGATCGGCAGCGGGCAGGGCTTTCCCGGATGCACTACGGGTGTGCGCATGTGGGCCTCGCTGCGTCGCTGGCAGTCGGCGCAGCCCTCGCACGCGGGAACAAATATCGCACATGCGCCCGTTGCCCCTCAAAAAAATTTTTTTAATCCCCCTTTAGGGGGATTACCCACCCCGAAAAAACGGGAATTTTCGGAACCGGCCCGGATTTTGTGCTATGCTTTTGCCATCGACACCGGCGGCCCACACCGCCGACCACCACACCGACGACGCAAGGAGGCACACACCATGAGCGACACCACCACCCGCTGCACCTTCACCCGCGACAGCTTGACCATCGACGGCATCACCCGCCCCGCTGAATACAGCGTTACCCCCGCCGGAACCGTGTTCGTGTTCGTGGCCGTGGACGTAGACGGGCAGGAGCGCAAGGTGCGCATTAAGATTCCCGCCGACGATCCCCGCTATGCCGCCGCCCTGGCCGCTGCCCAGGAGCCGCAGCCGGAGCCGGAGCAGCCCGCCCAGGAGCAGCCCGCCGACGTGGAGCCGGAGCAGCCCGCCCAGGAGCAGCCCGCCGACGTGGAGCCGGAGCAGGCCCAGGAGGAGCAGCCCCAGGAGGAGCAGCCCCAGGAGGAGCAGCCCGCCCGCGATCCGAAGCAGGCCCGCGGCCCCGTGCCGGACAAGGCTTTTGTCGGCCTTGAAATCAAGGGCAAGGGCTGGAAGATCGTTTTCGATGGCAGCTATGACCGTACCCGCGTAATCTTCAAGCGCAAGCCCAGCAACGCGGCCCGCGAAGCCCTGGACAAGCACGGTTTCTTCTGGTCGCCTGCTATGCAGTCCTGGAACAAAAAGCTCACGCACAAGGCGTTCCGCGCCGCTCAAGCGCTGGCCCTGGAGCTGCGCACGATCTGCGGCTGATCCACCCCGCCCCGAAAAAAATTTCCCGCCGGGGCTTGACAAGCTACACAACACCGTGTAAAATACAAGCCAACACCACACAACACCGTGTAAACAACGACCGCAAACGCAAGGAGGATAACACCATGGCAAACTTTGACATCTACGCCGCTATCACTGATCGCATCATCGCCGAACTGGAAAACGGGATCATCCCGTGGCACAAGCCCTGGACAGGCACGACCACCGGCGCGATCTCCCGTGAAACGGGCCGCCCGTATTCGCTGCTGAACCAGATGCTCCTGGGAACGCCCGGAGAATATTTGACCTGGAACCAGGTCAAGAAGGAGGGCGGCAGCGTCAAGAAGGGCGCGAAGGCCAAGATGGTTGTTTTCTGGAAGGTGTACCCCCGCGAGAAGAAGAACGCCGACGGCCAGACCGTCACCGATACCGAAGGGAAGCCCGTCATGGAGGGCCTGCCGGTGCTGCGCTACTTCAACGTGTTCCACATCGACGATTGCGAAGGGATCAAGCCCAAGTACACCGCCGAAACCACCAAGCACGCCGACCCGATCCAGTACGCCGAAGAAACCTTTGCCGACTACGTTTCCCGCTCTGGTGTACGCTTTGAAAACGTTCGACAGGATAAAGCGTATTACAGCCCGTCCATGGACTTGATCCGGCTGCCGCTGATGGAGCAGTTCCCCGACACCGCCGAATACTATTCGACCCTGTTCCACGAAGCGACCCACTCCACCGGCCACGCCAAGCGCCTTGACCGGCTGCCCAAGGATGCAATCGCCGCCCATTTCGGCAGCGAAGAATACAGCAAAGAGGAGCTTGTCGCCGAGATCGGCGCGGCGTCCATCTTGAATGTGCTGGGCATCGAAACCGCAGGCACCTTCAAAAACTCCGCCGCCTATATCCGCTCCTGGCTCAAGGCGCTCAAGAACGACAAGCGAATGATCGTCAGCGCCGCCGCCCGTGCAGAAAAGGCCGTCAAGCTGATTCTGAACACCGCCGAATAACGCCCCGAAAACATTCCGCCCGATGATGGGCCGGGTGGCCCCCGGCCCGAAACGCTGCCCAGCGTCGCGGATAGCCGCACTACAAACGCAAGGAGGAACACCACCATGACCACCAGCCCCGCCGCCATCTACAACCGCCTGCAGGCCATCGACCGCGCCGACATGAGCGCAGAGGCCCGCGCCGAGATCGAAAGCATTATGTTCTGCATCATGCACGACCTACGCGCCAGCGTCGCCAGGACTACCGAAGCCAACGCCGCGCGAATGATCGCCGCCATGCTCAAGGAGAACAGCAAGCGCAACGACCGCAAGCAGCTGCATTATACCTGGATCATGGAACAGAACGGTGTTAAGCTCCAATGCGCGACCGACGGTTTCAGAGCATTTCGGTTCGTCAAGCACCTGGACAAGCTGCCCACCATGCCCGACGACGTGCCGCCGCTCAACCTTCAACCGCTGTTCGATCAGAACAAGCCGCGCTGCAAAATGCCGGTTCCCTACATCGACCGCGCCGACGTGAAAGCCTTTATCGAATTGCAGTACGCCGAGAGCGGAAAGACCCCGGAATGGGACTTAGGCCCCGGCCTGCCCGCCGTCAACGCCGTGTATCTCTATGAGCTGCTGACCATCTACCCGGATGCAAAACTTTTCGCCGATCCCGAAAGCACCCTGCACCCCGTCTACGCCGTGTCCGAGTTCGGCGACGCGCTGTTGCTGCCGATCCGATCCGCCGCCAAGCAGAAGCAGGAAGCCGCCCGGAACATCCTCCGAGCCGCTGCCAAGGAGCGCGACACCGTAACCCTTGACCAGTTCGCTACAATCTCCGCAGCATTCGCAGCATAACGCCCCGAAAACATTTCAGAGGACAAGCCGCCCGGTCAATGGGCGGCAGAAGGAGGCCAGAATGAAAACCATCTGTGAACCCAGGATCATCACCAGCCCCGACCCCGGTGCGGAATACCGCTACAATGTCCAGTTGTGGCACAGCTACGACGGCGGTAAAACCTTCGTGTATGCCGGATGCGGGAAGTTCTTCAAAGACATACCCGCAGCGGGCGCATACGTCGCCGAGAACAGGACGCCGCTGCCTGTATTCCCGGTTGTCACCAGCGAACGCCAGCAGGCATACGAGCAGGCCGCCGCGCAGGGTGATTATATCCCGATGATCTGCGGCATTCATGGCCGGGCCTGCCGCCAGATGAATGACCCGGAAGGTGCAAACCGCGCCCTGTGCGATGGCTGCAAGCTCCGCGAGTTCTGCGCCGCTGCTGATCGCATGGAATACGCCAGATCGTAACGCCCCGAAACCATTTCAGAGGACAAGCCGCCCGGTCAACGGGCGGCAGAAGGAGGACACAATGGAAACATTCCTGCGCCTGTTCATCATCGCCGATATTGCGTACATGGTCTTTATGCTTTCCCGGCCCGCCGCCGCCCGCCGGAGGATGAAGCGAGAGAAGGAACGCCAAGCCGCCGAGCGTCAAGCCAAGGCCGAAACCAGGAAGCAGGAGCAGGCCGCCGCCAAGGCCAGCAAGCCCGCGCCGGTCGCCGCACAGCCGCCCAGGAAGCGCGGCAGGCCCCGCAAGAATCCGCCGAAGCAGGCCAAGCCCGCCGCGCCGGTCCCGGCAGAGCGGCCCGCGCCGGTCCCGGTGGAGCCGAAGCCGGTAAACAACGCCCCGAAAACGGGTGCATTCGCCGGTGAAGTGGTCGCCTTTACCGGCACATGCCCCAAGATGGAACGCCGCTACATGGTTTCCCACGTCAACCGCCTGGGCGGCCAGGGCTACGAAACCATCAACACCCGCTGCACGCTGCTGGTCGTCGCCGAGAACCCCGGCAGGAACCAGCTCGACAAGGCCGCAAGATGGCACGTCCCGACGATCACCTGGGAGGAATGGTGGGAACGCGCTTTCAACTACCCGGCAACCACCAAGCCGAAGCCCGCAGAAGATGACATAGTATCTCTTGACCAGTTTGCAAGCCTGATTCACAACGCCGCGTAAACATTTGAGGAGGTAAAAAACCATGTTCAACACCGAAGAAATGACCCTTGACCAGTTCGCCGAAGCCATGAAGCCCCGCACCATCACCGGCTACCTGATCGACGTGCAGAACGAAACCCACGGCCCGCGCACCATCGAAAAGAGCCTGCAAGGCTATTACAAGACCATCGGCTGCCGCCTGATCTCCATGCCGGAACATCAGATCGGCGCGAACCGTGGCCGCTTCCACGGCAAACGCTTCACCATCATTTGCGACGACGAGGCCCTGTTCGTGGATCAGCCCAAGATCAGCGCCATTGACAACCTGGGCCAACCGATGCTCTGTGGGAACCTGTTCATTGTCAAGACCGACGACCAGGGCGACACGGTAAGCCTTGACCCCGCCGACATCAAGTATCTTGAGCGATTCGTGCTGCTGCAAGGAACCCGTAAATTCCCCAAGCCCTATCCCATGCTCCATCAGTGCGAATACGCCTGAGAAACATTTCAGACCGCCCCGCCCGGAGGCATTATATCCGGGCAAGGAGGCAACATGGAAATCAAAATCGGGATGTACTTTCAAGGCATCGTGAACGGCAAGGTTATCAGGATCGTAAACGCCAGCGATCAGGCCGTCACCTATGCGGACGTTGAAACCGGGAAAATCTTCACCGTTGGCCGCAAGATGTTTGAACGCTGCTATTTGACGAGGATTTGAGGTGTAACGCATGAACTACGAAAGCAGCCAGCTTTCCATCTTCGACCTGGAACCGGTCGAGCCAGTAAGCAACAATCCCTTTGCAGAGATCATCGCACGCGTCGAAAACGGTCTGAAACAGAAGGGCCGCCCCTTCGGCTGGGTGTCAAGGAACGTGGACACATCCGAAAAGGCCAGTATCTTTTGCCCGCACGGCGGCCACCACAACCGCAGCTCATGCCCGCATTATGAGGGATTCTGGTTAAGCGGCGGTATCGGCTCCGTACAATGTGCGCTCAGTAAGGAGCTGCTGCCCGGTATCATCTGGAACGAAGTATGTAAATGCAACGGCGGCGAAAGCTGCCCGCTCAAAGGAGGAAAATAAAATGCCGAAGCTGCCCGCAAAGAAAACCGTCCTTGATGCCTACCAGCGCATCATGAGAGATAGCCAGTCTTTCCCGAACCAACTGTATACCCTGCTGGATATGCCCCGTAAACAGTGCTTTGTAACCACGTTGGACGATGTTGTGCGCCGTATGGTGTATGATGGATGGACGGTTGTATGCCGCATCCAGAACGGAAAGGAAGTGTAACGCCGTGAAAACATTTGATCTCGGATTTGGCTGCCTGGGGAACGGTACAACGGTATGGGATCGCAACCAGGACACCGGCAACGACTATAAGACCGTCGCTCACATCGCCGCGTATGGCGGCGTGAAACTCTACGATCAGCGCCTCAAGACCAGCCCGGAGGCCCTGCGCCGGATCATCGACATGGCCGGACGCCAGCAGCTCGACTTCTATCATTGGTGGTTTGGTCAGAGCTATGCAACGCAGTACAGCCTTTTCTATGAATCCATGACCCTGCGACAGCAGCTTGCAGAGCGCGACGACTGGCCCAAGGAAAAGAGCGCCGAATGGATGTATCAGAAATACATCACCTTCGCCTGTCTGAACCAGGGCTACACCATGCCCGCCGAACTGGAAACCAGGTAACGCCCCGAACCATTTTGAAACATGGGCTACTCGCAATAGCCCCTGAAATAACAAAGGAGGATCATTCCATGAAGAACATCGCTCGTTGCATCATCAACACCCTTTTCCCGGCCCGCAAGAACTACACCGCCACCATCGCATACTCCGGTCTGATCTACCACGTCAACATCGAAGCCCCGGACGAACGCCGCGCCCGCATTGAGCTGGACGAAATCGCCGACGATGGCTTTGTCATCGACTTCTGCGAGGCATAACGCCCCAAAACCATTTGCCAGACACAACACCGTGTGCTATAATAATGCGCAGCAAGGAGGGAAGAACACCATGAGCAAGCACTACGAGCAGCGCAAGGAAGCAAACGCCCGATGGGCCGCCAAGAAGGAGCGGTTCTACATGTACCTTGACCCGGAGGACAAGGAGGACTTTGCCGCCTATGCCAAGGCCAAAGGCGAGAGCTTGACCGCATTCCTGATCCGCTGCGCAAAGGCGGAAATGGAGCGTAACCCCATCGAAACGCCCCAAGAACATTTTTGATAACAGGAGGTAGCTATGGAGAATAGTTCTTATTACCTGGATCAGCAGTTGAAGGAGTACAAGAAAGCCGTGTCCGAAGCCTTCAAGCAGTTTCAGCTTGACGACGAATCAAGAATTGCCGCAGCTCACGCAACGATACGGTCAGCCATTGCCGAATACAGGGAAAGCAGAGACTCGCAAGAGAAACACGCACGCCGCGAGGTCATCAGTGGTATGCTTTCAATAGCTGCTGCATGTCACCTTGTTTCCTTCGATGATTTGAAAAAATACAAGATTGATGCTGGCATCGACCAGATAGAAGTGCCTTTGAAGATTACATTCTGAGAAAACCGATATTTACCGGCTGTTCCATCGCGGAGCAGCCGCTTTTTTATGCCCTCGCGCCCCTGTTCCGCTGTTTGTCATAATAGGAGATTGTGTTAAACGTATTTTGAAAATTTCGCTTCCTTTATATGTCCCTGATTTTTGACATGGTTTTGGAGGCTCTGTTTTACCACGCCTTATTATGACAACTAAGCGCCCGCCCGGAGAGGAAATAGCTCCATTTTCGTGCTTATTGATACGCTATACCACGCGATAGAATCAAAAACAGCCCATTTTGATTCTATAATCCCGGTTTCGCTACGCTTCCAGACCATTTCTGAGCATAAAAAAAGAGCGCCGGAGCGCTATGCTCCGGCTTCCATTACCAGGAGGCAGCATATTTTGCAACCGCATCCGATATTTGTTCTCTTTCTTTTTCAAGAGCCTCAAGGGCATCTTCGCATTCTTCCTCTGTGATCTCGCCGACACGATAACGCGAACGAATCACCCTTCGCTGTTCCTCGATCTCACGCAGGCGGCTCCATGCGCTGCGGCCCTTCTCGCGTTCGGCATGTATCTGGTCTAACCACTTGGGCCATAGCGGGCAGGAAAATTCCGTCCACTCGACTTCCGGCAGTGTGACCGTGGGATAGTCTTTCGTTTTGTCATCGACGTTCAGTGGGGGCTTGAGCGTCAGGATATAATATATCTCATACAGATTCATGTCGGCTTCCGTTTGAAACTCCGCGTACTCGATCCGGCCAACATGATCTATGTCTATGATTCTGTGCATGGGTTTGGCGAATAGGTGTCCGCGAATCCTGTTCTGTAATGGCTGCTTGGTGCGGCCCAGGTACAGAAGGAACCCGCATTTATCGAATATCTTGTAGAGGGTGTATTTGAGCTGTTTCACCCTCACCGCCTCCTCGTCAGGTTGAATTTCATAAGGCTCTCGTCGATCTCCTCCTGGATAACGCCAATATAGATCAGCGTTTCCCGGCGGGAGGAATGGCACAGAATCCTTTGCAGGCTCACCACATCCTGCGTCATCTTGTAATAGTGATAGCCGAAGGTCTTGCGCAGCGTATGGCAGCCGATATGATCCTTGATACCGGCCTTGCGGGCAATCTCGTTGATGATCTGATAGGCCCGCTGGCGCGTGATGGGGCGCGGTTTGTGATCCGGCCCGCGCTGCTTGCTTTGGAGGATGTATTCATCGCCGCTGCGGCCTGCCAGCAGGCGGTTTATATCCCTCCTGGCGTGCGGGTTGATAAGGATTTTTGCCTCTTTGCCGGTCTTTTGTGCCTTGATCTCGGCATAATCCTGCCCGCGCAAGTCCCGCACCCGGAAGCGGCGAATATCTGATATGCGCAGGGATGTGTTGAAACCGACGACCAGCAGCAGTTCCCAGCTCACTTCGCCGGTTTTGCGCTTCCTGTCGTGTTCATGGGCTATATCGAGGCACTTATAAAGCAGCTCCATGTCCCGGATCGGCTGCACCGCTTTCATTCTGTTTTCACTCCCTTGTAATATGACAAATAGAAAAGGTCAAATAAAATCACCCCCGGCAATTTCGCCTGCCGGGGGTGCGCGTTATGTCGTTATGAGAAAGGCGACGCCGGTTTTACTCAGCGTCGCCAGCTTCGGGCGGCTGCGTCTGCTCCTCATGGAACATGTAGTCGATCAGATACTCCTTGGCGGCCTGCTCGTCGGTCGGCATGTTGCCAGGAAGGGCGAAACCGTTTGCCCTCGCAAAGCCGATAATCATTTCAAGCGGCCAATGGGTGATCTCCATATCAAATTCTTCCTCGGTCAGCTCCACGGCCTCCTCGACCTCCACAGCGGGGAGAACCTGGCCGCCCTGCCATTCCTTGAGCTTGTTCCACAGGTCATACAGGAAGTTCGTGCCGCGACCGATGGCAATGCCGGTCAGGACGTAGAAGATGTATTCAACCCACATGGGGTATTCGATCTCCACGACCCAGGCCAGCATATTGATCTTGCACGTCACGGCCAACAGCACGCCCATGCCCATGGAAACGTACTCAGTCGCCGTGAGCTGGGGTTCGCCCTTCGTCCAGATGGGCTTGAGCGCGTTGATGATGGCCTCGATGAACAGGGCAATCAGGATCACGTCGGTGATTTCAAAAAACATGGTATTCCCTCCTAAAGAATGATTTATGAAAAGGGGCGGGGTTGCCCCCGTTTCCGGCCCGCCCTTTTTCGCGTCATGTGTGCGCCCGTGCGCGTAGTGAATACGGAAATCCTCCGCCGGTCAAAAGCGCAAATGTTTGCGTTTTTCAAGCCTGCTGGTCGCGCGGCTTGCTGTCCAGCTTGAGAATTTCTTCCTCGTAGTGTTCGGAAAGATGGTTCCTGCCTTTTGCTCGGTAGCTCTTGTGCATCTGGCAGAGCATTTCCTTTTTCGATCCGGGACACCATCCCTGCGCAGTGTAAAACTCCTGCGCCTGGGAGAGCCGTTCGTATTGGAGATCGCCGATGTCGTCTGTCAGTGTGACAAGCGTTTTGTCGATGCGGGCCATGGCATCGCGCATTTCTTTGCGAAAAGCCGCAGCGTCATCCCGCGCCGCCTGTTCTGCTTTGAGACGTTCTTCCTTGAGCTTCTTGCGTTCCTCGCGTTTCCGCTGGATGTAGTGCTTGATGGGGTTGAACAAGATAAGAGCCAGCAGGCCGAAGATTGCCGAAAGAGAACCGGCAATCCCGCCCCACTCGTTGATCTGTTCCATCGGCTTAACCCTCCTTGACTTCGGTGTACTTGCCGCTGATCCAGCCGATCTTGCCGTTGATCTCGACGGCGTGCCAGCCCAGGGCCTCGGCGGTAGCGACGTAGGGCATGATGTCGCCCTTGTTTACGCGGGTCAGCACCTTGTAGGTGGTGGCGGGGCCGCTTCTCACGTTCACGCTGTCGCCGGTCGCAACTACGTGCTTTCCGGCAGGAATGACGGGCGTATCGTCGTCGTCCGCTCCGTCGTTCTCGCCCTTGGTGATGTCGTCCAGCACGCCCATCAGGGCTTTGTGGGTGATGGAGCCGTACTTGCCGTCCACTTCGATCTGTGCGAAGCTCTGGAAGCGCTTCACGGCCTTTTCGGTCTTTTCACCGTAGCTGCCGTCTACGCCGTCGTTCTTCTCGCCGTAGGTGCCGAGGTCGTAGCCCATGCCCGCAAGGATACTCTGCAAATGGGCCACATCGTCGCCCTTGCTGCCGCGCTTGAGCAAGCGGCTGCCCAGGGTGTACTTGATGGGTTCGGTCGTGCTGCCCTGGGCCGGGGTGTCGGTGTTGGCGTCCGTGCCGTAGTCGATGAAGGGCAGCATGTACCAGTGCGTCCACTTACCGGCAGACAGCGCGGTTTCCTTGCAGCCGTAGGAGAAGCCCTTGAACTCGATTACCTTGCCGTTGCCGATGTAGTAGCCGACGTGGCCGGAGAAGGTCACGGCAAGGCCGGGAATCTCAGGAATGGTGCTGATTGCACCCCAGGGCATACCCTTGTCCTTGGCGTAGGCAAACATGCTGTTTGCGCCCTTGTCCGGGCATTTGTTGGAGCCGTATTTGCTGGTGATGCTGTTGTCGTTGCCGATGGCCTCCACAACACCCTCGCCGCCATTCGTCCAAGCGTAGCCCTTGGCAGCGCCGATGCAGTCCGCGCACACTTCCTTGGCGGCAATGTGCTTGTTGTAGGTGGCGGTTCGGTTGTCCTTGTAGTGGCTGGGGTACTGCTTCGCCTTGCGGGTGCGCAGGCTGTTGGTGCATTTGTAAATGCAAGTGCCGTACCAGTACGGGCGGCCCACCATTTCCTTCAGGAACGCTACAAAGTGTTCGTTGGAAAAGGGGATCAGCACGCGGTTGGTCGTGTTCTCTGCCATTTCCGATTCATCATCCTTTCCATAGTTCGCCGCGATCTTCGCGCCGACATAATAAAAACCGAGTATCTCACGATACCCGATTCCGTGATTAGCAGCCCACGCCGCGCCATACTGGCTCATGCCTACGCCGTGGCCCTTGGTAATGCTTTTCCCGGCTGCTGTGCGCTCTGCACAGGCCGCAGCGTCCCACGGGTCGTCCTGGGCGATCAGATAGGGCCGGTAGCCGCCCCAGCGCTCCTCGCTGCTGGTTGTGCGCCCGCCATTGGATGAAGAATAGCTGCAAGTCTTGAGGGGTTTCCCGTCGTAGGTAAGCACCATACCGGCGGTAAGGGCCGCCGCCTCGTTGGCATTGGGATATTGCGAAGCATCCCAGCGTGAAGCGCGGAAAGCCTGATGGGTGCTGCTCTGGTCGGTGATGTACTTATCATCGCCGACATAGTTCATGGCAAATGTTCTGGCCGCGATAGCCTGCGCTTTGCAAGCCTCGATATGGGAGTTGCCGATCTCCGATGCAACCACACCGGCGACATACTCCTCAATCTCGATGTTCACAATATCGCCAGCAACGCAGCCGAAGTAGCTAAGATTCTCCGCCCGCGATACCTTCACGCGGATAATCATTGGTTGTCACCGCCTTTCTCGGTCGCTGCCTGTACAGATGATGGCGGCAGCCATGAAGCCGATCATTGCGCAGAGCGGGACGATCCACAGCAAATGCAGGATGTTGATCTTCATAGGTCTATCACCTCTCCGCTCTCGCACCACGCCCGGAACCGGGCGCGTATATCTTCCTCCAAGCCGTCCCAGGGAACCACACCGCGCACGATACGGACGCTTATGTCGTATTCCCTGAATCCATCCTCCGTGGGGTAAATGGTAACGTCCGGCATCAGGTAAACATCTACCGTGCCGTCGTCCTTCTCGTCGATGGCGTAAAAACGCCGCCCTTTTGCAGGCGGCTCTTTTGCATCCGGCAGCATTATGCCGCCTCCTTTCGCTGAAAAGCTATATTCCGCTCGATCCACAGCCGCACGCTATGGGCATTGCAGTTGACCGTCATGCCCATGTAGCTTTGCAAGGATTGCATTGCGCTGTCATAGCTGATGGCGTTGGCCGCGTAAAGCTCCGAAATATGCTTGAGGCAGCTCTTGATATGGCGGATGGTTTTCTTGCGCAGCCTCAGTCCATGAGGCGTTACGCGATAACCCACAAATTCGCATCCCTGTGTAGCGGGGACAATCTGGCTCTTTGGGCTAAGATCAAGGTGCAGCTCGTCCCTGAGAAAGACATCAATCTGCGCCATGATCCGTCGTGCTTCTTCTCGTCCTTTGACCAGGATGCAGAAATCATCCATATACCGAACATAGTAATGCAGGCCGAGTATGTGCTTGCAATACTGGTCAAGCCGGTTCAGATAGATGTTTGCCGTTTCCTGGCTGGTCAGGTTGCCAATCGGCATACCCACATCATACAGCCGCTTCTCCTTCGGGCAGTCGTTCGCGCTGGCTCCCGGCGGCAATCCAAAGGGAACGTCCGGGTTATTGAGGATCACCGACATCAGCCGCAGAAACCACTCGTCGTCCGTGTAGTCCCGGTAGACATCCAGGGCGATTTTGTGATCCACGCGGTAGAAATACTTCGATACGTCGCACTTTATCAGCACCCAATCCCTTGTGTCGGGCTTTCGGCTGATAAGCTGCACCCAATTCAGCAGGCAGCGGGCCGCAGGGAGCGTGCCTTTGTTCTTCCTGCATCCGTAGCTGTGCTGAATAAAACGCTTGTCGGCGTATGGGTTGAGCTGACGATAGATGGCCCATTGCACCACTCGATCCCGGAACCCCAGCGCCATGATAAGGCGCGGTTTGGGGTACTTGACGTAGAACTCCCGGTACGGGCCGACGGTGTATGTGCCGTCCAACAGATCCTTTTGCAGATCGAAAAGGTTCTCCTCAAGGTTGAAGGTGAATGCCAGCACGTCCTCGCGGTAGTGCTTTTCCTTCGCGGCGTCCTCGTATGCGGCATATAGGTTCTCAAAGGAACAGATGCGTTCTTTCAGATGTTGCAGCTTCTCCAAAGACACGCCTCCGTTTCGACCATGCGTGACGTATGGCGATTTTGCCAAATTCTGCGAAGTTGTCAAAATCGGTCGCGTAGCGACTTTGCTGCCATCAGACAGCAAACCTCCCGTTCGGCGTAGGCTGCTCTTTCTTTCCGGCAGGCAAGCCCGTCTATCGGATAAGCCGCACGCAGCCATAGCCTTACGCCCCTCCGGGCGCTTCATGGGGATTCGTAATCTGCATGTTTCCTCAATAGGTGCAGGTTACGAGTGTTGTTTCCGGGATATATTATCGCGTATCACGCATGTATGCGCGTTATAACGCGCACGCCCGCGTAGCGATTACGAAAACCCTCCCGGACGGAAATGCACCCCTCCCGTTTCTGTGCTGCCGGTCGTTCGTAACGTGCCGGTCACTCGCTGTGATCGGGAGCGCGGGCGACCGCCATAGTTCGCGTTGGCGTTGGAACGCGGGTTGTTGCAATTCAGATAAGCCATGCCCGCGTTGGACGTGTTGTTGTAGTTGCCGCCGCGCCGCGCCACGCGCTCACAAAAGGCCGTGGCAGTAATGGCCGCCAATTCTCGGCGCATTCCCTCTATGCAAAGGCGTTATGCCTTGGCATCTTCTTTCCGCTCTGCCTGCTGCTTGAGCCATCCGCCGATGATCCTGCCGATCTCGATGTTCAGAAGCACCCATTCCTCATGCTGGCCCGGAGTAATCAGGCCGCGCTTCTCGCCTCGCTTATCCGTGAAGGTTGTCTTGGCAATTCTGCGGATATGGATGCGCACCTGGGCATTCTTGATGTCCAGCTCTTGCAGGGTGGTTTTCTTGTGGTACTTCTTCGCCGCAGTAATGCACAGTTCTTCCATGTCGGCCAGCAGCTTATAAAGCCTCTCGCCGTAGGAATTTTTGTACAGGCGCGGCCATCTGTTCACCACATTATCCACCCGGTTCAGCAGATCGTCGATCTTTTGCAGGGCAAATTGCCCATTCAGCAGGGCGTCATCATTAAAATTGCTCATAGCATCAGAAAGGGGGATGCGCTATCGCGCACCCCCACAGAGTTCAGATTTCAGGGATCAGGGATTCAAACGGGAGCGCGGGCGACCGCCATAGTGCGCGCCGGCGTAGGAACGCGGGCTGTAGCAAACCAGATAAGCCATGCCCGCGCCGGACGTGCTGAGGTAGCCGCCGCCGCGCCGCGCCACGCGCTCGTCCTGCGTCATGTGAACATAGAAATATCCCTGAACAGTCGTACCAGGAATGGGAGCCAAGCCCAGCTCGTACATGATGGAGGGCATGTAGGGAATATTGGTCGTGTTCACGCCCATGGACGCGAAGGTAGTGCCGCGATATTCGCCATCGAAGGTAGGCTCCACGGTGTCAATGGTGATCTTGCTATTCTGCCAGGTGTAGTGAAGCGTGCCGGGAGTGCCGGGAGCAACCAGCGTATAGCCGTTGTCGGTCCTGTTGGGCAGGATCGCTTTCCACGCACCGTTGGCGGAACAGTCGGCGGTCGCGTCGGCGGCGTTGTTGTTGTCGCCGAGAATCTGGATTTCGCAGTTGACCAGACGGAAACCGTATACCTGTTCAAAGGCATTGCCCTGGATGTCACACAGGTTGCCGGGATCGCTGCCGAGATACCAGTCAATGGGGCCGCTGCCGGTCAGGGTGTTGTAGCCGCGATACTGGCTATCGGCGTTGTACTGGCTTTCCGCCGCAGGCGTGCCGCCTACATGTTTCTGCTTCTGCCAATACAGGGGGCTTTCGCTGGGCAGCAGCTCCGCAGAGGAGGTATGGGCCTTGATGCAGTTGTAAGTCCAGCCACGGAAAGAGCGAATCGTGCCGACCGTGTAATTCTTCGCCAGCTCCCAGGGGGAAGCGTCGCGGTAGTCGCATCCCCAGTTATTATTGCCGTGCGGCTCCCACCCGTTCTTGTGGGCCAGCAGCAGCATAAAGCCGTGGTCGGCAATGGTGATGCCGGATGCGCCGTTGCCAAAGGCACGCATCTTCTGCAAGAACGTGTCATGGTGCATGGAAACGCGCGGGGGCATGTTGGGGAGGGAATACTGAGTACCGTTGCCCTCCAGCTCGGAGGACATGTACTTGCCGATCAGGATAGCGTCCTCCTCAACATTGTTGATGACGAAAGCGGGGTGGATGTGATCCGGCAGGGAAGCGTCCAGATCGGAGCTTTTCATCTTCGGGAATTTGCAGAAAATACTCGGATTTCCTTTCGCGTCATACTGCACTACGTTGCCATACTGACGCGCAAGCTGTTCCAGAGGGGAATTGTTCATGCTGCATTATCCTCCTTATTCGGTCTTGAGTTTCCACAGGGAAGGAACGTTCGGGGGTTCCCATCCGGCCTGCGATGTGTGGCCCTGCAAACAGGTGTAGGTGCTGCCCTCGTAGGTGCATTCCGCACCTGTGGCGTAGTCGGTATCGGGCTGCCATTCGGTGCTGCCCTCCTGCTG
This sequence comes from Clostridia bacterium, assembly GCA_017397765.1. Classification (GTDB taxonomy): domain Bacteria; phylum Bacillota; class Clostridia; order Christensenellales; family Aristaeellaceae; genus UBA11524. The sequence goes on along the minus strand of JAFQIB010000086.1, from coordinate 45,266 downwards.
CACGCGGCGGAAAAGGGACTGGGTAGCCGTGCCGGGTTCCCATCCGGCCTGCGTGGTGTGTGCCTGGATGACGACAAACATGCTGCCGCCGTGCATCACGGTATCGCCGACTGCAAGGGTCATGCCGGGTTTCCATTCCGGCGTCGCTGCGCTCATGGTCAGCAACTCCTCGTCGGTCACGCCGTCATTGGCTACGGCATAGCGCAGTCCGGCGTCCATGCGCTGGCGCAGGGCCTTGAAGGGAGCAAGGCGGGCCTCCCTGGCGGCCTCGCGCTGCTTTTCCAGCTCGGCAATCTCCTCGTCGGTCATGCCGGTTTCGGGGGTCATCTTGATTTCATCGCTCATGGTGCGTCCTCCTTATCAGGTGGTCAGGGTCGCAGTCTGCGTCTCAAGCTCCTCGATGCGGTCAGCCTGCGCCCGGAGCTGGGCCTGCGTGATGGTGAAATACATGTCGAACGCAACCGAAAGATGCTGCAAGGCATCCTCAATGTTGTTGAAGTTGGTCGCGCTCTGAGGCGTACCCTGCTGCAGCACTTCGCCAGGAGCAGGGGTGTGGGTCACGCTGCCGTCGGCGTTGGTGACTTCGGTAAAAGTCCTCGGGCGCTCGACGACGTGATCCTGCCATTTGGTGCGGTTAAAGGCCACGGGTCATTCCTCCTCATTCTTCGATGATGGTAAAGCGGAAACGGTACAGAATACCTTCCTGCGCATCCTTCCGCGTGATGCTCTCGGCCTTGCTTGCCCACAGCGTACCGTTGTGGTCGAAAAGCTGTACTTCCGTCACGGTGATGTTGCCCGCTACGGTGTGGTCGATGATGAAGGTTACTGCGATACGGCCATCAGCAAGCACCTCGGCGGTCTGGATTTCCGCCTGGTAGTAGGTGCTGCCGACTTTGTATCGTGCATACGCAATATTGTTTTTCAAATGATTGCGCAGCGAATTGAGGGCGCTATTCGTCAGCATGGTTTTCCTCCTCTCCGTTAGATTTCATCGCTTCCGCACAGGTTCTCGTCCGTGCATGGCGAGTACGAAAAGGCCGTAGCCTTGCCGTCGGTTCCAGTCTGTGCGCTGGTGTTGGCAATCGCGCCGATGGTGTTTACCTCCGGGCGCGTGCCTGCCTGCGCCTCCTCGCTTGTGGCCGGGTACGGGAAAACGTGTCCCTCCGCCACCGGCGCGGCGGTGATCCGGCTTTCGCCAAGGCCGCCGACGGTGGTTTCTTCGGGCTGCGTGCCTGCCTGCGGGTAGGGGAATACATGGCCCTTTGTCTCGCGCGTGGCGATAACGTAAACATCATCCGCAATCCTGCTGATGATGCTTTCCTCCGGGTATGTACCGGCATACAGCCCATCGCCGGTCAGCGGCGGGCCGTACCGCGCCAGCACGCCGCCCTCGCCGGAAACGATGATCGTTGTACCGCTGCCAAGGGCGATGTCGTCAAGCACACTGCGCACATTCTTGCTGGCCTCGATGGCCCTGCGCAGCCATGCTTCGTTTGCGTCGTTCCATTCGCCGGAAACAGTCACGCGGAAATGGAAGGGTTCGCCGGGGTATTGCCAATGCTCCTCAAGCTCCACCTGGTCGAAGAAGCCCTCAAGGAAGTTGTAGATTGCCTGCGGCGTGCCGAGGGCAGAATAAAGCGGCGTTGCATCCTTGATCCAGCGCCGCTTAGTTTCGATATTGGCATTGTGGTCATACAGACAACCAAGCTCCCAGGCCATTTCATCCAAGCGCCATTCGGGCATTTTGTCGATGTCTTGCAGATTGTCAACGCCCGTCTGAATGGTGCTGCACATGATCTGCAAGGCCCGCTCAATGGCCTTTGCCATGGCGTAGCCGTTCTTGTCGGCCAAAATGAAGTCGGGGAAAAGCTGATGAATCGTAAAGTCGATCATGTGGCCATCACCGCCAGCGTGATATTGCCCTTGCAATGGGCGTTTTCGGCAATGGTGGTATACTGCACAGCGCCGTTGTTGAAATGGCTGCCGTCGCCCCATACAACGCGGATCGCGCCTGCCTGGTAGAGCATCGCCATCAGCTTGTCAGGGTTAAAGGCCCTGCCGATTTCTTCATCCTGCCACTTCTGGTATTCCTCCACCGCCTCGCCAATGGCCGTCGTGATGTTGCTGCCCGCCTCCTGTGCATACTGCACTTTCAGCTCGTATGGCATCTGCGTGGCGCGGTATACCTCCACCGTGTCGGTCAGCGGTCGCACGTCCTGGGCATTCAGGGCGGCGCTCACGCTGTCCAGAATGGCCGCAGCGCCGGTGTCGCTTGCCAGCAGCAGATAGATGCCGACCACGCCAGCGCCCAGGTTGAGCGCCCGCGCGTCCAGAATTTCGCTGGTCACGTTCATTGCGGCGCTCTCATACTGCGTCTGCGGGCCGGTGGTGGTGTTGATAAGGCCGAAGTTGCGGATGCGTTCGCGGTAAACCTCGTCGTCCTCCTCGTCCTGGCCTCCGCTTGCATCGCGGATGGCGTATACGCTGAGAACCGCCGGATTCGGAACCATGAATTGCATCTGCGTACCGGCAAGCAGGCCGTTGCCAAGGCCGCCGGTTTCCCGACAAATCACCTCGGCATTGATGGTCTGCTCATAGCCGGTCTGCTCCACTGCCTCGGTCAGCAGATAGAGATGTTCGCCGTCGGCGGTCAGGGCCGTACCGGCGGCAAGGGTTTTCGCCGTGCCGCTGGCCCGGAATTTGATTTCCACGGTACAGGTCGCAGCCTCCGCAGGAATGCGGATGCAGTTGCGCTTCTCGCCGTAGATGTCCAGGTATTCGCCCACAGCATAGCGCAGGGTGTCCATCCTCAAGGCCGCATCTACGCCAGCAAAGACCTGAGTAACGATGGCCTGGACGCCGCGCAGCAGCATTTCCTTTTCGTCGCCCGGATAAAGAATATCGCCGCCCGCTTCAACGTAGGCGACGATCATTTCCTTCCAGAGTTCTTCGGGGTCGTATGCCAGATAATGAATCTCGTTGTCCAATCTTCTCACCTCCGTTACTCGTCTATGGTCACTTCAATGGTGGCCGTAATGATGATGTCGCCGTTTTCGTCCATGGCGCACTCGCCGTCCACGATCTCCACGTCCGGCTCCCACAGCATGATCCTGTCCAGCTCCGGCAGCAGCTTCTCTTGCAGCTCCGGCAGCGGCAGCTCATAGAAAGCGGGGTCGAAACCGCGATAGCGGTCATAGGGTACTTCGCCCATCCGGCACATCAGAAGGTTTTTCGCATTCTGGATCGTGCGCAGGATGATGTCGTTGTTGCACTCAAAATCAATCGGTGCAGGCCGGTTGGTAATCTGATATTGTGCCATGCTCTGCCTCCTCCGTTATTTCAAAAGTGCTTTGACTTTGTTCTTGGCGGCGCTTGTAACCTTTGATACGACGGAAGTTTTCTTCGTGGTGGAAGATGTTTTCTTGGCATTGTTGACGGCTGCAACGGCTGATTTCAGTGCGCCAGATACCTTGCTTGCCACGCTCGTTACAGTGGTTTTTACCTTGGAAGCGACCGCCGCAACCGCACCGGCCACCGCGCCTACAACGCCTGCTGCAGCCGCTTTCTTGACCGTCGTGGTCGAAGTCGTTTTTGTGCTGCTTTTTTTACTGCTGGACGAGCTGCTGGAACTGCTGGACGACGAGGACGAGGAGGACGAGGAACTGCCCGTTCCATCGTACTTCGCGCACTGTTTCATTGTCAGCTTTACCTTGCAGCTGATCCATGTGCCATTGGGGGCAATCGTTGTTTCGCTCACAGACGCCTCCGTGAGCATGAGCTGACAGGAAATCAGCTTTTTGCCGCCCATGTAAAAGTAGTTCTTCGCGCCCGACCGCGCTTCATCCACGAATTTCAGCGCCTCATTCTTCACGTCACAGCCGGTCAGGGCGTTCAGCTCCGCCGTCAGCGTAATTTCGGAGGGATTGCTGTTTTTGCGGGAAACGTATTTCTGGCCGTCGCTGGTCTTGTCCTCGGTTTCGCTGCTGCCCTTGATAGTCAGTCCCGTAAAACCTCGGATCAGCTTCGGCGACACCGTGAAGGAGTGTCCGTTCCAGGAGGCAATTTCAGCCATATTTCATCACTCCTTCCACGGCGCAGTGCTTGGCGCGTATTCGTTTTCGTTCTCGTTTTCGGGAATTTCTACGACCGGCAGGGAAAGCACTTCATCACCCTGGAACACCGCACGCCGTACATATCCGGGATTGGCGTTCATCAGGTCGGCGGCGTACTTTTCATGGTCGTAGATGTTCAGCGCCACCATGTCAAAGGTTTCACCGGCGCTGCAACGGTATACATAACCACTCAATGCAACCATTTATGCGTACACCTCCACATCGTCGTGCATTTGCTTTTCGCTCCACCAGCGGTCGAGCCGTTCCTTGTCCTCGATCAACTTCTGCTCAACGCCGTTCGCGTCGTTGGCGTAGATCGTCGGGGAATAGATGATCTGCGCAGGCGTGCCACCTCCGGCATTCAATCCACCGTTGCGAGCAATCAGCTCCGGCCAGGTAAAGCCTGCGGCCTCGCGGGCTGCATTGAACAGGCTTGCCACGCGGTCGGTATGTTCCTCCGGGATCGCCCATTCCGGGCCAGCTTCGCCGAAGATAGAAGCCTCGGTAGCTCGTCCGCCCTCTGCAAACAGAGAGAATTTCGATCCGCCGATAAGGCTGTTGCCGCTACGGATGCCGGAATAGGAAACTCGCGCCGTCAGTGTCGGGCTGCCCCAGGATTCATACAGTGCGGCTACGGCAGTACTGCCAGTGCTGGAAGCATCTGCTGTAATGCCTGCGGCATCAACAGTGGCATCAAGCATGGGGTCTCCGAATCCATCCATGAGGGAGGTTTCGGCTGCTGCGCCTGCCGTCTGTGCATCGGCTTCCATGCCCGTAGAATCAATCGTTACATCCGGCGCCGTCAGAGAATCCAATTCTTGCTGCAATGCTGCAATCTGGGCTTCCGCTTCGGAAATATCAATCGTGACGCTTTCTTTCTTCTGCGTCAGATTGCCGCCCAGCACGTTTCCGTAAAGGGCGTTGTAATCGCTTGCTTCTCCGCTGGTCAGGTAGTAACTCCAGGGCCGGTCGTTACCGGCAAGCCGGTTCTCGCGTTCGGCTATTTCGGCGCTGATCTTCGCGTCCTGGGCTTTCAATTTTTCAAGAGCGCCCGTTGCATCGGCAATACTCGCTTCCAACTCCGCTTTCCGCTGGTTGTATGCAAGCTGTTCCGCCGTGGCAAATTCTCCGCGCGGGTCTATCGTGCCGCCGGATTCGTTGAAATCATCCTTGCGCCACTGGTAAAACTCCGCTTCCTGCCCAAGAGCATACACATAGCCCATCTGTTCCATGAGCTTCGCTACCTCTGGGTTGTCCATGTAGGGCTTGAACAGCTTCTCAAGCCGATCCGAAGCCTCGTACATGTCAAACATCTGCTCAGAGATGTTTTCCGGGAGTAACCCAGCGGCATCCAGCACCGCCCAATCAACATCCTCCAGCGTCAGAGTACCAGCAGCACCGCGCTCCATGGCGTCCATATTGCCTAATGCAGTTTGGAGCAGGGGAAGTGCATCTCCGAAGTCGCTTTGACCGATCAGGCCGTTCAGCACAGCCATTACGACCTCGGCATTCTGGTCTTTGTAACCCTGCATTTTTGCTGCATACTGCGCATCCATGTCGGCCAGGAAAGCCGTCTTGTCCTCCTCGCTGTATGCTGCGCCGGTAATGGGGTTGATCCACCCTTGCCTGATGGCCTCGTCGTAATAAACGCCCCACTTAGCCCGCTCGCCGATGTGCGTTTCCTCGGCTTCGGCCAGATTGGCATTCATGATCTCCGTCTGTTCTTTGAGGAAGGATTCTGCGCTGTCCCAGCTTACACTCTGGGCCTTGTGGAGCTGCTGTGCAAGAACCGCCGCTTGATCTGCTTGGGCAGCAATCGCCATAGCGTCGTTGTACGCCTGCATCTTTTCCATGATGACGTTATACTCGTTGCCGGTAATAATGCCGTCATCCATGGCCGTGCCAAGCGTTTCTCCAAACTCGCGGCCAAGCTGTTCCGCCTGCCCTACGAGGTTTTCATACATCGTATCGGCAAGCAGGATCGCGCCCGCATACTCGTCATCCGTGGCGGCGCTGTCAAGGCCGCCAAACAGCATCGTGAGATAGCTTGCGCTCTTGTCAAAGCTGGCACTGATACCGGCAAGCAACTCATTACCCATCGTCTCGCCGAGCGAGGTAATGCTGGCAATCTGTTCCGGGGTGAGCGTTGCGCCGGTAATCATGCTGGTCAGCAGATCGCCGGAGAGCGTCGTGCTGGCCGTTTCAAAGTTTTCCACTGCCATTTGCAGAGCAGTGTTGTAGTTGTTTACGTCGGTGTAGGTATTGTTGAATGCCTCGCCAATCCCGTTGACGTGCGCCAGCAGGGCCTCGGTGTCCAGATCCATTTCGCCGAATTGGGCTGCGAAGTTGGCTTCGCCAAGCTGGTAGAGTGCGCCCGCCGCTGCCGCAAGGGCCGTCAGGCCAAGGGCTGCCGCGCCGATGGGGGTCATGGCAAAGCCGATCAGACGGAATGCGCTGCCCGCAAGAAGCAGGGTAGGGCCAGCCGCAGCAATACCCGTCGCTGCGCCGAGAAGCACTTCCAGCTTGTCCTTGTCCATGTTGGCAAGGCCGTTCACGATGTCCGTCATGAAGTCGGCCACACCCTCGACCTCAGGCGCAATGGTTTCGCCGATGGTCGTCTGGAAAGCATCCCAGGAAGCGGTAAACTCGCGCAGAGCGCCGCCCAGGCCGCCCTCCATGGTGTCGGCCATGGATTCGGTATAACCTGCGCTGCCTCCCTCAATCTGCTGCTGATAGTCAATGATCGTGCCGAGCGCGGCCATCAGGTTCAATGCCGTGGTGGTGGTGCGCTTGCCGAACAGATTGCCCAGCATCTCATTCTGCTCTGCCTCAGAGAGCGTAGAGAGAGCCGCGTTCAGTTCGCCGATGATCTGGATAGCCGGTTTCAGTTCGCCGGTCGTCGAATCGTAAACCGACAAGCCCAGTTCGTTCATGGCGTCCGCCGTATCGTTTACGTCAATACCGGCTTCTTCCATGTAGGATTCAAATTCCGCCCATTCCTCCTCGGTCACGCGCAGGGATTGAATCAGCTTGTCCTTGCTTTGCGTCGGGGCAAGCAGCGTCAGCATGAAGTTTCTGAGCTGTGTACCGGCGTTTGTACCCTGCATGTCGGAACCAAACTGAGAAATGCCGCCCAGGATGGCGAGAATTTCACTGCTTCCGCCTGCAAAGAACTGTGCGCCGCTGCCAAGGCGCTGCATGGATTGGCCCAGAGTGTCAATGTCCGCAGCGCTGATGGCGGCGGTTTTCGACATCTGATCGCTGAGTGTGTTGGCATACTCCATCGGCATACCAAGCGCATTCAGCGTGTAGTACAAGTAGTCCAGGCTGTCGGCAAGGTCGATGTTTGCCGCCGTCGCCAGGTTCATGACGGTGGGCATCAGCGTTTTGGTTTGCTCCATGTTCAAACCAAGCTGCGCCATCATCACTTCGGCCTGCGCGGCCTGATCCATTGTGTATTTGCTCGACTGAGCAATGGTCTTGTTATACTCGTTGAGGACGCGCATCGTCTTGTCGTCATATTCGCCAAGCGCCTGCACTTCTCGCATTACGTCGTCGTACTCGACGTATTCCTCAACGCTTTCCTTTCCAAAGTCGATAATCTTCTGACTGAGGGCGTCGATGTGATTGCCCACGTTAATCAGAGCCGTACCGATACTTCCAAACGTATTATCTACTTTGCCACTCAGGGTGATAATCGTTTGGAGGGTCTGCTGTCCCATTTTTCACCGCCTAACTGCGGCGATTCGGTCAGAACGCCGCGAGGATCGCTCCGTGTCCGTCGTCAAACACGAAAAAATAAACGCGGTCACCAGCCCTATAGGCCGCGCCGCTTACGGACGGGATCGCAGGCGTCATAATGCCGTCACGTGTGAGGGACTGCACCTTATAGCCGTCCTCGCATACCTCGGCAATGATCCCGCGCTCGATGTTCGCTCCATAATTATTTTTCATGATTGTTCCTCGCTCGTCTGTTTGATATATTGCTGTCCGTACTGGCAAGCGTCCAGGCATTCGCACTGGCGAAAAACCACACATCTGCTGTTCGCTCCGCTGCACAAATAGCTCTTGATAAGTTGGTTGGTGCTGATTTTCTTGATCTTTTTGTTTTCTTTTTCTTTATATTCGGTCGGGGCGACGCCCGGTTTAATCGCGTGATAAATGGGAAATCCCCTGATCTTGTCCATAGGAATCACCCAATCGTGCTGACGCAGCGGAGCAGCTTGGCCTTGCTTTTCTTGCGGAAGAAGTCATGCTCCACCTCGTCAATCAGCCATTGGCCGTCCGCATCCGTCGGACTGTCAACGTCAATTCTCGTCATGGCTGTCAGGCCGGGGTTGTATTCCATGCCCACGGTCAGCTCCTCCGCAGTCCTGTTGCGGCAAAGAAGCAGCCCACGCGCCCATCTGGCCGCCTGCGCTGCATCCATAGCCGGATAGTCAGTGAAAACCTCATGCTGTCCATAGGAGGCTTCCACGTCCTCTGCACCGCCGTTTGCATACGGCGTCTTGATGGTGATACCGGCCAGCTTCACATCGTCGCGCCTCAGATAGTGCGTTCCCGCCTGATCGGCGCTGATCCTGATGGTCTGCGCAGCCTCCATGGCCTGCGCGTATTCGATGGAGATTGCGGTCAAGCGCCCGTTCAGCGCTTTCAGAACCGCACCCTCGCATTGTAAAATCCGGCTCAGAAATGCCGGAGCGCCCTCTTTGTGGCGCATCAGATAAGTGTAGGTAATATCTTTGTCAATGCCAAACAAGGCACTGTCCATGCCGCATTCTGCGGCGCAGGCGGCCACGATGTCGGCAATACACATCCCTTCATAGGCGGCATATACCCTGCGCCGCGCTGCGCTGGGCAGGCTCGTTGCAATGATCCTGTACTTGCCTGCCGTAGGTAGTACAGAATTGAGAAACAGAATCCCGGTGCTGTACCCGTCCATCTGAACCTCAAGCACATCGTCGCGCTGCGGCTGCCATCTGTACCATGCTGCGGCATTTTCCAGCTCAATCTCTATGCTGTCACATCGCCCACCCGAAACGTCGCGGTGAACGCATTTCACCACGTCCACCTCGCGGGTGATGTCCGTCCCCTCGTAGAAAAGCTGCATTCTGCCGCCTCCTTAAAAAGCGGAGCGCCGCCGGGGCGCTCCGCGTTATTTCTTGTTCCTTGCTTGAATTACTGTGTGGATCGCATGTACAAACTCGTTGAACATGCTGATCGTCATATCCATAAACACATTGATGGGTGTATGGCTTGCCATGGCGGCATCAGTTATTCGCCGTATGTATTCTTCCCGGCTTCCTGTGCCGACCGTACCAAAAAAACCGTAGCCACCTGAACCGCACGCTGCGCATCAGAGAGGCTGATCCTCTCTTTGATGTCTTTGGCATCGTAGAGGCGACCGCCCTTGTCGTCCACCGGGGCCTGCTTTGCAGCGGCAGCGGCAAACAGAGCAAGAGCCTGTTTCTTGGAAACCTGGAAAACGTTCCGGCTGGCGGTGTCAGAATCCATAGCCTCGACATATTCCCAGCCGCTCAGCTTGGTAAAATCGTAATGTAATACGGAAACATCTGCGCTTCTCGCGCGGATCGGCACGGCCAGCTCCAGCGTGCCTTTGGAAATCATGCTCAGAGTGATGGGAGCGGGTTTCTGTGCTTCCTGCTCCTTGGGCTGTTCCTCAACCTGGGGCTGCTCATTCTTCTTGATTTCTTCGCTCATGATCTTTTTCTCCTTGTTTTTTGATGATGGAATAGGGCGGGAAAAACGAAAATGTTTGCGCTTTTCCCGCCCTTGGGATTAGTTCAGCAGATTCTCGATCTGATTGGTGTAGTCAGTGCCGTTGAACTTGATAACGCCCGCCATCGCGTCAATGATGGTCGTCACCTCGCCGTTGATTTCCTCCTCGTAGCGCAGTACGGAATACTTGTCCGTGCTGCCGAAGGGGTTGCCGGTTTCGATGTTGCCCTTCTCGGTGGACTTGTGAACGCCGGTGATGCGGAACTTGACGCTCTCATGCTCAATCTCACCGGCAGCCACGGCGTAGCGCTGGCGCACAATACGGGTTTCGATGAAGTGCTTGCCAGGGGAGGCAAGGTACTTGCAGTTCACGCCGTTGTTGTGGCTCACGCTGAACTCCATCGCATTCAGGTGGGTGGTGTTGGGCATATCCACGTCCATAGCCATACCAGAGGAGGAAATGGTGCTGGTGGGATGCTCAATCGTCGGCAGGCTTACGCTGGTTACGTCCTCGGCAACGCGCTCGTTGTCAATAACCCGATGGCCTTCGACGTTGTTATAAACTTTGCTGGGCATAGCGGTTTACTCCTTTCTTACGCCACGTCGGCAAAATAGGTCACGAAACCTTCATCCGTCCAGTTGACAATCGCGGTCAGGCTCTTGGCAAGCGGCGTGGTGGTCACGTTGAAGGTGAAGGAATAGTCGCCGTTCATGATGTCGCTGCGGGCATCAGGCTCGGCGTTCAGGTGGACGACGCCGTAGGTCAGCGCACCGATCTTGACCAGAGCATCGAGGCGGGTCTGTTCCTCGGCAACAATGGTCTTGATGTCGTTGGCGGTCAGAGGCTTGTCCACGTTGCGGGTGCGGCGATGCTGGAAATCATTGCTGATGTAGTACAGCATCATGCGGTTGGTTTCAGACACGTTGATCTGATCGCCGCCCTCCTGGGAGAAGTCGGCGCTGTGGCAGCCCCAGACAGCCCAGCGGCCACCCACATAGGCAGCAGAGGCAATGCCGTTCTTATTGAGCTGGTTGTTGATGAGGTAGTCATCAAACACGCGGCCCGCGCTGTCCTCACCCATGTACAGGTTGCTGATGATAGCGCACTCGGTATTGCTGGCAGTCTTGTAGGGGATGCCGTCCTGCGCGACAAGAAGCTCCTGGAAGTTGGCCGCAGCCAGCACAGACAGGTGGTAAATCTTGTCGTCCGTACCCTTCACCAGGGGGAAGTAAACGGTTTCATTGCTCTTGTTGTAGCCGTTGGCATTCTTCCAGGTGGCAGCGGTCGCAAGGGTGATCTTCTCGTCATTCTCGTCCACAATCGGGATGTCCGCCATAACGTACACATCCCAATGGCTGTTGACCTTCTGGCTGTTCTGGATCATCGCGCTATGCACGGCGGGGATGGAGGAAAAGCCGGGAGCCAGCAGGAAGGAGGGGATGAAGCCGGTTTCCTGGTACACGTTCTTGATGGCGAACAGGCCGGTATTCAGGCCCGCGCCGTCGGTCGCGCCGATCACGTCGTCAGCGTCAACGGCGGTCGCGTCGATGCTGTTGTAGGTGATGGCCAGGGCCTCAGTGCCAAGGCCGCCGCTGGTGATCTCAGCGATGGTCAGCAGCTTCTTCTTGAAGTCGTACTGAACAGTGTAGTCCGTGCCTTTGGTCTTGCCGGTCACGGCCACGGTGTCCAGAATGATGTCGCCAGCATTGGCGATGGTCACGCGGCCATTTTCGGGGGTCAGGTTGGCAGTGCCAGCCTCCGCAGCCCTGTGGGTCGCGGGATCGAGAACGTTAATCAGCACCAGGGGGCCGACGGCCTTGTTCTCAAGATGGGCGTGCATCGCTTCGCACAGGGTATACTTGTCCCACTCGTCGCTGTAACCAAAATGCTTGCGGGCTTCCGCAATGTTGGTCACAAGAATGGGACGGTTCACGTTGGCAGCGCCACCGGCAACGGTATGCACGGGGGCAGTACCAACATAGACGATGGCGTTCTGGCTCTTGATGGCAACCTTCGTGCCAACCGCCTGAATCTGGCCATACGCGCCATGGAGATAATCAGCCATGTTGTGTGTCCTCCTCATTTCAGATATTGGTCAAGGCTGTTGTTTACGCCCTCCTCTGCATAGCAGTTGAAGGTCACGGTTACAAAGCCATAGTAGAGCGGCCTTTTGTCTACAACAAAGCTCTGATCGGTGTACAAGCTGTACGCCATCGTCGCCTCGTTGACAAACAGATCGGTCTTGGGGATGAATTTCGCGCCCAGCAGCTTCTCGATGCAGTCATCCATCCAGTCGGTCAGCGTGAAAAGTCCCTGTTCGGTTCCCTCCATAAAAAGGCTCATGTCAAGCCCGTTTTCACTTTCCGCACTGTCAATGAATCCCGGCAGGCGAACGCCGGGTTCGTAGACACTGAACAGAATATCCACCGCAAGCGTCTGGCCGAGTTCCTGCGGTCTGTGTACGTCGTTGTAACGGTCGAAACGCTTTTCCTCGACGTACTTTGCGTTGGACAGCCTGGGCATAATCAGAATGCCGGGGCATACATTGATGGGATCAATGCGCAATGTACCCGTTTCATCCGGGCGTGTCGGCTGCCACGCAAGGAAGCACTGCGGCTTCTGCCGCACGATCTTGGTAATGTCCATGTCAGGGGCCGGGGCTTTCATCTCCCGGCCCTCGCATAGCTCCTTTTCGATCCACTGCTTGAGTTTGCGCAGCCGTTCACTCGTTCTCATACACTCACCGCCTTGGGGTCGTTGCTCATGAGCAGGATTGTGTACATACCCATATCCTCCTGCACTTGCAGAATCTTCATGGGCCTGTTATCAAAGATCACATGCTCATTGGGCAGTGCGCGGCCCGGAAAGCCCTCAACAGGGGTGTACACCAGTGTTTCGCTGGTGTTGTTGTCCCACGAAAGATCAACGACGTTGTTGTTCTTTCGTTTGAGGGCGGTTTCATCGTCTGTCACGCACTGGAATTTGCGTCCGTTCCAGGTGTGCCATTCGGCAAAGTGGCCGTGATTCATGAACACCCGCGTCAGGTCATCATGAATCTTGTCCTTGAGCGCCATTAGGCATCACCGGCTTTGGCCGCTTCCTTCTTGTCGGGCTTCTTGGCGGGCTTGGGAGCAAGCACAGCCTTGCCCTGTTCGATCAGGCGCATACCGTAGCTTGCGCTGACCGTATCGACCTTGCCGGTCTTGATGATCTTGACGTTCACGCCTTTTTCCTCCCTTTACTGGTGGTTTTCTTCGGGGGGGCTTCCTCGGCGGGTTCCTCGGCAGCAGAAACAATGCCGTCCATCACGTCGATTTCGGGCGCTTCTGCTTCCTCGTCAGCCTCCTCCTCGGTGGGTTCTTCCTCGTCCTGGGGTTCCTTGGGGTCGCCGGAAGGGTCATAGCCCAGGTTATCAAGCTGGCTGGCGTAATTGTCGCGCACGTTCTCCTTTCCGCCGTCCTCGTCGCTACCGGCGGTTTCGTCGGCAGGATCGAGGTCGGCGGAAGAAGCAGGCGCAATAGCCTTGAGCCGCAGCAGCCTCTTGAGTTTTTCTTCCGGGATCGGAATGTCAATGATCTCTCCGGGCGTGTACTTGCGACCGGTGATCTTGACATAGTGTTTCGCGGTGTAACTCATGCAGTCTGCTCCTTTCTCTTACAGGACGTTGGCGACAACCCAGGCGTCCACGTTGAAGGGAACGATGGTGGGGCAGGAAGTCAGGCGGTTCTTGATGCTGTTGCCGTCGATGGAGCCGTAACGCAGAGGAACCTCCTTCTTGATGTAGGTCTTGTGCTGGGCGTCCGCGCCGGTGGATTCAACCTGAGTGACGGGGCCGTGCAGGCACTTGAGCATACCCTTGCCGCCAGCAATCAGCGTGCCGCTGGGCAGGATGGGCTTCACAATGCCGTCATCGTCGGTGAACTTGCCGGAGAAGGAGTACATTTCCACGCCGTCGCTGTTCCAGCCGATGAAGCGCACGCCCTGGCCCTTGTACTTGGTGTTGATCTCGCCCATGTTGATGTTGCGACCGTCGAACTGCTTGATGTACTTGCTGTTGTCGATCATAGCCTCCGCAACATCAGGAGCCATCACGATCATATCCACGATGCCCAGGCCGTCGTAGACCAGATCGTAGATTTCGTGCATGTCGTTGTCGATCTTCGCGGAACCGTCGCTCCACGGAGTATCAGGGGTGTAATTCTGCGTGAAACCGTAGTCGGCAATCATGGTGGTGTTCAGGTCGCGGCCCTCGTTGGTGTAGCGGAACACACTCAGCTTGCCGGTGAGAAGCACCTGGCGGGCCATCCATTCGCGGCGACGCTGAATAGCTTTGCGCATGTCCACCAGATCGCGGACGAGCATCTTCTTCTCGCGCTGCGCAGGGGTCATAGCGCCAAGAATCTGCTCACCAAAGGCGCGCTTCTGAAGGTCGGGGTTGGCAATCAGGCGTTCGGGAGCGATGGTGCAGAAGCCAACCTCGCGGGTTTCGTAGCCCTGGCGGCCCATCAGCACGCCGCCAACGCCGGGATGAACGACGGGAGCCATCTGGCGTTCGCCCTTGCGGTAATCCCAGATCGCCTTATCTTCCTCAACAGCGCCCATATCAGCGCAGAAGGTGTCGTACAGGAAGGAATATTCGCGCGGAAGCTGCTCAATCGCGGCAAGCTGCGCACGGGTAGAGTAGATGTCGATAGGCATATCGTTTTATCCTCCTTTGCGTTATTCATCGTCCGTACCGTTGTTGAAGGTTTCAGTGTTGACCATCTGATCGAACACGATACCCTGCTTGCGGAGTACGAGCTGCACGGCGGCGGTCAGCGCCGCGCCGTCCTTGAGAGTGACCTTGCCAGCGATCAGGCGACCGGCGCGGAAAGCGCGGGCGTCCTCGGCGATGGTAGCGTTGGCGTCAGTGTCAACGGTTTCATCCAGCACGGCAAGGGAGTTGGCGTCCACGGCTTCGGCAGCCGCAGCGGGCAGCCACATGCCGTCCGCGCCGCGATACATCACCGTACCGCGATTGATCTTGCCATTACCAGGCTCGCAGGGAATGGCAATCATGTCTGCGCCGTTGGGATCGGCAAGCAGATATTCGGGGTTGTTCGTGCCGATGACTTCATACATGCTCATGTCGGTTACTCCTTTCGATTAGTACATGCCGTTGATGCCGTCGGGGTACATTTCCTTGGCAATGTCGGCCATTTCCTTGGCATAGTCGTCAAGCTCCTGCTTGGCGGCCTTGCCGTCGTTCTGCTTGGGATCGCCGCCCTCAACCTTGGCAGCGGGAGCGGTTTCGGTCTTGCGGTCGTCCAGGAACTTCTGACCCTTCTCGCGCTGGTGCTTCACAATCTGCTTGTGATAGTCCATGGCGGTAGTGCCGTTCTGCTTGGCCGTAGCGGCCATTTCGGCATATTCATCGCCCGCCGGGGTCAGATCGTCGATCTCCTGGATGCGTTCGCGCTCCTGCTGCGCACCAGCCTGCATGATCTGGCTATGCAGGGTGGGATTCTCAGCCTGGAGCTGTTCAAGGGTTACGTCCTTGATTTCCATGGTGATTTCTTCCTCCTCGTTGTGAGTTTTATTTTCAGTCACTTCCCCGGCGGCAACTGTCGGTTCGGTGTTACTGACTTTGGGAGTGTCGGCGTGTTCCTGCACGCTCTCAGGGATGTGCGTGTACATCCTGCGCATGGCAGCCATGGCCCGGTTGGATACAGATGCCACAATCGGCTCGGCGTCCAGAACGGCGTCCACAAAGCCGCGCTCATGGGCTTCTTTGGCCGTCATCCACGTTTCAGCATTCATCCAGCCGCGAACGGTTTCCTCGCTCTGGCCGCTCTTGCGGGCGTAGATAGAGGCGCTGTCCGCTTCGGTGTTGCGCAGGCGCTTTGCGCCCGCCTCAAGGTCTTTCGCCTCGCCCCACGCGCCGGATTTGGGGTTGTGGATCATGTACTCGCCACCCTCGGTCATGGTGACGTGCGCACCGGGCAGGCAGGCAATCAGCGTCGCAGCGCTGGCGCACATGCTCTCAATGGAAATCTTGATTTCCTCCATGCCGCTGTTCATCAGCATGGTACGCATGGCAATGGCCTGGTTCACATCACCGCCAGGGCTGTTGATGCGGATGGTCAGGTTTTTTACGCCCTTGGCCTTGGCGTCTTTCAGCAGCTTGTCAAAGTCCGTAGCGCTGATGTCGGCCTCAGTCCATTTCCACCAGTCGTCGCAGATTTCGCCGTAGATCATCACATCGGCGCTCTCGTCGGCGGCGTTCATCTGCAAGTCATACCGCAGGCGGAAACGCTCATTATTCGGCATTTTGCTTTCCCTCCTCGTTAGGTTTGGTAGGTTCCGTCGGCTCGGCAGGAGCCGCCGGTTTCATGTCATCAAAGGCCGCCATTTCCTTTTTCCGCTGCCGGATGTTGGAAAGCCAGTCGTTGCCGTTGTACTCGCTTGCCTCCTGCTCCTGAGTGGAAATGTTATTGGCGATACGCTCCGTGGCGGCTTTGACTTCCTTGAGCGGGTCAACATGGCCCATGCTCGCGCCCATCCACATGCAGCCGCACCACGCCTGCCGGATGGCCGGATCGTCGAAGAATCCGGGAGCCTCAATGCGACCGGCAGCAACCGCCTCGGCCAGCCATGCCTCATACACAGGCTGGTTGAAGCTGTTATTGAATGCCGTGCGCCGCACGCGCACCTCGCGCCAGAAGTCCAGCAATGCGCCGCGTGCTGCGGTGTAATTGCTCTCGTACTTCTTAATCAGCACTTCCTTGGGAATCCCCATGCCCGCGCCGATAATCGTAATCAGCGTGGAAACAAAGCTCTCAAAGGCACTGTTGGCACGAATGGGGTTGATCTCCTGAATCTTCTTTCCGGGCGGCAGGGAGTAGATGGCTCCGGGCGCAAGCTCCAATTTCAGATCGTCGTCCGTAACCTTTTCGTCCTCATTCACCGCGTCCTCAAGGCCGGTCTTGCCGTCGTCGTCCGCGCTGACAACAAAAGCGGTCAACATGGCAGAAACCACATTGGCCGCAAGTTCGCTTGTCAGGTAACGGTCGAGCTGCTTGATCTGCTCGATCTGAGCCGCAACGAAAGGAATGCCGCGCCGCTGCTCCGGGCGCTCCACGGTCATGATGTGCAGGATATTCGGGTAGCCGGTGTCTGCGCCAAAGGCATCAATCGTCTGCCACTCAATCTCCTGGGTGCTGCTTTCCATCAGAGGATGACGGTTGGCAATGTGATATTTCAACACCGTACCGTCGCGGTCGATTTCCACGCCGTCGATGATCCTGCCGCCGCTGTCCGTTTCCTTGCTTTCACTCTCGCCGCCGGAGCTGTCCGGCGTGCTAACGCGGTCGGCTTCCAGAATGCGGATCACCGTCTGATACGGCGTGCGCTTGTTTTCTTTCATTCCGAAAAGCACAAACACGTCGCCGCTCACAAGCTGGCTGAGAAAAGCAAGCTGCTGCATGGTGTAGAAATTCTTCTGCCGCTCTGCGTCGCACATCACATTGCTGGCCCAAAGCTGAAATTCACGCTGGGCGTTGCGTTCCCACTCGTCGCACGCCTCGTCGCTCAGTCCCAGCAGCTCACCGTCGATCTTCGGCTTGGGCTGAATGCCCCAGCCTACAACATTGGTGGTCAGCGTTGCAGGGCCGCTTCTGGCAAGGCCGCCGCCCGCGTACAGGTCACGGGCGCGTTGCCGGAGTGTAGCGCCGTGAAGGTCGATGTCGTCCTCTGCGCTGCCGCCGCCCACAATCCAGCCGATCATGCTGTTAAGGGTCTTGCTTGCGCCGTGGTTTCCGTAGCCGCTGGCGGCCATGGTCTTGCGCTCCTTCTTGTTGGCCTGCCGTTCCCGCGCAATGCGTTCAAGGAATTTCTTGTTGCCGCGTTCGGGGGAGAGCAGGAAAAGCGCCCGTTCGCCCAAATTGGGCTGTTCTTGTTTCTTCATCCTGATACCTTCCCGTTAGATGTCACGCGGAACGACACGGACAACCCTGCTGGTGCGCACCGTCCCGCTCAAAGCCTCGATCACGTTTGCGAAATACTCAATTCGCTTGGCGATCTCGGCAAGGTCAAAAGCCGTATACTCGCGCGTGCCGATGCGGTAAGCCTTTGCCTGTCCGCTGGCAAGCGCCTTTTCGCAGTCCTTCCAGAGCTGTAGCTGCTCCCTGGCTTCCGCAAGGGTGTATGCACTCGTAGCCGCCATAGGCCGCCTCCTTTCAAATCTTGATGCCGCTGGAAATCACCCGGCGCGGCTTCTTCTTTTCCGCCTGCGCCTTTGTTATGGGCGCTTCCTCCACGATGCCCAGCAACATGCGTTCCAATTTGTTAAAGTCCCAGTTGAAAAACTTATAGGCTGCGCGGGCGTAATTCCGGCAGTCAAGCGGCTCGTTGCGCTCATAGGTCTTTTCCCAACCTATAACGCTCTGCCCGTTCCTGCGCCGGATCACCATCTTCTCGGAGCAAAGGCCCCGGAAATACTCCATGTCGTAGCCGCAGCGGTAGTCCATCGGGAAGTGCATGTACTTCGGGCCTGCGGTTTCTACGGTCGTAGAGTAAATAATAGCCTCCTTGCCGCAGTCAACGCCGACCATGAACTTGACGCTTTCCGCTTTTCTGCCGCTGGACTTCATGGGGCGTACATAGGACTTGCCCTCGCCCGGTTCGCCCTTGATGGCCCAAACGCGCCTACTTTCGCGCTTGGCGCATTCGTTATATACCTCTTGGGTAAAGTGACCGCCGGAATCGACGAAGGTTGCCAGGATGCGCATTTTCATGCCGTTCTTCATCCGCCATTCACGGTCGAGAAGATTGTCAATCTCCTCCCATACCGCCGGTGAATCCGGGCGACCGGGGATGATGCCGCGCGAAATGCCCCAGGATTCTTCATCCCGGCTCCATCCTACGACCTCATACTCAAGGCGGTTATCCTGCGTATCAACGCCCATGGTCAGAACCAAAACGCCGGAAGGGATTTCCGCGTTGTAATGTTCCCGGCGTTCGTGCAGCTTCTCAGGCATACCGCTGCGGTCGCGCAGCTCCCAGCTTTCGCCCAACATGGTATTGTGGAATACCTTGAGCAGTTCCGGGTCATCCTTGGCTTGCAGGAAAGTCAGGGCAATGTCGTTCCAGTCAGACCACGGCGACATAAAGGCATTCAAACGAAAAGAGCGCACGCCGTTTTCCAGCGCACGCTCGTTTTTCACTACCCATTTTGCAGGCAGCCGCTTCGCCTCATACTCCGGCGTTTCCCTCTGGCATACAGGGCATTGCCATCTGGAATTGCGCACGGTGTAGTTGGTTTCGCCGTTCTCGTCCTTGAATTGCTCCTTGTCAAACTTTATGTCGTTGAAGTGGATGTAGCTGTACTGATGGCAGTGTGGGCATTCAGTATGCCATTCTTCCTGTGTGCCTTTCATGTAAGCCTTCTCAATCTTGCTCACGCCCTTTATGGTCGGTGTGCTGGTCTTGACGATCTTTCGGTTGTGCCGGAAGGTTTCCGTTCTGCGCTCTGCCAGCTCGATAGGATCACCTTCCGTACCGGCACTGGCCGGGAATCGGTCGATCTCGTCCAGAAAGATGTAGCGCACCGGCTTGGACGCCAGATCGGAAGGGCTGTTCGCGCCGATGATTGCCAGTGATCCGCCGGGGAAAGTTTTCATGGTGATGGTGTTCGCAGCGTCGCGCCCTTTTGCCTTGAAAACCTTGTCACGCAGGGTGGGGCAGGCTTGGAACATCGGGGCAATTCGACGCTTGGAATAGTCCTCCGCAACCTTGTCCGTCGGCTGAACGTAGAGCATCGGCCCCGGATCGTTGTCAATCGCTCGGCCCAGCATGTTCAGCTCAATTTCGGATTTGCCAACCTGGGCAGAGGCCATAACCACAATCTCATAAACGCCGGGTTGGGTGAATGCGTCCATGATCTCGCGCTGGTATGGCGCTCGATCTGTGCGCCATGGACCCGGTTCACTCGCGCTTTCAGAGGTCAGCACTCGGTTTTCGTCCGCCCATTCAGATACGGTCTGCGGCTTCGGCGGACGAAACATGGAGTAGGTGAAGCGCAAGAGTTCCCGCAAGTCCATTTATTCCTCCTCGCTTTCCTCCTCGTCGTCCGTGTCCTCGGCAGCCGCCTCAACAGGCAGCGGCGTTTCAGAAATCAGCGTCAGGGTGTCTCGGATTTCCTGGTCAATGATACCGGCTATCATTTCGGAATCCTTCATCATCACCAGGCGCGGAGATACTTTGCTCGGCAGGCGGAGCATATTCTGCATCACCGTATTGGCAACGCCGCCCCAAAGCCTGCGGATTTCGTAAACATCCACCAGCTTTCCCTCAAGGCGGGCCACTTCAAGCTCCGTCTTTCGGGTTTTGACGATCTCATGACGGGCCTTGACTTCATCAAGGGTCTGGTCGTCGCCGGTTTCGTTGTCCACGTTGTACCGCACCCAACGCTGCACAAAAAGAGCGAGGTCGTATTTTCCGCCCTCGCCCTTGACAAATAATTTTCCATCCTCCGGCAAGCCCATGTCGATGTCATGCAGACGCCGGTAGGAATAGCCCGCGACTGTCGCAAGCTCCTTTTTGGTAAGATAAATGCCCATGCGATCACCTGCATCTGCTGATGAGATAGGCGTGTTCGTGTTCCAGGCGCTTCATCAGGGTTTCCATGATGTCCTCCTGTACGTCCTCCTTGGAGCGATTAAGAGGCATCTGAGGCACGCCCAGGCCCACCACTCGGGCGATAGGAAGCCTATCCTTGCCGGTTCTGGTGAACGCTGCGCCGCCGAGAGAGGAGCCGAGATTTCGGAACGGAGGATTCCCGCCCTGGTGGCTCATTTCGCTCGGCAATGTGCTGCCCTGGCCCTTCACGATCTTGGCGTTGATCTTGTAACGCTTGCCGCGTGCGGCGTTCCAGCCGTGAGCGCCGCCGCTGGCTTTGAATCTGCCGCCGATGGAGCCGCGCGATCCGTCAATGGGGATGGAGCAGCTAACGCCCATACCACCGCCGCCAATGGTCGTTCGCGGACTGCCGACGTGACTGCCGACCCAGCTTGCCTTTACTTCGTAATCCTGCGGAATCTCTTGCCGCAGTATCGTTTTTACGCGCCCGCCGGTTCGCTTGAATGCCCGGTAGAGAAGCTGGTTCATTTCGTGTTCGGTATGCACAGCGCGAAGGGCGTCAATGGTTTTCTTGGCATCGCTGATGTCAATATCCAGATAAATAGCACTTCCGGCCACAAACAACCCCTCCAATCCGCTGAAATAGAAAATGGGCAACGGTTTTATCCGTTACCCATCTCTTGCGACAATAGCATTGTAACATGTCAAGCGCTGAGAATCAAGAGGGAATTTTCATTTTGGCGTTAATTTTCTTCGACAATGTACTTTTCGCGCCACACTACGCTCTGCATATCCGGGGCCTGCTCCACGCTGTCACGCGCCCTGCGGAAGCCCCATTCAGTCAGATTCAGCTCCTCCCGCACCTTCTCCGGCGGCAGGCCGTCAACATACATCATCACAACAAACGTCCGCATGGTACGGCTCGGTATGCTGTTGATGATCTTCTCAGCCGCTTTCAGTTCCCGCGTATACGCGGCAATCTGCTCCCGGTGTTCCTCGTTGATTCCGTCAATGGCTGCAAATGCAGCGTCGAAGCCGGTAGGCATCCCCTTGCCTCCGGGCATACCAGAAAGGTTCTGTGTGATACTAAACATTCGGTCGCGCTGCCATTCGCACCTTTTCTCAAGGCTGCACACATCCTGCATCACGCACAGCACACGCGAAAGCAAGGGGATGTCCCGGTTCTTGATGATCCGTGGTTCCTGGGTTCGTTCTTTTCCCTTCATAGGCCCTCCGAAAAGCGCAAATGTTTTCGCTTTTATTCTTTGCTCGTCGGCCTGCTCTGTGCCGTAAAGCGCAGGCAGCCAGGATTGTTCTTGATCCGTTTTCGCAGGATCATGAATTTGCGGATAAGAAAATATGGGTAGAAGATCAGCATTACCATGTGGCCCAGCGCAATGATGATGCACACCGCCAGATACACAAGCCAGTCAAAGGTCATCCCTGCTGCGTCTATCATGTCCTCGCCGTTTTCGTTGATCTCCTCCAGCAGCCCAAGCCTCATGTGCAGGCACGCCCTCACGGGATGCTCCACAATCAGCCGTTCCAGCTCCTCGCCGGTTTTCGGTTTCTGGATCATCAGCCCCCACCACCCTTCACATCCACATTGGGCCGCTTATCGAACACGCCAAGTGGGCGCGTCAGGTATGTTTCCGTCACATAGGCGAATGCTTCTCGCACCGCGTTATTGGCTGACATTCCTTTTTTGATCTTATTCTCGATCAAATCACGGATGTAGCACACGGCCTCCGCCCGGTTGAGCGTTGTCGCAACGGACAGGCGACCGGCCAGCTCGTATATGCGCTGGCCCAGGTCGTTGTCCGTCGCATCAGCAACCGTCCGAAGGACGCTTGCAAATTCCTCCGCTGCCTGAAAGGGATGTTTCTCCGGCGGCGTTGCTGCTGGTTTGGGCTTTGCAAACAGAAACGGCAGGATGATGTTCAAGGGGTTTACCATTATCCCACCTCCTTCATTTCGCACAGCTCCGGCAGATTGGCCCGCACAAGCGCCGTCGGGATCGGCGGGCATACGGCGTTGCCGCAGCGTGCCACCTGTTCGGATTTGGGATAGGGCTTGCCGTCGGCGTCCACGTCGATGATGTAATCCGGCGGGAATCCCTGGGCGTCAAACAGCTCTCGCGGTGTCAGCATCCGCAGGCCGATGTCCACGATCTTGTAATCCTCGCCGTGTACCGTCACCAGCCCCATTCGATCCTTGGCCGTGATGGTGGGCGCTGGCAGCTCACAGGAAACCGCATTGTCGCCGGAGCCGTAATACTTCACCAGGAACGCATTCACCTCGCCGAAGTGGTTGCTCTTGGCAGTCATGGTGTTCAGTGGGGCATCCATGCTTTGCCCGTCGCAGTTGTTATTAAACTGCGTCACGAACGCTGCCGCCATGGCGAATTTATTGCTCTGTGCAACCACAGTCCCCAGCGGCTTATCCATATCCAGTACGCGGGGCTTCTGGCCCTCGCGCTCCCCGTAGCCGGTCTGGATCAGGAAAGGCTCTACCAGCCCGTAGCGGTTGCTGCTGTCCACGGTCATGATGGGCTTGTCTACCGTCTGGCCGCGCACGTCCTCGCTCTGTTCACTATGATACTGGATCATGGATGGGGCAATCAGCATGTGATGGCCGCCCGTGGTGATCGTTCCGATGGGTTCCCGTGCATCGCTGCCCACGGCATTCTCGTTGTTCCGCATCAGTACAGGGGCGCACACACAATGCTCTGCCTTTGAAACAACCGTCCGCAAAGGCTCGTCAATGCTGTGCTGCCTGCCGTCGCCCGCAAAGCCGGTTTGCCCAATGGAAACGATGAAGGGCTTGGGGTTGTTGACTACAAACTTCATCAGCCCACGCGCAATGCGCTTCATGGTGTTTTCAGAGAGCGGGCGCACAGCGCGGATGCCGTACTGTTCCATGATTTCCTCACTGCTGGCGAAGATCGACGGGCAGGGCAAGGAAAAATCCAGAACCTCAGAAACGGGAACCCACGGTTTCTTGCTGCCCATCCGTACCTCAATGCTGTCTGGCGCGGCATGTGTCGGCTCCGGCCATACGATCTTTTGCCCATCGCAGCGGGCAATCAGGAAAAACCGCTTGCGGATCGTCGGCGCTCCGTAGTCGCAGGCACGCAGCAGCCGGTACTCCACATGATAGCCCAGCTTCTCAAGCTGGCCCACAAAGCGCCGGAAGGTTTCGCCCTTGTAGCGCGGATCGGGCCGGTTTTTCTCGTCCAGTCGGCCCCAGTCCTGGAACTCCTCCACATTTTCCAGCATAATCACGCGGGGCTTGACGGCCTTTGCCCACTTCACAGCCACCCACGCGAGGCCGCGAATCTTCTTGCTGACCGGCTTTCCACCCTTGGCCTTGGAGTGATGCTTGCAGTCCGGCGAGAACCAGGCGAGAGCGACCGGGCGACCGGCGCAAGCCTCCACCGGGTCAACCTTCCACACGTCCTCGGTGTAATGCTCCGTCGTCGGGTGGTTTGCGCGGTGCATGGCGATGGCTGCCGGATCGTGGTTGATGGCAATATCCACGCTGCGGCCTATGGCAATCTCAATGCCGGTGGAAGCGCCGCCGCCACCGGCGAAGTTATCTACGACGATCTCATTCACGGCCCTGGCCCTCCCTTCCGTTTTCGATATAGCGCTTGAATGCTTCGCCCAGCCCCATATCTACAATCACTTCGGTCAGAGCCTCCGCCACCGCGAAAAGCACTTCCGGCCTGCTTGTTCCCAGGTGAAAAACCATATCTTGGCCCTTGGCCTCAAACAACACGCCCTCCTCGGCGTGGTATTTCGTCCCATCAGCGTACAGTACATCAAACTGCACGTCGGTACTGGTCTTTATGGTGTCTGCCATGGTAATTCTCCTTTGCGTTATTCATCGTCGCCGAAGTCCCGGAGATATTCTTCCTCGGTGATCTGGCGGAGCCGTTCGGCATAGCAAGGAAGTTCCTTTACTGCAAAGCGCACGGCATCCTCCGTTGTCAGGATTCCTTCGCCCGATATTTTCAAGCCCGCATCGTCCGTTTCGCCCGTTTCAGGATCATAGCATCCATCGGCGACAGCGAAGTAGAAAACCTTCTTTTCCGCTTGCGGCGGCATCATGTCTGCATCCTCATACATCTTGAGCCTGCCGCGCACATGGCCGAAGGCGGTAAGCGCCGCATACACCGTCGCCACGGGGCAGTTCTCAAATACGCAGTCACAGAGCATTTCATCTTTGCGCTCATTGGTGTCTGCGCCGTAGTTATCCGGCGTAGTGCAGCCGCGTTCCTTGCAAAGCATCAAGCAGAAATCGACAGTCGGCATACCTTCCTCGCCATGGCGGATGTGATGCCATCCGTCCTTGCCGTACACCATGTTCATAGCAACTTCAAAATTGTTCTTCGGATCATCCGTTACCAGCTTGTTCATACAGCGGCCTCCTGTTCTTTTACTTCCAGCAGCAGCGCCTTGCCGATCTCATGCGCAGCGCCGCCGATGTTGTTCAAGCTCGACCGGCCATCCTGCCATTTTGCCATAAAAGCATCGCGCTTTGCAGGATCGTCGATAGCTTCCAGCGCAGCGTTATATCTGGCTCTGTCCTCAAAGCCGCCCAGCATAAAGGACTGCATAGCCTCACCGACTTCTTTCTTCCGGGCGTTCAGCCCATCCACAGGCGTTCTTCCGAACTCCTCTTGATACCATTCGTCATACCCGCCGAAGATGAACACCGGCACTCTGTTTTCCTCGGCTCCATCCTGCGTATCAGCTCCAAATGCCGGACTGAGCAGGCCGATAACAAGGGTGGCTACTTCCTTATCGGCGGCAATAAACGTATAGGGATCACTCGGATTATGAAGCTCGTATTCCATCATCGTGCCTCCTCGGTATGCTTATTCTTCCGTAGTGGCTCCTTGGGCTGGGCAAGATCAATCGGCTGGCCCCAATCAATCTCTACGCCAACTTCATCAAGCACGCGCTGTGCCAGCTCCTCGTCGGTCAGCATTTCTACCAGGACTTCGTGCATCCTGTTCAGCAGGCGGACGCCTCGATCCTGACCAAAACCGAAAAGCTCATGGGCAGCACAGAGAATCGCGCCGTAGGTGCGCTGAATCGTCATCATGGCGGACTGTTTGAAGCCCTCCTCACGGCCTGCCTCGTAGCCCTCGGCAAAGCCTTTTCGATACGCAGCGTCCACATCCATGATCGTCATGGGCTTGGAAATCTGTTTCATCGTGTTATGGACTTCAAGCGCCTTGCGCTTCTTGGAACGGCTTGCCATCATCAACCCTCCAATCGTACAGGCAGCATGCTCACATCGTACCCGGATTCGATAAACAGAAGGGTCTTTGCGTGGTTGCATCGGTTCCCCAGGTAGGTATATACCTCGTCGATGTCATCATGGGAGAAGTTCGTTCCGAGATACTTATTGATCCCATCCAGCATAAAACGCTGGTAATTCTTGTTTTCCAGATCGGTTCTGAAAGGCTCTCCTTTACTGGCTGCGCGAGAAAGCCATTCCAACACCTTGCATTTCACATCCAGCTCGTCGGCGCATGTCGCAAAGTTGAAATACTCATTTGCCCGCCTGTGAGCAATAAACTCCCCATTGTGATTGATGAAACTGCCAGGAAAGCACTTCATCAGATCCATTGCAGTGTTCAGATCATTCATCCAAGCACCATCCTTCCGGCTTTTCGCAGCGCTCAAATTCGATCACCCAAACCCATGGATCGGCATGGTAGCCAAACTCGCGCAGATCATCGCGTTTGATCGTCTTATCCCACAGCTCAGAAAAACGTTGAAGCGGAGAATCGGTTCCGGCAGGAGAATCCTCAAAACCTTCGGCAATGGCCGTTTCTTCGTCCATCGCCCACAGTTTTTCTATGCGCACATCCTTAACCTTGAGGAAAATCCGTGCCGCTTCTTTGGGCATGTGGATCGACGGCATCCACCGTTCGCCTTTCCAGCACTCCGGGCGAAGGTCGCCGTCCGCTTTGTAATACCACGGATGGCCCATTGCAACATCGTCGAATGTTTCCCGTACCCACAGAACATCGCCAACCTCGCAAGGGGACTTCATGCGGTAGCCGTGGCCGTCATCCCAGCCGAGCCACCCGATGTTGTTCCACCTGGGGTTCGTCGGCTGCGGCTTGATAATCCGGCGTGTCTGCGTCTTGCGCCCCTCAAGGATAGCCTGCACCATTGCAGTATTGAACAAAATAGGCTTTACGTTCACAGGTCACACCTCCCACGGAAATTCCTGCCGGAAGTCATCACCCATCAGGCCGCGCAGGCTCTCCTTCATGAACACGGGTATTTTGCGCTCGTCGCATATCTGAACAATGCTGTCAATCCACTCGCGCCTCGGCGTCACCTTTCCCTTGCGGTTTCCGCTTTCAGCTCCAAGGATGATCCAGTTGACTGGCTGCTTGCGGAAAGAGCCAGAGTAGCCGCCTCGACGTCCGCAGGAACCACAGTGATTCGTATAGGTATCGGTGTAGTGACCGCAGTAGGAACAATGCCACCGGGTATCTGTTGTTGGGAGATAGCGGTCAAGGTCTATGCGCTCCAATATTGGCTCGATAGACAGGAAGGTATGAGCATTGCCGTAGGGCAGTTCGCGTATGCGGTTAAGCTCATATTGACGGGTAATCGTCGTGCCGAACCACATGTTATCCTTGGCATACTCGTTGTTGTACTGATGGTTCCACCCGTTGATACGGCCAAACCGCGTCGGGTTCTTCGTCAGAAACAGGAAGCGATGCTGCTGCGCGGCCTCGCACGCCTCAAACACCTGTTTGATCCACTCGTCCGGCACCCAATCGCCGAACAGATCAGCCATGGAACATACAAAGATCGTGCGCGGCTTCGTCCATGCCGCCGGTTCTCCAAGCCTGTACTGATGGAAGGTCGGTGCGAAATCAAAGGGGTACGGCTGCTTCTTTCCGTCAAAAACGGGGATTTCATACAGTACGCGCTCGTTGATGTCGGGTTCGTTCGCGTGCCATCCAAAGCGGTTTGCAATCGCTCTGGCGTAGCAGTATTCACAGCCATGCAGGCAGCCGGTAACGGGGTTCCAGGTGCTATCTGCCCAATCAATCTTGGTCTTTTTCATTGCGTATTTCCTCCTCAATCGTCATCAAAACGTCAAACAAATCAATTTGTCCCTTGATCTCTGTTTGGCATTCATGTTCGCCGCCGATAGCTTTTACGGAGCGGTACGGGTGTAGCGGGCAGTCTTTCAGCTTGCACCGCTCAACCTCTTTCCGCTGATTGCCGCTGCAATCCATGCACTTTGCCCGGATCGCAACCAGCAGGGCCTCGGCGGTCGGAAGGTTCTTCTTCATGTTCCATCCCTTTCCGGGCGCGGTTATCGGAATATCTTCCCGCTTTCTCGGTCGCGTATCTCAATCCGCGCCACCAGGTCGTAGCCCGCAAGGTCGATCATGGTTTTCAGTGCCTTAATCAGCCGCGTTGTGCGGGCCTCAAGGGCGGCGTCTGCCTGTGCAATGGGCAGCAGCGCGTCATGTGCCGTCGGATCAGGGCAGCCGCTTGCGTTGCGCTTCGGAAACTTAACCATCCTGCTTCTCCTCGGCCAGATGGGCCAGCTTGGGGTAAATCCGGCCAGTCACAGCCGAACGTATGAAATGGGCCTTGATGATCCGCTCCATGCGCCGCTTGTTGGCGGAACAGGTCTTTCGGCAGTAATCCTTGCGCCTGCACTCGGCGCAGTCGCCGGTGTCTTTCCACGCTTCATTGCTCATGTGTTTTCCTCCTGACTGTTGGCTCTGATGGATTCTATCGCGGCAGCAAGAACAGTTGGATGGAGCGCCCTCCGTGCCGCTTTTTCGCAAAACAGCGGGTCAACTTCGCATTCATCGTCATATTCGCCGCGTTCTGGACAGCCGGAACACGCCTTGCGGATGTACTGTTCGACCATTTCCTCGGTGTCGAAATAGCCGTCATACATCGAATCATTCACATAATCTTCAATGATCGCGTCGCAGTGGATGTGGGCTTTATAGGACGAAAACTGACCTTCTACCTTGCCTTTGACAAGGATGTATTCGCATCCCGGCAGGATCGGTCTGTTGCACAGTTCGCAGGCATGAGGTTTCTTCGCCCTGTGCTGCCGCTGTTCGCAAAAGTCGCTCATTTTCAAACCTCCTCAGAACGGCAAATCTTCGTCGTCAACAGGCACAAAGCCGTCTTGCTCTGTATACCCTCCGCCCGGTTGCCCGGTCTGTCCGGCACTCTGTTGGCGACTGGTCAGAAACTCTACTTCATCGGCCACAATCTCAGTCACATAGCGCTTACTGCCGTCCTGGGCATCATAGCTGCGGTACTGGATTGCGCCAACGACGGTACATTTCCGGCCCTTTGCAAGATACTTCGCGCACAGATCGGCAAGCTGACGCCACACGACGATGTTGTGGAAGTCGGCTTCTCGCTGGCCGGTCTGCGGGTTGGTGTACTTCCGCTGCGTTGCCAGCCGGAAGGTGCATTTCGTAACGCCGTTGGCCGTTACGCTGGTCTTGGGATCATCGGCGAGATTGCCGGTCAGGATAACCTTGTTCATTTTCGCCCTCCACGCTGCCGTCTGGCAGCTCATACTTTGCATCACCAAGCATTGCAAAGCTGGATTTTCCAGTTCCAAGGCCGGTAAATGCTGGATTGCTGAGAATACTATCGAGCTTCAATTCCGCCGGTCTATCTCCGCGCAGATGGTTCGTCGCGCTGGCAATATAATCCCGCGCCCTCTTTTTTCGCTCGTATAGCTCGATCTGATCCTGTGACGCACGGCCTTCTTCAATGGCCCACTCCATCAGGCTATCGTCGCCGTATGCCGCCGAGTAGTAAAGGCTCTGGCATTTCTCTCTGATCTCGGCCACTGTAGGAAGCCATTTCGATACAGAAATCAACTGCATTACCGCAATCATCACCACATCAGCGTTCAGGTCTTGTAAGGCGAACGTCCAGGTGTTCAGCAGCAGATACTTGTCCTGCTGGCTCATGGTCTTAAAGGCATAGCTGTAATTGGCTTTCATCAGCGCCAGCAGCTTATTGACCTCCTGTTGGGTCACATGTCTCCCTCCTCCCACGGGAGCGGCACGAATCCTTCACAGCCGCCGCCGTTTTTGCTGAGATCGACAAAACCAAAGTCGCCAGCCGCCGGTTGGTTTCCTCCACCATTTCTATCAGGTGTATACCTTTGACCTGAGCTTGGGTTTATTCCACCACCATATCCACTTTGAGGATTATTTGCATATTTATCTTTAGGATATGGGGGTATTGTTGGGTGCATTTTTGCACCTAAAACACCGTCATTCCCTGCACAGTCGGGTACAGGATCAGGTGCATTGCTGGGTACATTGTTGGGTACATCGTTGGGTGCATCTTTGGGTGTATTGTTGGGTACATCGTTGGGTACTTTTTTGTACCCAACATTCACAGAAAGATAATTGATCTTGTATGCCGGGTTCTTCTTGTTCTTCTGTCCGGGCTGAAAATCAATCAATCCGCGCTGCTTTAAGCTGTTTCGCAGCGTCTCGATGGCACGTTTGTCAAGGCAGCAGTACAAATTCAGTTCGCCATTCGATACCTGGATAAAGCCATCCGGCCAGTCGTATTCCTGGGTCTGCTCGTTATACGTCGCTCGGTCGTTGGCGATGTAGAACAGAGCTATCCAGAGCATACGTTCACGCAAGGACAGGCTGCTATCGCGGGCATATCGCATGAACAAATTAAATTCGCTGACGAAATTGACCTTGCTCATGGTGTTTACCTCTCCGATTCTCGAATCAGAGCGCCTTGTTCCTCATGTTGAAAAGATGCGTAGACGCTGATTCGGTCTGTTCCTTGCGTTCATATTCGGGCCGGTGAATGCTCCTCTCAGGATCGAAGCCGTCCGGGTAGCGCTTTTTCAGCTTCTCAATGTTCGTGTCGGCCACTTCGTCAATCGTCGTGTCGATCTTCTTGCACATTTCCAGCAGAGTAGCGTAGATGTAACAGATTTCGTGGACGGCGATTTCATAGTGCTTATCGACGTAGCAGCGGACATAGGCGGACGTTGCTACAGAGCAAAGGAGGACGCTGCATTCCTCCAGGGTGATAGGCTCCCGAAACACGTATTCGTTGGAACTATCCAACGCCGTCCGCAAGTCCATTCCCATTCCACTTACCGTTTCCGCGACATACCAAAGCACATCGCCCATTTCCTTGATGAACTTGTCCTTGGGGAAGGGCGGGTTCTCTCCGCTTTGGAACATGTGCTTCTTCAAAATGTCTACGATCTCGCCGCTCTCGCCGATCAGGCCCAGGCAGCCATTTTTTACTTTGTCGATCCCGACGGTGGCGCTGGTTCGCTGTGCCAGCCTTTGATACTCATTCAGATTCACGGTATATCCTCCCATAGTGCGTTGCACAATTTACTGATAGGGTTAATGATCCGGGCAGGGATGTACAGATAGGCCATTTCAACTCGTAGCCGGTTCAACATCCGCCAAAGCAGCCTCCGCAGCTTCTTCTTCACGCTTACGCGCCTCCTTCACAACCTCGCGCACAATGCGCATGTTGTTCCACGTCCCGATGTTGTGCATCGCAACGTTGTATTCGTGCTTCGGAATTTCCTCAAGGGCAGTGATGCCGTAATGGGAAAGCACATCCTTCTTAATGATCCCAACCAGCTTGCGCACGGCCTTGGGATCGGAAACAGAGGACTTGTCCAGCAATTCAAGGGCATGTTCCTTCATGGCCGCACTTAGATAGCGCACTTGCTGGCGGGTAACAGGCGTATTCAGGCGGATTTGCCGTTCCAGGGCTTCCAGCCGGTCATTCTGCACCTGTTGTGCCGCCGAAAGCTGTTGCAGGGCAGCGGTGTTGTTTTCCAACAGCTTCCCCATAGCCTCCACCAGCGGCCCCATCATGTGCTGAACAATGGCCGGGATCACCTGGGCCTGCTCCGGCGTAAGGGTGGACAGGGCCTTTTCATCCATGGATTTCTACCTCCTCGTATGCGATGGTATTCATAGCCTGACGGGCGTTGGCTGCCCAGCCCTCAACGGTGCGCAGCAGCTCGTCGTAGGCGTTCTTCTCGGAAAGCGTCATCGTTCCGAAGGTATGGCCCATGTGGGGCATCCTGGCACACGTCCCGATGAATTGCCGTACAGCACTGGCGAAAACATCAATGGTCAGTTCGTCCACCGGCACGCGCTCGGCGTCGCCCTTTGCGGCCACGCTCTGCAAGCTCAGAAGTTCGCTGCGCACGCTGTCGTACTGACGCTGGGCATCTTCGATAAGCTCGTTCTGTTCCTCGATCTCGCGGCTCAGATTGGCATTCTCCCGGCGCAAACGCTGGGCTTCCTGCAAGGCAGCGCGGCCATCATCGGCAACCCGCGCAAGCTCTCGCTGCTGGGCGTCAATGGTGTTCTGCTTTTCCACCAGCTCGTCCATGATGTGATCCGGCACTTTGTCAGCTTCCAGCTCAAGCTCGGCGGCGCGATCCTCGGCTTTTTTGCGAGCCTTCCTCTCCTCGTCAAGCTCAATGCGCATTTCCTCGCGCACTTTGCGCACGGCTTCCTCAACCTCACGGGTGGACATTTCCGAAACGTCGTGATCGGTCAAGAATTGCTCCTCTGTACCGGCAGGCAGGGCGAGGAGCTTGAATATTTTGCCGCGTTCGCCGATCTGGGCGACGGCGGCGTTGTTCCCGAAGCGGGCGTATGCCTGCATGAACACCTGCGCATAGCGCACGCTGCAACCGGCGTTCTCCCTGATCCACTGCTCCCATTCGCCGTGCTTAACAAGAGGTTTCGCCTCCGTCAGCACGCGGCCAAGCTGGATCATGCCGTTGGCGATGCTTTTTGCGTAATACTGGGCTTCTTGTGCAAGCCCCCCCAGCACCGCGATTTCGGTGCTGTTCTGAGTGGTAATTTCGTTCATCTGCCATTATCCTTTCTCTGTATTTCAGGGCGAAAACCCTTGTAAATACTTGTGTTTTGTGGTATAATAGCAACGGAGATTGATGCAAGTCGAGCGATTTCCACCGTCCGTAGCTATTGCGAGTAGCTGCGGGCATTTTTTATTGCATTTTTCGCAATTCCTTGTAATCACTCGGCGGAAGCGGCGGGGATAACCAGTGTGTGAGGTCGCTGTTCCAGTCGAATTGATGGAATCCCGTTATGCTGATGTCGCCATGGCTGCTCCTTGCCAGGACGCAGTTGAGCGCATCGCTATCTTCCTTGGTCGGCTTTCTTTCCGTTGCCACGATCCACGGGGCCTTGATTCCTTCCGAAAGGCGCATCCAGTAGATGTTGAACGAGTTCTTGGGGAAATCGTCCCATCGTGTAAGCATCACACCCTGATAGGCGTGCCACGCAAACACCTTGCCGGTGGAATCGCCGTCTGTCTCAGCAGGCAGACGGCTCTCCCTGTGAATCCAACCGTTATTCAGATTCTCCGTCTGCCGTTTCCTCCGGCAGCTCAACGATCACGCCGCGCTCTGCAAGGGCGTCAATCCAGAATTTTTGAATGTGCTTCTCACAATGGGCCATGGCATCCCACCAGGTCGGGAAACGCCCGTGCTTCTGGCGAAATTTCATCTGGTAGTACAGGCTGTCCCGGTTGTGGGGCTGATCCGGCCTGTGATCCACTGCGCACTCCCGGCATACACCCGGCTTCGGCGGCAAGATCATCACATTCTCAAAGGGGATTTCCTTGACCTTTACCTCGTTGCTCATGCCGTCAGCCCTCCAGCAGATCGCCGAACAGGGGGGGCAGATAGCCAGCCATCACCCGGAGCAGCGGCAGCGCCACCTCGCGCATCTGCGGGTGTGGCCTGCCGGTCGCCCCCAGGGCACGAAGATTGAAGAAATGCCGCCATTCGCCAACTGTCGCGGTCATGACTACTTCGGTTTTCGTGCTGGTAGGCAGTACATCGCGGGCCATTTCCGGCAGTTCACCGATCTCAAGCAGATTGAAATACTCCCTTTCGCACGCCTCGCAGGCGCGTTTCCATGCACGGAAAGAGGGCGTGTCCTCAACAAAGGGGTACGGTCGAATCACTGTGATTTCGCTGCCGAAGCGATCCTTCGCGTAATTGCAATAGCGGGTGCTTTCCTGGCAGTACGACGCGGGCCGGTGACGGACAATCTCATGAGATACACCGCGATCCACGATGAAACGCACGGTTTCACAGCGATGGGCGAGTGCTTCTTCCGGCCTGAGTTTATCAACCGTGATTTCACGCCATTTGCCCACATTCGTAGACGGCTGAATCCCCGGCTTAATATCCGCCCACAGATCATCAAACAGAATGCCGTACTTGGACATCAGCGGGTAGAAGTGTGCCAGATCGGAAGGGCGCAGCTCATTTACGGCTTTGAAGAAATCACGCCATGCGCGGATATTGCCGGAAACAACCTCAAAGGAAGAACGAAGGTAGTACGTCCGATGGAGCCGATGTTCTGCCCATGCACACATGTTCGTGAACCAGCGCACCGTGTCACTGTCGCAGCGCAGGATGATGTTGCCATGCTCAAGCACTGCCTCATGTCCACGCTTGATGATCCGCGCCACAAACTCCTCGTCGGTGTCCTTGCCGCCCTCGCTCTTGTAGCAAGTGCGGCCTGCCGTAGCAATGATCTTGTAGGCCCTCTCCACGGGATCGTTGCCCAGGTCGTGCAGGCCGAAGTATTCAAAGCCTGCGTCAATGATTCTCAACCTCAAACACCCTCTTTCAGTTTTCGATATGGAGCTACCGGCAGGAATCGAACCCGCGTCCCCTGATTACGAATCAGGCGCTTTCCCTCTAAGCTACGGCAGCGTAGCGCCTGCTTTTCTGCTCTCAAAGTCAGTCGGGGCAGGCTTCCCGTCCTCTCCGTGCAGGACTGTGCGGCGTCGCTCTCCGTCGTGTCGCAGTTACTATCGGTCTGTGTTCCGTCCGGCTGGCTACGGATGGGCGCGACCCAGCAGCGCACCCGTCTGTCCGAGCTGTCAAGCGTTGCTCACTTCCGCTTTGCCACCGTGCGATGTTGACCGTACCCACGGGATCGTAAGGTTTACTATGCCGCCTTTCGCTCCTGAAAGTCGCTGTCGAAACCTCAAAGACCGTTGTCTACGGACGGTTTTTCGTTGCCCGGTCGTGCCGGGGCGGCTCCCAGGCCGTAGGGAGCGTGCTGAACCGTAAAGCCCTGGCAGGGATGGCCGGAATCGAACCGGCGTCCTGCGGGAGAGGTACTATATCCCGCGTGGCTACCAACGGCCAACATCCCTATAAAAGCCCGTCTTTCCGGGCTGTCACCGACTGCGTGCCAGAGTGGCTACGGTTGCCGTCGCACGCGCACGCTGCACCCCCGTACCAATCGCCGTTCTTCTCTCCGGGGTAACTCACCGCAGGGGCGATCAACTCCCCGCGTCGGCCTGTTATGCTGGCGGGAACAAGGGGCATCGAACCACCATTTTCTCCATGGGCCGCACTGACATCAAAAGAACGGCTGGCTCCACGGCATACCCGATCCAGACGGGTGTTCCCATATTGCGCCCGTCTTTCCGGGCCGCCAGACAGAGAAAACCACCTCTTGATTGACTGTCACAACCGCAATCGACGCCGTGTGGCTTGTGGGGCTTCGTTCAGGACTTCCTAAAACCCATCCGACTGTACTGCTATGCAGTGTCCACGGAGCATTGGCGGAAGGTGAGGGAATCGAACCCTCGGAACGGTTTCCCCGTTCGCTGGTTTAGCAAACCGGTGCAATCGGCCTCTCTGCCAACCTTCCACGATGCCGGTCTTTCCCGGCTGTCAGTCCGATTACTTGGACATTGCCGCCTTGAGAATATCGGCCAGGGGATTCCTGGCTTCGTTGAGATACTTCTTTCCCTCGCGCATAGCCTGGGCAATAAGCGACGCGGCCATCATTTCGCCGCTGGGAGCGATCATAGTTGCGATGTCAATGTTCGATACCGCGTGAATCGCAACCGAAGAATGATCCTCGTTGTTGGAGAGGATCACGAAGCCGCTACACTCAACCCCCCCCGCAAACTTTCGTCGAGCTTGCAGTCCTCTTTTTCCTCGCCGATTACCTCAACCTTGATACGATAGATGGGTTCCTTGCTCATGGTGTTGTCCTCCTTGTGTTTTATCTGCCCGTATCGGGCTGGCGCGGCGTGTCGGAATCGAACCGGCTCCTCCTCTCCCTACGGAGCGCTACCGTCCGGGAGTGGCTTGCACCATACAACAACCCCGCATGAATGCCGGTCTTTCCCGGCAGTCACTCGCCCCTCTCAAGGTTTTCCTCGCACCATTTGAGGGCCGCGTTATACTTGAGCCATCCAAGCACGCATATCTGATCGTTGGTGCCGAAGCGGAAAACACATGCTTTGCGCTCCCGGCCCTCGGTGTAGAAGGACGCACCAATCTTGCCGTCCCAGGGTGTTTTCTCCTTCTGGCGGCACGTCACGCTCCAAACCCTCGCCACATTCATGACCTTGGAGGCGCTGCCGTCCTTGCACAGCTCCACAATCGCCTTGAGCTGTTCGGGATTGCGGAAAACGAAACGCTTTGCCATGTCATACCTCCTGTTTCTCACACCGCCACACCGGCAGCCTCGCACGCATCCTTGTATCTGCGCATACGCTCTGCCAGCAGCTTTCCAATGTCCTGCGTCAACCCCGCTGCGGATTCCTCCGCGCCGTCCTCCGCCTTGATGTACAGCGGCACAGCAGGAAGGAAATCGCCGGTCGCCGGATCGCGCAGGGCAGTGACGCCAACCTGGATGAAACGTTCCTGCTTTTCCATAATTACACCGCCTTTGCGCTCATAGGATCACAGCGAGAGAACAGATACCGGGCGTTGTACTCCGGCAACAGAACTTCCATGACCCTTTCCGCTTCCGGGTAAGTGAAGTCAGTAAGGCCCATCAGTTTGTTGTAGGCCGTCTTTTCGGACACGTTCAGGAAGTCCGCAAAGGCTTTGGTGGAAATCCCCTTGGCAGTAAGAACATTCTTGATATTGAGCATAAATTACCACCTCCAAATTACCCTTGCTCGTATATCTGCACCTATCATATACCCTTGCTCGTAGTTTGTCAATAGTTTTTTACCGCTGGTCGTAATTTTTTACTTTACAAAACCGCCGTCGATGATATAATAGAGAAGAAAACGCTTCGGAGGTGTGATATGGACTTTTTAGAGAAGGTTAATCTGCTTATGCAGGAGCGCAAACTGAATAGGCATACTCTTTCGGAAGCCTGCGGCATTCCTTATACAACAATAGATGGATGGTTCAAGAAGGGATATGAAGGAGCGAAGGTCAGCACTCTTATAAAACTTGCCGACTATTTCTCCGTAGAACTCGATTACCTGGTCAGGCCGTCTATCACAGATCGAAACTACGGCAGGCAGATTGAAAACATAGGATCAGATGAAAAAGAACTCCTGACCCTTTATCGCTCCATGAACGATGTGGGTA
Source organism: Clostridia bacterium (assembly GCA_017397765.1). Taxonomy (GTDB): domain Bacteria; phylum Bacillota; class Clostridia; order Christensenellales; family Aristaeellaceae; genus UBA11524. Next base: position 8,339 of record JAFQIB010000086.1, on the reverse strand, counting down.
GGAGTTTGATGCTGACCAACGCACGAACTTTCGCCGGGAATCCCGACATGCAAAAAGAAAGGCAAAGCGCGTCGGCAATATGATATTTGTCGATTTTGAAAGAAGGTGATGCCTTTGGTAATCTGTATCTGCATCATCATTGTTTCGATCCTGCTTATCATCTACGCCGTATATCAGGGGGTTGTAGCGGCTCCACGCAAACAAGAGCTTGTGCAGCACCACGAATTAAGCCGGAAACTCTATGATAAAGCAATGAACACCAGCAGCTTGTCCACGGCACGGGAATGCTACACGCAGTTGAATGCCAGCTATACCCTCGTCAGAGATCACGCAAACCGCAATAGTCGTTCCTGCTTTGAAGATGATATTCAGGAAGTAAGATGCTGTGCAGAGGACTTAGCACAGGAGAAGTGGAGCGACAAGGCGGAAAAGTATCTTTCCGAGATCGAATACTTGCTTTCCTGCATCATGACTACCAACTCTCAGGATGCAACCCAAGCAAGGAAGGATCGTAGCAGGATATTAAGGCTGTATGATTCCTATTGGGATTGGACACGAAAGTGCTACGAAGATAATCATTCTCTGTGGTCGCGCATCAATCTATGGGATGTTGCCAAGGATTCGATGTCTGCTGCGCTGGGAGATGAATTTGCTTGCTGGAACGATTCCGGCTATGGTCATCCATCGGTTAGGGCGCAGCTTGAACGCCGCTTGTCGGATCACATCGCCTCGTTGCAGCCCAGAGAAAAGAAAGAACCAAGGAGAAAGGCGGAAAATCCCATGATCGAGCCGAAGCCAAAGCTGCTCCACGATGCAGTGATTCGCCATTTTGACGAAGAAGGAATAGAGTATGTCGATAAAACAAGCGCTGGCGGTAGCCTGTACTTCTTCGCAGAGGCCGCAGCGAATGATCTGACCGCGAAAGGCTATCAGGTACACTTCGCAGAGAACGGAACCAAAGGAACCGGCCACCGTCCGGCGTGGTATATCAGATTCCAATAAAAAAATCCGCCCAGGCTGTCACCCGTGCGGATCAAACGCAAGGAAAATGCAAACACCACTAAGCACTTTCCGCAGTCAGTATATCACATGCTGCCTGCGTTGTAAAGTCGGAAAGGATTAAGATTGAACGCTGTAATCTACGCCCGTTTCTCGTCGCACAGTCAGCGGGAGCAGTCCATCGAAGGTCAGCTCCGGGACTGCTACGAGTATGCCAAGCGCTATGATATAAACATCGTCGGGGAATACATCGACCGTGCCATATCCGGCATGACCGATGACCGCCCGGACTTCCAGCGCATGATCGCCGATGCTCAGAAAAAGCAATTTGAGCGGATTATCGTCTGGAAACTGGATCGCTTTGCCCGCAATCGTTACGATTCAGCCCTCTACAAGCACAAGCTCAAGCAATACGGCATCCGCGTCATATCTGCCATGGAGAACGTCGGAGAAGGGGATGAATCAATTCTCCTGGAAGCCCTCCTTGAAGCGTCCGCCGAGTATTATTCCCTCGATCTCAAGAAAAAGATCCTTCGCGGCCAGCGTGAAACCATCGCAAAGGGCCGTTGGTGTGGCGGGCCTATCCCGTATGGCTACAAGGCAGTGGATGGAAAACTGGTGGCGGACGAAAAGACCGCGCCGATCATTCGCTATGTATTTGAGCAGTACGCCCAGGGTGTCCCCACGAAGGAGATCATCGACGAGCTGAAACGTCGCGGCGTCCGCAGCTCTCGCGGCGGTGAGCTGACCTACACCACCTTCTCCCGCGCCCTGACAAATCCCGTCTATATCGGCAATTTCATGTACAAGGGCGAATTGGTTCCCGGCGTTGCCGAAGCCTTGATAGACGAGGACACCTTCAACAAGGTACAGATCATCGTCAAGGCCAATGCCCACGCCCCGGCAGCCAACAAAGCAAAGGTTGAGTATCTGCTGCAAGGCAAAGCGTTCTGTGGTCACTGCGGCTCCCACATGATCGGCGAGAGCGGCAGGAGCCGTAATGGTGACAATTATTATTATTACTCCTGCGCCGCCCGGAAGAAGAAGCACTCCTGCCGGAAGAAGAACGAGAAGAAGGACTTCATCGAATGGTATGTTGTGGAACAGACCTTGCAATATGTCCTCACTCCGGCCCGTATGCGGGATATTGCAAAGGCCGTCGTCGCGGAATACGACAAGGAATTTGCAGGCAGCAGGGTAGAGGAATACGAAAAGGCCATCAAGCAGTACGAGCGGGAGCTGGATAAGCTGGTCGATGCCCTGGTAGATGCTCCGAAGGTAGCCCATAAGCGCATCTATGAGAAGATGGAAACCCTGGAAACGCAGAAAGCGTCCATGGAAAATGAGCTGGTCAAGCTGCGGATCGCCAGTGAGATTCGTTTCACCGAAGAAGAAGTGCGGGCATGGCTCCGTCGCTTCTGCACCGGCGACCTCTTTGATCCTGAGTTCCGCCGCAACATCATCGACACCTTTATCAACTGCATTTACCTGTACGATGATCGCATCATCATCTTCTACAACATCAAAGGCGGCAAACAGGTTTCCTTTGTTGACCTTGCTGAATCGTTGGATAACGAATCGGAGAGCAGTGGTTCGGATTTGAACGCAAATGCTCCACTTCACAGGAGAAATCCGAACCTGATTCCGGTTGGAAACGGGTTCGGATTTCTTTATTTCCTCGATAAAGTGAGCTTATGCTCCTGCATCTTTGCAATAAACAAACCCAGGACTGCCGCGCGCTGTGCAGCCCTGGGTTTTGCATATGCTGATGTTTATTCCTCCGGGAACGCATACTGCGCCTTGTACTTTGCAAACTGCTCCGCGAAGGCAGCGCTCTCGTGCAGCTCGCCGGCTTTGAGGGCGTTCAGGTACTCGTGGGCCTCCAGCTTGCCCTCGGAGACCTGCAGCATTTCTACCGCCACATTGGAGCAGTGGTCAGCGGTGCGCTCGCAGGCGGTCAGCAGATCCTCCAGCACGAAGCCGTATTCCACCGTGCAAAGCCCGTCGCGCAGGCGGCGCACATGGCGGGACTTCACCTCGCGGACAAGGGCGTCCACCACCTGCTCCCGGGGCTCGATCTGAATGGCCTGTTCCATGTCGAAGGTGGTGTAGGCGGATACGGTGCGGTCCACAACATCCAGCACGGCGCGCTCCAGCACCGCCAGCTCCCCCTTGGCCTGCTGGGAGAAGTTGATCTGCTTTTCTTCAATCTCCAGCGCGGCTTTGGTAACGGCCAGGGCGTGATCGCCCATGCGTTCAATGTCGGAGATGGTGTAGAGGAGGGTGTTGAGGATTCGGTTGTCATGCATGGACAGGTTCAGCGCGGACAGCTGGACGAGGTAGGTGCCCAGCGCATCCTCGTAGCGGTCGGTGCGGTCTTCCAGCGCCCTGACTTCCTCCATCGCAGCCGGATCGAACTTCTTTGTCAGACCGATGGCAAGGCGCATGGCCTTGGCGGCGTCGGCTGCCATCACGGCGGCGATCTCCTGGGCTCGCTGCACGGCAACGGCAGGGGTGGCCAGCAGACGCTCATCCAGCAGCTCCTGCTTCTGGGGCGTGTTTTCCCGGGGGATGATGGCGTAGGCCATCTTGACCAGCAGCTTGTTCATGGGCAGCAGCACTGCCGTGGCAGCCAGATTGAAGCTGGTGTGGATCACGGAAATGTTCCAGGCGCTGACCGGCAGGGGCAGGAATGCCCAGTTGATGAACAGCCCCAGACCGTAGAACACGACCACGAACAGCGCCACACCCACCACATTGAACAGCAGATGCACGATGGCCGTGCGGCGGGCGTTGCGGTTCGCGCCGATGGCGCCCATCATGGCGGTGACGCAGGTGCCGATGTTCTGACCCAGGATGATCGGGATGGCCGCGCCGTAGGTGACAGCGCCCGTCACGCACAGGCCCTGCAGAATGCCCACGGAGGCGGAGGAGGACTGGATGACGGCCGTCAGCACCGCGCCGAAGAGGATGCCCACCAGCGGGTTGGTGAAGGAGATCATCAGGTCGGCAAACCAGGACTCGGTTTTCAGGAAGGACATTGCCTTGCTCATCAGATCCATGCCGGTCATCAGGGCCATGAAGCCCAGCATGATGGTGCCGACGCCCTTTTTCTTTTCGGACTTGCCCATGTAAAGGATGATGCCGATCACGCCGATCAGCGGCGCGAGGGTGGAGGGCTTGAACAGCTGGATGAGGAAGCTGTCGCCCTCCAGGCCGGACAGGGACAGGATCCACGCCGTCACCGTGGTGCCCACGTTGGAGCCCATGATGACGCCCACGGCCTGCTGCAGCGTCATGATGCCGGAGTTGACGAAGCCCACCACCATGACCGTGGTAGCCGAGGAGGACTGGATCACCGCCGTTACGGCCATGCCCAGCAGGAAGCCCTTCCAGACCTTGCCGCTCATTTTGGCCAGGATCGTCTGCAGCTTGCCGCCCGCCTGACGCTCCAGCGCCTTGCCCATGATATCCATACCGAACAGGAACAGCGCCAGGCCGCCCAACAGGGAAATAATCTTGAAAATGTATGCCGCCATCGTTGACTCTCCTTTACGGAAATCTTGCATATTTCGACAGCAATCATTATAAATGCAGGGTTTTGTCAAGACCAGCAGAGCTGTGCAAAGCTTGTGTAAAATGTTTGTAAAGCCGCAGGAGGACGGCTGATTCCACAGAACATGTTTACTCGATTTTTACCTTCCCGGTATTTGTTTGAAATATGCTGGTGATATGATGCAGACGTACCAAACGGAAAGGAAGTTGAAAATCATGAAGAAGCTTGTCTCGATCCTGTTGACCCTGACCATGCTGTTCACTGCTGCCTGTGCGCTTGCTGATGAGATCAACGTCATCTCCCGTGAGGATGGCTCCGGCACCCGCAGCGCGTTCATCGAGCTGTTCGGCATCGAGCAGAAGAATGCTGAGGACGGGAGCCCCGCTGGCAGCAAGAAGATCGACTACACCACCGACGACTGCGACATTACCAACTCTACCTCCGTGATGATGACCAGCGTGGCCGGAAATGATTGCGCCATCGGCTACATCAGCCTCGGCTCCATGAATGACACTGTCAAGGCGCTGCTGATCGACGCTGCAGAGGCTTCCGTGGAGAACATCAAGAACGGCAGCTACAAGGTGGCCCGTCCCTTCAACATCGCCACCAAGGCTGAGGTTTCCGATGCGGCGGCTGATTTCATCGCCTTCATCCTGAGCGCCGAAGGCCAGGCGGTCATCGAGGCCAACGGATACATTGCCGTTGTGGAGGATGCTCCCGCCTTCGCTGGTGGTAAGGTGAAGGGCAAGATCGTCGTTGCCGGTTCCTCCTCTGTGACCCCTGTGATGGAGAAGCTGAAGGAAGCCTACGAGGCCATCAACGCCGATGTGGAGATCGAGCTGCAGCAGAGCGATTCCTCCTCCGGCATGACCTCCACCATCGACGGCGTGTGCGATATCGGCATGGCTTCCCGTGCATTGAAGGAATCCGAAACCGAGAAGGGCCTCACCGGCCTGACCATCGCCATGGACGGCATCGCGGTCATCGTGAGCCTGGACAATCCGGCGAACGGCCTGACCACCGGGCAGGTGCGGGACATCTACATGGGCGAGATCACCGACTGGAGCGAGGTCAATGAGTAAGGTCAATGTGCTGGCTGCCATGAGGTCGGGCGTTAGCCCGACTAGTGCGAGCGATTGCTTGCAATCGCCGCACGCAGCCAGAGCCCGGTTGAAAACCGGGAGATGGTCGATCAAGGAGAATGCGGCGCGAGCCGTGTTCACCTTCACAGCCCTCGTTTCCATTCTGGCAGTCGCGCTGATCTGCGTGTTCCTGTTTGCCAACGGCATTCCCGGCATGGTGAAGATTGGCGTATGGGATTTCCTCTCCGGCGAAAAGTGGAAGCCCGGGCAGGAGGTCTTCGGCATATTGCCCTTCATCCCCGGCTCGGTGTATGTGACTGCTGGTGCGCTGGTTGTCGGCGTTCCGGCAGGACTGATGACGGCGCTGTTCCTGTCCCGCTTTGCCTCGAAGCGGATGGTCAAGCTCCTGCGCCCGGCTGTGCAGCTGCTGGCGGGCATTCCCTCGGTGGTGTACGGCTTCTTCGGGCTGGTGGTGCTGGTACCGTTGGTGCGGGAGCTTTTCGGCGGCACAGGCTCGTCCCTGCTGACGGCCAGCGTGCTGCTGGGCATGATGATTCTGCCCACCATCATCACCGTGGCGGAATCCGCACTGAACGCCGTCCCTGCCGCCTATTATGAGGGGGCGCTGGCCCTGGGCGCGACGCATGAACGCAGCGTGTTCCATGTGATTCTTCCTGCGGCGAAGTCCGGCGTAATGGCGGGTATCATCCTCGGCGTAGGCCGCGCCATCGGCGAAGCTACCGCTGTCATGATGGTGGCGGGCAATCGTACCTCCATGCCCAAGGGGCTTTTGAAGGGCGTGCGCACCCTGACCAGTAACATCGTGATCGAAATGGGCTACGCTACCGATCTGCACCGGGAGGCGCTGATTGCCACGGCGGTGGTGCTGTTCGTGTTCATCCTGCTGATCAATGTGCTGACCAGCATCCTGAAAAGGAGGTCGAACGGATGAAACTGCAAGCCAAGCTCTACCGCGCTGCCGTATACGCGGGCGCGGCCTTCTCCGTTTCTGTGCTGGTGTTGATCGTGGGGTACATCCTCATCAAAGGCATGCCCCACCTGTCGCCGGAGCTGTTCGCCTGGGCATACAACTCCACCAACGTGTCCATGATGCCGGCCATCATCAACACGCTGCTGATGACGCTGCTGTCCCTGCTGGTCTGCGTGCCGCTGGGCATCGGTGCAGCCATCTGGCTGACGGAGTACGCTCCCCGCGGCAGCAGGCTGGTGAAGCTCGTCCGCATGACGGCGGAGACGCTCTCCGGCATTCCCTCCATCATCTACGGCCTGTTCGGCTCGCTGTTCTTTGTAGTGGCGCTGAAGATGGGGCTGTCCCTGCTTTCCGGCGCGCTGACGCTCAGCATCATGGTGCTGCCCACCATCATGCGCACCACGGAGGAAGCCCTCCTGGCCGTGCCGGACAGCTACCGGGAGGGCAGCTTCGGCCTGGGTGCAGGGCGGCTGCGGACCACCCTTAAGGTGGTGCTGCCCAGCGCTATCCCCGGCATCCTCTCCGGCGTCATCCTGGCCATCGGGCGCATTGTGGGCGAAACGGCAGCGCTGATCTACACCGCAGGTACTGTCGCCAAGGTGCCCGACACTTTGCTGGACTCCACCCGAACGCTGGCGGTGCATATGTACACCATCTCCACCGAGGGGCTGTACATTGACCAGAGCTATGCCACTGCCGTGGTGCTGCTGGTGATGGTGCTGCTCATCAACAGCCTGTCCGCGCTGATCGCCAAACGAGTTGGAGGAAAACACGCATGAAAATAGAGATCAACAACCTTGACCTGCATTACGGGTCTTTTCACGCGCTGAAGGATGTGAACCTTGCCATCCGCGAGAAGGAGATCACCGCCTTCATCGGCCCCAGCGGCTGCGGCAAATCGACGCTGCTCAAAACGCTCAACCGCATGAATGACCTGGTGGAGGGCTGCAGGATCACCGGGCAGGTGCTGCTGGACGGCACAGATATTTACCGCGATATCGACACAGCGCTCCTGCGCAGGCGGGTGGGGATGGTGTTCCAGAAGCCCAACCCCTTTCCCATGAGCATCTACGACAACATCGCCTTCGGCCCGCGCACCCACGGCATCCGCGGCAAGGCCAAGCTGGACGACATCATCGAGCGCTCCTTGCGCAACGCCGCCATCTGGGACGAGCTGAAGGACAGGCTGAAGAAGGACGCGCTGGGACTTTCCGGCGGTCAGCAGCAGCGGCTATGCATTGCCCGTGCGCTGGCAGTGGAGCCGGAAGTCCTCCTGATGGACGAGCCCACCTCCGCCCTCGACCCCATCTCCACCAGCAAAATTGAGGATCTGGCGCTGCAACTGAAGGAGCAATACACCATCGTGATGGTGACCCACAACATGCAGCAGGCCGCGCGCATCTCCGACAGGACAGCGTTCTTCCTGCTGGGCGAGGTGGTCGAATATGACGAGACCGCGAAGATCTTCTCCATGCCGCAGGACAAGCGCACGGAGGACTACATCACAGGGAGGTTCGGCTGAACATGCGTAATCGTTTTGATGAGCAGCTGCACACACTCAATCATGAGCTGCTGGAAATGGGCGCGCTGATCGAGCGTGCCATCCGCAGCGCCACAGATGCGCTGGTCAAGCAGGACGTGGAGGCCGCTTTGCAGGCCATCGCCGCCGATAAAGAGGTGGATCAGGCGGAGCGGGACATCGAATCCCTGT
>JAFQIB010000085.1 GCA_017397765.1 Clostridia bacterium | reverse complement strand
GTGCTGGCACACCATTCTTCATTCCGAATTCCGAATTCATCATTCCGAATTTGAAAAATGCGGGGAACCGCATTGTATGTATGCAGTCATGGGATTTTCCTCGTTCGGAGCAATTTGGTTAATTCGGAATTCGGAATGCGGAATGCGGAATTTAGTTACTGAAACAGCGGAAGTAGGGGTGTGCTGGCACACCATTCTTCATTCCGAATTCCGAATTCATCATTCCGAATTTGAAAAATGCGGGGAACCGCATTTTTCATGCAGTTCCCCGAATGTGTTTGAAATTACTGAGCCATCTTGGCGATTTCTTCAGCCAGGTTGTCCTTGCGCTTCTCGATGCCTTCGCCGCGCTCGAAACGGACATAGCGAACCACGTCGATGGGGGCGCCAACGGCCTTGGCGGTCTCGGCAACGACGCCCTTGATGGTCTTGTCGCTGTCCTTGACGAACACCTGCTCCAGCAGGCAAACTTCCTTGTAGTACTTCTCGATCTGACCCTCGACGATCTTGTCGACGATCTTCTCGGGCTTGCCGGACTCCAGAGCCTTGGCGCGGTAGATCTCGCGCTCCTTCTCCAGATTCTCGGAGTTCACTTCCTCGCGGCGGACAGCCTCGGGCTTGGCAGCGGCGATCTGCAGGCAGATGTCGTGGGCCAGATCCTTGACAGCCTCGTTGTCGCTGGCTTCGGTGGCGACCTCAACCAGCACGCCCACCTTGCCGCCCATGTGGATGTAGGAGGACACCAGGCCGGCGGTCTCGTAACGGGCGAAGCGACGGATGGAGATCTTCTCGCCGATGGCCACGGTGGCATCGGAGATCATATCTTCGATGGTCTTGGTCTCGTCGTCGACGAACTTCTGAGCATTCAGCGCCTCGAGGTCGGCGGGGTTGGCCAGGGCCACGTGCTTGGCAACGGAGTTGGCGAAGTTCATGAAGTTATCGGTCTTGGCAACGAAGTCGGTCTCGCAGTTGACTTCCACAACAGCGCCGACCTTGCCGCACTCGGTGATGTACTGGACGACAGCGCCTTCAGCGGCGATACGGCCAGCCTTCTTGGCAGCCTGGGCCAGGCCCTTCTCACGCAGCCAGTCGATGGCCTTGTCCATGTCGCCGTCGTTCTCCATGAGGGCCTTCTTGCAGTCCATCATGCCGGCAGCGGTACGCTCACGCAGTTCCTTAACCAGAGCAGCAGTAATATTCGCCATGGTGAATTCACCCTTTCAATCAAATTCGTATCAATTATCAAGGGGAGACTCCCGAAGGGGTGCAGGGGGCGATCGGAAAGCCCCCTGCAGTCGCACTTGATAATTGGAGATTACAGGATCAATGCAGGATGCACCGGAGACGTATTACGCCTCAACAGCGGCCTCAGCGGTCTCAGCGGACTGCTCGCCCTGCTTGCCTTCCAGGATGGCATCGGCCATCTTGCCGGCGATCAGCTTGACAGCGCGGATGGCGTCGTCGTTGCCGGGGATGACGTAGTCGATCTCATCGGGATCGCAGTTGGTGTCAACGATACCAACGATCGGGATGTTCAGGATGCGGGCCTCGGTCACGGCGATGTGCTCCTTGCGGGGATCGACCACGAACATGGCGCCAGGCAGCTTCTTCATCTCGCGGATGCCGCCGATGTTGGTCTCCAGCTTTTCGCGCTCAGCCTTCAGCTTGATGACTTCCTTCTTGGGCAGCACCTCGAACTGGCCGGTGGCCTCCATCTTGTCGATGTCGTTCAGACGCTTGATGCGGGTCTGGATGGTCTTGAAGTTGGTCAGCATGCCGCCCAGCCAGCGGTTGTTGACGTAGTACATGTTGCAGCGCTTGGCTTCGGACTCGATGGACTCCTGAGCCTGCTTCTTGGTGCCGACGAACAGCACGGTCTTGCCGGCCATCGCGGTGTCACGGATGAAGTTGTAGGCTTCGTCAACCTTGCGGACGGTCTTCTGCAGGTCGATGATGTAGATGCCGTTGCGCTCGGTGAAGATGTAGGGGGCCATCTTGGGGTTCCAGCGGCGGGTCTGGTGGCCGAAGTGGACGCCAGCTTCCAGCAGCTGCTTCATGGAAATGACTGCCATTGTGGGTTTCCTCCTTGTTATTTAGCTGCCCTTTCGGGTTCAGCTTGGACCTCCCCTTGTGCTTTCGCGGTGGCTCCACCCCGCCTATCGTTTCAGCAGGGCACAAGGAACCGCAGCACAAAGGTGCGTAGTCGGTTGACATTATAGCACAGACAAAAACCGATTGCAACCCTTTTTTGCAGGAATTTCAAGGCTTTGCGGACTTTTTTTGCCCAACTGAAAAATCCGCCTGCACCGGATTGCTCCGCAGGCGGCGGGGTTTATTCTTCTTCCGAGGGATCGGCGCTTTGCTCCGCCCGCTTGCGCAATGCGCCCAGGGTGAGCAGAATCGTGACTGCGCCGAGGAAGGTGAGCAGGCTGATGTTGAGCAGCAGGGCCTTTGCCGCGCCAGCGAACAGGCCGATCATCATGGTAACAATGCTGCCGAGGATGAGAACCAGGCCGATCACGGCCAGAATGCGATGCAGCTTCATAGCAGGCCTCCTTGGATGGGATGGGGATATTGTAGCATGGAATGGGGGAAGTGTAAATGAAGAATTAGGAATTATGAATTATGAATTCGGAATTCGGAATTTAGATGGGAGGACTTGTTTGCGTCATGAACCGTTTGGCCTTGCTGCCCGCGCCATGAGGGCGCGGAAGGTCAGCCTCATGATCCGACCCGTGCAACCCGCGTTCGTGCCATGCCGAAACCACACAGCCGCAAACGCGTGCCGCCCGCCGGGGCAGCCCGGCAGAAAAGTCCCCCGCCCTTGCGGACGGAGGACTTGTTTGTATTGGGAACCGTTCAGCCTTGCTGCCCGCGCCATGAGGGCGCGGAAGGTCAGCCTCACGATCCGACCCAGGTAACCCGCGTTCGTACCACGCTGAAACCGCACAGCCGCAAACGCGAGCCGCCCGCCGGGGCTGCCCGGCAGAAAAGTCCCCCGCCCTTGCGGACGGAGGACTTGTTTGTATTGGGAACCGTTCAGCCTTGCTGCCCGCGCCATGAGGGCGCGGAAGGTCAGCCTCATGATCCGACCCGTGCAACCCGCGTTCGTGCCATGCCGAAACCACATAGCCACAAACGCGTGCCGCCCGCCGGGGCTGCCCGGCTTATTTGGCGTATTCCATGGAGCGGGTCTCGCGGATCACGTTCACACGGATCTGGCCGGGATACTCCATTTCCTTCTCGATGCGCTTGGCGATTTCCTTCGCCAGCACCTTCGTGCCCTCGTCGGTCACGTCGTCAGGCTTGACCATGATGCGCACCTCGCGGCCGGACTGGATCGCGTAGCACTTCTCAACGCCGGCGAAGGACATCGAAATCTCCTCCAGCTTGGTCAGGCGCTTGATGTAGTTCTCGAGGGATTCACGGCGGGCGCCGGGACGGGCAGCGCTGATCGCGTCGGCAGCCTGCACCAGCACAGCCTCGACGGTCTGGGGCTCCACGTCGTTGTGGTGGGCCAGGATGGCATGGATCACGTCGTTGGACTCGTGATACTTGCGGGCCAGCTCGCCGCCCAGGGTCACATGGGTGCCCTCGGCCTCGTGGTCAACGGCCTTGCCGATATCGTGCAGCAGACCTGCGCGCTTGGCCAGCTGGACGTCCGCGCCCAGCTCGGCGGCCATCAGGCCAGCCAGGTGGCTGACCTCAATGGCGTGCTTGAGCACGTTCTGGCCGTAGGAGGTACGGTACTTCAGGCGGCCCAGGAGCTTGACCAGCTCATGGTGGATACCGTGCTGATTGGTCTCGAAGACGGCGGATTCGCCAGCCTCGCGGATCTGGTTCTCGACTTCCTTCCGGGCCTTCTCGACGGTTTCCTCGATGCGGGCGGGATGGATGCGGCCGTCGTTGATGAGCTTTTCAACCGCCAGACGGGCGATCTCACGGCGCACGGGATCAAAGGCGGACACGATGACGGCTTCGGGGGTATCGTCGATGATCAGATCGACGCCGGTAGCGGTCTCCAGGGCGCGGATGTTGCGGCCCTCGCGGCCGATGATGCGGCCCTTCATGTCGTCATTGGGCAGGGTGATGACGCTGACGGTGGACTCAGCCACATGGTCGGCGGCACACTTCTGGATGGCCAGGGCAATGATGTTGCGGGCCTTCTTCTCGGCCTCCTCCTTGGCGCGGGCTTCGATATCGCGCACCTGGGCAGCGGCGTCGTGGAAGGCTTCCTTCTGCACGCGCTCGATGATGATCTGCTTGGCCTCGTCCTGGGTCATGGCGGCGATGCGCTCCAGCTCAGCGGTCTGCTTTGCGTGAAGGGCCTCGGCCTCCTCCTGCAGGCGGTCGACCTCCTCCTCCTTGCGGTCGAGGTTGTCGGAACGCTTCTTCAGGTCGTTTTCCCGGTTGTCCAGGCTGTCGGAGCGCTTGTCCAGGGATGCTTCGCGCTGCATCAGGCGGTTTTCGCTGCGCTGGACCTCCGCGCGGCGGTCGCGCAGATCACGGTCGTTCTCAGCCTTTTCCGCGTCCATGGCGGCGCGCGCCTTCAGGATCTCTTCCTTGGCTTCAAATACCTTTTCCTTCTTGTAATCATCGGCCTTGCGCACCGCGTCGTCGTACAGACGGCGGGCGGTCTCTTCGCTGCGGCCGATCTTCTTCTCCACCATGCTCTTGCGGTACGCATATCCCGCAGCAGCGCCGACGGCGCAGAACACGAGGATCAGAATGATCCAAATGACAGGATGCATGTTCAATTTCCCTCCTTTTCCTTGTAGTTTTCATTTTCAAATTCAGTAAAGATGTGCAAACCCGGCAGGAACACAAAAACCGCACGGGAGAAGCTCCCGTACGGCTGGTTGGCTGCATCGATACGGCCGCCGGCATGCGTCGGACTGCAGAAATCCAGGATTCCTGCAGGCATACTACACCCTTTGGACGGTATGAATACCAGAAATTTATCGTCAGATGGGCACAATATGCCCCTCTGCACCTCACAAAAACCACAGCTCCGCCCCGAAAAGACGAACCTGGAGAAGGCCGCAAACGCCCTCCTCATATGCTTTTTGATACAGCCGACTGCCGCTTTGGATGAACAAATATGGGCAGCCGCCGAAAAATCAGACGTGCAGCGGATGAAACATCATGCACGGATTACAGGTAAACAGGGACTTTATCGAAAAAACAGCGCGGAAGGACAACCTTCTCCAGCCGATCATAATTATTGTACGCCAAAGGAGTCGGTCTGTCAAGGGGGAAGACGGGACGGATTTTGGAGAAATATCCTATTTATGATACGGCAAACCCGGGCGGCAGCGCGGATGCGTGTTCACATACCCAGCCGGAGCCTTTCGGCGGTCTGGGCAAGAAATTCGGAGTTGGTGGGCCTGTCGCCGACGGAGGAGGCCAGACGGCCCAGTGCGGCCCGGTAGCCAGCGCCGCCGGTATGGGCAAAGGTCTGGGTGATGGCATGACGGATGGCCCGCTCCACACCCGGCGCTGTGGTTCCATGGGCCTGGGCAACGCGGGGATAGAGCTGGCGGGAGATCGTCCGGCCCAGGCCGGGCTCCTGCAGCAGCAGGGCCAGCGCGGTGCGCAGATAGGCGCAGCCCAGCAGATTGCGGGGGACACCGACCTCCGACAGGAGCCGGCTGATGCGCAGCGCATCGTCAGCGGGGGCATCGGGCTGCTCCCGGGGCGCGACGGCGCCGATCACCCGGCAGGGGTACGCGCCCGGCACGCCGGCGGCAGCGGGATTCACGGCGACCAGCAGCAGGGTTTCAGCCCCGGAATTCTCAAGCAGCCAGCTGAAATGATCCATGGGAGATCCCTTCCTTTCGCCTCCAATTATACCGCGTCACATCCCGGAGAAAAAGCGAAAAGACTGTCATTTTCGCGCAACCTTTGTCGAAAAATATCGGTGTGCGGCGCAGCTCGGCGCCGGGCGTTGCAGGACGGCAAAGCCCAGCGGTATAAGGCGGAAAACCGGTCTTTGCGGCGGCATATGGGGCGCATAGGACGCCAATGAAATCATTGTAAAATTTTCAGAAGGCTGGAAAAGCAGACACAATATCCCTTCACAAATCGTTTTGTATAAGTAGAAAGGATGTCGGAAGCCCGGGATACCGGCGCATGATTGAATACAAAGCCATGATGGTTTTCAGAAAGGAGGGAAAGGCATGAAATACAGGCTCGTATTGGCAATGCTCCTGGTCATGCTATGCCCTGTGCTTACCAATGCATCAGCAGAAAGCTGGGGACGGGATTGTACGACGCCCTATAGCGCTGACCTCGGGAGAAACTATGTGCAGGCCTCCGATCCGCGCAATGAGCATGTAGTTGTGCTGGGAAACAGGCTGTTCATGCATGCCTCGTTCGATCTTGCCTCAGAACCTGTGCATGCTTTGGTACAAGGTCAATTCGCAGAGCTTCTTGCGTCGAAAAACGGCGCGCTGCTGGTTCGTGCGGCAGTGGGTTCTTCCAGCGGTGAGGTCATCTTCATCGAAGGCTGGGTGGATGAGCGGTTTGTGGTGATTTCAAAAGGATTCTACATTGCGATGCATCCTACGCCGGTTTACATTGATGCAGCAACGAATGCAAAAATCATCAGACTAATGGAAACCTATGACAGCCTGGTTATCATGGATGAATGCAGTGGCTTTTACCGCGTGATGATGAATGGCGGCATTGGATATGTCAAAAAGGAATGAAGGGAGCGGAACACATGAACATGCTTCAGCGATTCATTACGGTTTTTTTGATGGCGGCCTGCCTGCTTCCGATGAAGAACGGCACAGCCGAGCTTGCCCCGGAGCGAGCGGATTTTTACCGGGCGCGCACCGAAGAATGGGAGCATGCGCTGGGAGACTATGTACGCTGGCATTACTATGACAGGGCCCTTTTCTGTGCCATCTATGGCAGACGGCCCGGGGATTTTATCAATCCTGAGCATGTTCAGGAGGATATCCCCAAATTTCCGCCGGCAGAATGCCTCTCCTATGAAGAAGCGCTCCGTATCGCAAAAGCCTTCTTGTCTGATTATGAGCCCCGCATTACAGAAGCCTATCTGAGCGGATTGCATGTCGGATCAGCCTATTACGATTTCTGGGGGAATCCGCGCAACACGGTGACCGGAACAGCGCACGCACAGGTGTGGGTCATCCAGTTCGGCGAGGTGCATGCATCCGGTGACTATATGGTGCGATGTGACGCATACATTGACGCAGTGACCGGGCGCGTGGTTTGCATCGATATTGGGATCGATATGCGCTATCCGGATGACTGGGATCACTTCAGAACAATATCCCTCAATGAATAGCAGGGATAGATCCGGCAACAAAGAGGAATGAACACTTGCTCTGTGGAGGAAAACGGATGAAGCGCTATGTGCTCTGTGTACTTACACTGATGATGAACCTTTCTTTGCTGCCGTTTGCTGCTTTTGCGCAGACGCAGGAGGCGTGGCAGCAGGCAGAAATGCTTCAGCATGCAACGGATGTTTTTGAAGTCACGGAGGATGGGCAACAAATGCGAATTGCGACCGTCCTGGACGAAGGGACAGAATATGTACCGATAGAAAAAATCGTTGCACAGGACGGGACCGCGTTTGATGTCTACTACTTTTCCGATTTCCCGATAGAGTGGATTCGGATTTTGTATCGTGACAGAAAGGGCGCTGTGCAGCAGGGGTGGATTGTGGTAAATCCTGACGCCATTACCGGGATCAATATGCACGTTTTCGACGACACATCAGACGAAGCATACAACGGAGACGCCCTGGGGATTGTTCTGTGCGAATCCCTCTCGTTAAGGGAGCAGCCGGATGCTGCATCAACACGCCTTCATACCATGACCTATGGGACATGCTGTACCATGACAGCGGAAATCGGCGCATGGTACAAGGTTTCGTATTGTGATGAAGACCATTTGCATCACAGCGGGTGGGTCAGAAAGGAATATGTGCTTGTCAATCCCAATTACTTTATTCCTGATGGAGAAACCCCGGTGTACGCGCTACCTTCCGGCAATTCAAAACGAGTTGGACTGATTTACGGCGAAACAGGCTATCCCATCATTGGGGAAATGAACGGTTTCTTCGCAATCAGCCTGCGCGGCGCGAGCGGCTTTGTCGCAAAGCCTTAAAGACCGCGTTTTTCAAGTCGGGAACGATCCCTCTGCTTTATTGAAGCTGCAAAAAAGCCGGGGAAAAACCAGCTGCCCATGCCGAAAGAATGCTTCAGGAACAGCAGCGCCGGCAACAAACAAACGAGCATCCGGCAGGTCCGGATGCTCGTTTGCTGCTGTGCCCCTGAAATGCTGGCACGGAGGCTGGAGGGATTCGGGAAATTGGAGATGATGCTTCGACAAACTGGAATTGGACGCTTCGACAAACTGGGATTTGAAGAGATGTGCGATCGTTAGATGTTTGTATCTTTGTGGCAGGTCACTTGTGAGAGTTCTTCTTTCTCGCTCCCGAGAAAGAAGCAAAGAGGGCCAGAGGGGGTGGCAAACTTCCCACCATTGATTGCCACCCCCTCTGGACTCCCCCCGCCCCCATATAGTAGTCTTTAGGTGGAGTTGTACTCCCCGCATGGGCCTCGCGGGGGCGTACCATTTCTTGACTTTTCCTTTGTTTGTTGGTGCGCCGCTCGCCTGAACGGTCTCGCGACGCTACCGGAACAACGGGCTTCTCTGCTGCTCGTTCCGTATTGTTGCAAGAAGGCCGGCCAAAAGGCTCCCACCTGAGGGAGTTCCCGTAGCTACTGTACGTACCAGCCACAAAGGAAACGCGATCCCCCCACAAATCCCAATTTGCCTTCCTGTCAAGCTCCACCTCATCAGCCTTCCGCCTTTCCGGCAAAACAAAAAACAGCAAGCCACTCATTGTGTAGCTTGCTGTGATTGTCCGCGGCTTCCCGCGATCCGCAGCGATGCCGCCCGGAACGCAGCGTCCCATTTCATTTCAGCACGTCAATCTCCCGCCCATAGACGTCATACAGATATGCCGCATCGTCCTTGGACTTGTGCCAGACCTTCTTGTCCGGCCAGACCAGATCCCCCTGCCCATCGGAAGAATAGCTCGTGATGGTCAGCTCGCTGCCGGCGGCAAGCTTCGTGCCCCTGGGCAGAACGAAGATCTGACTGCCCCGCTCGCTGAGGATGTACCACCCGGACAGATCTGCAGCCGCGCTGCCGTTGTTCCGCAGTGTGATGCAGTCCTCCTTGTTGTCCACCGCCGCAATCGTGACGCTGCCATTTGCCGGCGGCAGCTCGCCGTAGCCCATCAGATTGGCCGTTACCTCGCCCTGATCGATGGTCACCAGCACGCCGGACTGGGCCTTCTGGGTCTCCAGGATCTTCGCGCCGCTGCCCGCCAGCAGGGCCAGCACCCGGGGAGCGGGAGTATCGGGCTCTTCGGTGCTGTTGGTGCTGATGACGGCGATCCGGGGCTGCACGGCCCGCACAAGGGCCTCGGAGGTCGCATCGTTTTCGCCGTGGTTGCCCACCTTCAGCACGTCGCAGGCAGGGATCACCCCCGCCCTGAGCAGCTCCTCCTCCTCCGGGAACTCCATGTCCCCGGCCAGCAGCATCCGGCCGCCGCTGGCCTCCGCAATCAGCACGAGGGAGTTGCAGTTCTCCACCTCGGAGGCGCTCCGGGGCCCGATGACCGTCAGCCGGCCCGTGCCCAGCGGCAGCTCATCCCCCGCCCGGAGGAAGGTCGGCTGCTCTCCGCGCAGGGCGGCAGCCTCCACCATGGGGTGCTTGGATTCCTTCTTGATATCCGCATAATACGCCGGGGTATACCAGTTCTCCACCTCGATGGAGGAGCTGGCCAGGGCCATCAGTCCGCCCGCATGATCCTTGTCCGTATGGGTGAGGATCACGCCGGTCAGCCGGCTGACCTGGAGCATCGCCAGCGCCCGGGACAATTCACCCCAGTGCTCCTGCAGCCCGGTGTCGATCAGGTAGGTCTCCGCGCCGCTGTTGAGCAGCAGGGCGTCGCCCTTGCCCACGTTGACAGCAAAGAGCGTCAGCGGCTTTTCTGCCTTCTCATAGGGGGATTCGGCCAGCACAGCGCCAGAAAGCAGCGCCAGCGCCAGCAGCAGGGCCAGGATCATCATCCACATACGCGTCATCTTCCTCACCTCGATGTTTCACTCATATAACGGATTACCGGGATTATTTCTTCCCCCTTGAATGAAAATCCTTCCCATGCTACAATGTTTTCAGGGAGTGATCACATGAATTATATGCGCAAAGCCCTTGAGGAAGCCCATCTGGCCGCCTCGGAGGGGGAGATCCCCGTGGGGGCGGTGCTGGTCAGGGACGGCCAGGTGATTGCCGCCGCCCATAACCGCCGGGAGAACGACCATGACCCCACCGCCCATGCCGAGCTGCTCTGCCTGCGGCAGGCCGCCCGGGTGCTGGGGGACTGGCGCATGCGGGGCTGCACCCTGTATGTGACGCTGGAGCCCTGCCCCATGTGCGCCGGCGCAATGGTGATGAGCCAGCTGGACAGCTGCGTCTGGGGCGCTGCGGACGAAAAGCAGGGCTGCTGCGGCAGCATATACGATCTGCCGGGCGACCCGGCGCTGCAGGGCGTGACAAAATGGCAGTCCGGCGTGCTGGCGGAGGAATGCGGACAGCTGCTGCGCGATTTCTTCGCCGGGAGGCGGGGATGAGTCTGCCCGTCATGCCCCTGAAGGGCGAAGCCGAATGGGCTCTGTATCACCTGATCGAGCAGCATATCCTCACCGCCTATCCGGACGTGACCGTCCGTCACACCAAGACCCAGACCGCCTTCGCCCGGAAGGTGCAGTTCTGCTGGGTCACCCCGCCGCTTCGCAGGGCCGATGCGGGCAGCGTCATGCTCTATATCGCCCTGCCCTTCCATCTGGAATCTCCCCGTGTGCTGCGCACGGGCTATCCCAGCCATGACCGGTACATGCATCACATCCTCCTGCGCAGCGCAGCGGAATTCGACGCAGAGATCACCGGCTGGATCGAGGCCGCATGGGCGCTGGTCGGTCCTGGACGGCGATGATCCCCAAGGAGGCATTTATGGGCTGCATTCTTTGCTACATTTACCCCGACATGGCGGATTTTGAGGTGATCGTCGCGCTGCACCGGCTGCGCAATGCGGGCCGCCGGCAGATCATCACCATCGCAGATACATCGGAGGAGATCGTCTCTCAGTCCGGGCTGCGTTTCGTGCCGGACATGACCGTCGCTGAGGCAATGACACTGGACGCGGAGGCGTTGATCATCCCCGGCGGGCCCATCAACAATGAGCAGAATAAAGTCCTGCCGCTGATCCGCCGCATGGATACCCAGGGCAAATGGCTGGCGGCGATCTGCTTCGGGCCGCAGTTTCTGGGCCGCGCGGGCGTGCTGGACAGCCGCCGCTTCACCACCTCCTGCACACCGGCGCATATTGCGGCGCTGGGCGTGGACGATCCCTTCCCCCGGGGTAACTGGGTGGATCAGCGGGTCGTGCGGGACGGTCATGTCATCACCGCGCAGGGCCACGCCTTCATCGACTTTGCCATCGAGATCTGCCGATACTTGAACGTGTACGCCACGCCGGAGCAGGAATACGCTGAGTTAGGGCGCACCAAGGAAACCGCCGGGTAAGGGCTGTGCTGCGCATGAGCTCCATCAAGCCTCGCTTGACAATGCAGGAAATCCATGCTATATTATCCCATCAAATCAAAGGAGGGACCTCTCATGGACCTGCATGACTACAAGGACGTAGCCGAAAACTACGACCTCTATCTGGACGTGATGTACCGCGAACACGACAACTACGAGGGCTTCAAGGACTTTTACCTTGACCTGGCCCGGGAATACGGCGCGGGCGGCGTGATCGACATCGCCTGCGGAACCGGCGCGGTGCTGCTCCACCTGGCCGCAAACGGCGTCGACATCGACGGCAGCGACCTGTCCGAAGCCATGTGCGACGTGGCCCGGGAGAAGGCCGCAAAGCTGGGCCTTGACCTCACCATTTTCCCAGCGAACATGACCGATCTGCACGCGCCCCGCAAGTACAGCCTGGCCATCATCGCCCGCAGCGGCTTCATGCACCTGCTCACCCCGGAGGATCAGCGCGCGGCCCTGATGCGCATCCGCGAATGCCTCGCGGACGGCGGCATCCTGACACTGAACACCTTCGCGCCCTTCCCGCCCATCCAGGCTTCCCAGATGCGCTCCACCCCCGATGATTACGAATTCCGCCTGGAATACGTCAACCGTGACGGCCATCGGGAGCGCATCTACAACGCTATCACCTACGACCCCGCCACCCAGGTGATGCATGGCAACTGGAAGTTCGAGACGCTGGATGACGCGGGCAATGTCATCGCCGAGCGCATCCGCCCCCTGGCCATGCGCCAGACCTACGCCCAGGAGCTTCGCTACCTGCTGGAGCTGTGCGGCTTTGAGGTGCTGGCCCGCTACGGCGACTACTACCGCAGCGAAGAGGACACCGGCCGGTATGTCTGGGTGCTGAGAAAGAAATAAGCATGGTAAAGCGCCCCCGGAGAAATGCTTCTCCGGGGGCGTTCGTTGCTTTGGTCACTTCACCACGTCGGTGTCGATGATGATCTTCTGGCAGGGGCGGCAGAAATTCGCCTTCACGCGGATGCCCGCCCACACGCCGCCATTGGCCGCGGTGAGCCTTCCTGTGCCGCCGATCATCTCAAAGAAGGGCATGCGCTTATCGCCGGGGCTGAAGATGAGGCTGCTGCGGCCGTCGCAGGAGATGTTGCCATCGATCATTTCTTTGTTGCAATAGGGGCAAAGCATGGTCGTTCCTCCTTATTTTGCGAGTTCTTGTAATGCCAGCCGGTATAGCTGCACTGCAGTCAAATCAGGCGATTGCTGTTCATAGAACATCCGCCATTGCCGCTGGCCGTCAAAGAAGCGGGTGTTCCCCATCAGGCGTTTGAGATAGTACTCTGCCAGCGCCTCCGTCAGCGGCCAGGTGGCAAAGCCGCGGAAGGCGTCCTCCGCCTGCAGCGCAGTCTTCAGCAGATAGATGATGAACTCATGCCCGATGAAATACACCGCATCCATCGTGCTGTGTTCAATACCGAAGAGATCCTTCTCCGCCGTCAGGTCGATGGCCTCCGGGCCATGCGCCACGGAGGATACCATGGTCGCGGTGAAGGCCTGCGCCGCCAGCTTGCAGCCGACGAGCGCCTCCGCCCGGGCGGTGAAGTCGTGCGCCTCAAACCACGCCTCCACCGGCGCGATGGCCTCGGCGATCCGCTCCTTTTCTGCAGGGAAAATGTCGCGCAGGTAGCTGTCCTGATGCTTCAGCAGGATCTGCGACAGCTGCCCGATCAAGTCCGTATAGGGGACGAGGCTCGTATCAATGTACTCGGGGATCTCCCCTGCCCGGATGCGCTCGCAGGTGTCCAGCACTTCGCCGTAGTAATCTGGCAGCGAATCCGCGTACCCCGCCGGGTTGAAGATCAGCAGGCTGTACAGCTTGCCCCAGTGCACGCCGCCCTGGATGGTCAGCAATTCGCGGTTGTCCGAAAAGACGGCCAGCTCCTCCGCCGGGTACAGGGGGCGGTACTTCGCGCCATATTCGTTGTCGTAGCCGCAGCGGGCCACGGACAGCATATGGTAGAGATAGTTGACGTTGGGGTCGATTTCAAAGCGGATCTTGTTCATATCGTTCCTCAGGCCGGCAAGAAGGTCATCACCGCCGCCAGGATCGCCGCAATCAGCGGGAATCCCACCAGGCTGCCCACCCATTTGCCAATCAGCGTCTTACGGGGGATATAGGGCATCAGGTCCTCCGTGCCGGGAATGATCCAGGCCTTCGTACGGCCAACCCAGTACCAGTCGATGAAGATGCGGTCAAACAGGGTCATGATCATCAGCACCGCCGTCATCTGCCAGAAGAGGTCGATGAACGTCCGCGCACCGTTGACGAAGTACACCATCGTCGGGACGAGGATCAGCACCGGCAGGAACAGCGCCGCACCGGCGATCCCGTAATCCCGCTTGATTTTCTCCTTCGTGGTCAATCCCAGCTGCACAACGCGCTCCTGCACCTCCGGCTCGAAGAAGTACACCGCGCCCACCGGGCCATTCTGAATGCCGATGATGCACACCATCAGCAGGATGAAGCACATCACGATACCTTCGAGGATGATGAGCATGCTATTTCTTCCTTCCTTATGGAATAGTATATTTTTTCATTGCATTAACCGTAGCGGAATACCATTGACGGATATACGAGTCCTCTTTCAGTTTAGGATTCAGCTCCACAATTCTTATAAACTCCTCAGACAATCCACACCATACCCTCCTATCGCCGGGAGGATGCAGTTTCCAAGCCAGTTCTTCAATGAGCCAGTTTGACTTCGCTGCATTATGCAACATATTTGTTGTTACCCAATTTTCCTCTTCATCAGCACCACCCCGTGCCACAGGAATCAGATGATCAATGGTAGGTGTAAATTGCCAAAAAGCCAGGTGACACTGTCCCATTTTCCAGTTAGTATGGAAGGGAAACGAATCAGGAAACAGCTTGCTCAAAGCTCGCAAATAACCAGGATTCAACAGCTGTTCTCCCGAATAGCGATCAACAAAACCATCCCGAAAGAAAATCGACAATTTAACTGCAGTTGAATAGTTTCGTCCCGCATTCGTAGGGGCTTCAAAGGGCATCTTGTCTCGTAATAGCTTCTCCGCTTGTGCTTCCTCACCACTGCATATCATTTGTGAGACGGTTTGCAAGACCTGAATCTTTTCCACGCTATTCCCCTTACACCGACCTGCAGTATTCCAGCAGCTTCTCCGTGACAATTTCCATATCCTCGGCGGTACCGACGGTGACGCGGAGCCAGGCCTTCAGCCGGTCCGCCTTGAAGTGCCGCACCAGGATGCCCTCCTCCCGGAGCTTCTGCTGCACAGGGGCAGCGTCCACCGGGTCGGCCTTGACGAAGAGGAAGTTGGTCGCGCTCTTGAGGCAGGCAATGCCCGAGCCGATCAGGAAGGCCCGGCACCTGTCGCGGGCCTCGCAGACCTTGCGGACGGTTTTCGCCGTATATTCCGTATCCAGGATGGCAGCCTCCGCCGCCGCCTGCGCCAGACGATCCAGCGGGTAGCTGTTGAAGCTGTCACGGATGCGCTTGAGGGCGCTGATCAGCCGGGGCGAGCCGATGGCATAGCCCACCCGCATGCCCGCCAACGCATGGGACTTGGAGAACGTGCGGGTAATCAGCACGTTCTCGAACTCGCTGAGCAGGGGCAGGGCGTTCTCCGGGGAGAAGGCGGCGTAGGCCTCGTCCACCAGCAGCACCGCATCATTGTCGCGGGTATGCTCCGCCAGACGGCGCACCTCGGGGGATTTGAGCAGCATGCCCGTGGGCGCGTTGGGGTTCGCCAGCGCGATAGGGCAGCCCTGCATGAGGCCGGCCACGTCCACCTCGAACTTGGCGGTCAGGGGCACGGTTTCGTATTCCACGCCGAAAAGGCTGGCGTACACCGGGTAGAAGGAATAGGTCACGTCCGGCGCGACCAGCTTCTTGCCGGCAAAGAACGCCGCAAAGGCAAAGGCCAGCACCTCATCCGAGCCGTTGCCGCAAAAGACCATGTCCGGGCTGACGCCGTTGACCTTGGCGATGGCGGCGCACAGGGCAGTTGCATCCATGTCGGGATAGAGGCGCAGCGCGTCCTTAGGCACGGCAGCGATGGCCTCCGCCACCTTGGGGGACGGCGGATAGGGGTTCTCGTTGGTGTTGAGCTTGATCAGCTTCACATTTTTCGGCTGCTCGCCCGCCACATAGGGGACAAGGCGCAGGGCAAGATCACTTTCGTAGGACATAATAGCCTCCTGAACAGCATGATTTTCAGAAACACCATCGGCGCTTACTTCTTTTGATAGCAAACGAATGCGCCGCACAGGCACGCAAGCGCCAACAGCAGCGAGGACAGCCAGCCCTCCTGCGTGTTGACAATGTGGTTCACAGTCCCCGCCAGAAAGCAGCAGGCAGCTGCAACAAACAGAATACAGATCAGCTTCTTGATTTTCATGATGTTCTCTCCTTCGGTCAATTGGAATCAGGGGGAGATTGGCCAGTTCCTTTGCAGTACGCCCCTTCAGTTGCCTGCGCATTCTTCTGACTGATTTGTGATTGCGGTAAATTGGCAGTTGTTTGCCTTGCAAGCGGAAAGTTTACGCTCGTTTCTTGATCATTCTGACGATTGAAACCGGCGTCCCAAGGTTCCATTGCTTTTTGCATCCGTCGAATTCAAAGCCATATTTCTGATAAAAACGAATCGCTCTCTCATTCTTTTCAAGCACCCAGACAAATATTGTCTGATATTCTCCAAGCCTTGAACATGCTTCATTCATCAATCTATAGCCTATTTTCCGGCCATAATACGCTGAAAGGACATAAATTGCAATAACCTCTCCGGCATCCGTCAGATCTTCATCTCTCGACGGACCATATACTGCAAAGCCTACAACCTTCTCCTGATCCTTCGCGACAAGCGTGTTTTCCGGAAACTTTCGCGCCCGTGCCGTTGTCGCCTCTACAGTCATCGAATCAAGATATCTGTCACTTACAATCCCTCGATACGCTTCCTGCCATGAGGTACAATGCACATATCCCCTCCCGCGCAGCTCCTCATCGGTTTCAGCAGCCTTAATGCAGATTGAATCCTTGTTCCCTTCCGTCATCATGTATGTCCCCCGCATCCATTCCATTTCTTCGTCATTTCCAATTTGTCTGCAAAGTCATGCGGCTCGCTTTCGCAGGACTTGTTTTCCTCGTGAATGGCACGGAGGATGCGCCAAATTGGGGTCACTGCCCCATGCAATATAGCATGATCGCTTGTTGGACCTCCAGAAGATGCTTCTTGAAGCCATAGCCGACGAAATACGCTGAATCAATAACATCCGCCGCCACTTCTTCGCCGCGATAAAACGGCGGACAGGGGTTCAGCACTGCGCCCTCATTCGCCATTTTCATCGCTGCCAGGGTCACCTGACACGCCCTGAAAGCATCGAGCGCAGCAGCCGGCAGCGAATCGGTACAGACGACATCCTTGCCCTTCACTGCATCACTGATCCGGTCATACGCCTTTACGCCGTCCATTTCATACCCGCTGCCGCAGCATTGCTCCAGATCAAAGCCCATCACTTCGGACGCCTCTTTCCAGGCCCGGCCGATGTTGCCGTCTTTGCCGCAGAACAAGTACTTATTATGGACAATGTCCCGTCCCAGCTTCAGCAGCGCATACAGATCCGCCAATACCTCACAGGGATGATTCACATCTGTCATTGCATTGATTACCGGCACGGATAAAAGCTGTGACATCCGTTCAATCACCCGGATATCCCGGTGCCGCACAACCACCAGATCCGCCCAGTTGTTCAAATAGCCGCAAACATCTTTCAAATCTTCTTTTTTGTCCAGGGTATCGGATGGAAACAATATTGCCTGTCCGCCCAGCAAAAATATTCCTTTTTCAAAGGTGACCCTCGTGCGGATGCTTGAATTGGGAAAGAACAAAACAACACTTTTCCCTTTTAATGCATCACGATGCTTCTGATTCCGAATGTCATCGGCTATGCTGAAAATATCATAAACATCCTGTGCATCATAATCCGTCAGACGAATGAGGCTTTTCACATTCGTTCATCTCCCGAAGTACAAATACATCCATCCCGGCTTACACCCTCCTGACCGGTACGCCCTCACCCGCCAGATACGCCTTCAAATCGCTGATCTTCATGATGCCGAAGTGGAACAGCGTCGCCGCCAGGGCCGCGTCCGCATGGCCGACAGTCAGCGCATCCCGGAAGTGCTCCAGCTTGCCCGCGCCGCCCGAAGCGATCACCGGCACGCCCACCGCATCCGCAATGGTGCGGGTCGCATCCAGCGCAAAGCCCTCGCCCACGCCGTCGGTGTCCATGGAGGTCAGCAGGATCTCGCCTGCGCCGCGCTTCACGCCCTCGATGGCCCATTCCACTGCGTCCTTGCCGGTGTTGATGCGGCCGCCGTTGATGTACACGTCCCAGCCGCCGCCGGGCCGGGCCTTCACGTCCATCGCCAGCACGATGCACTGGCTGCCGAAGCGCAGCGCGCTCTCGGTGATGAAATCGGGGTTCTTCACCGCCGGGCTGTTGATGGAGACCTTGTCCGCGCCCAGTCGGAGGATCTGCTTGATCTGGTCGATTTCGCGGATGCCGCCGCCCACGGTGAAGGGGATGAACACCTGCTCGGCTACGCGGCTGACCACGTCCAGCATCGCGCCGCGCTTCTCATGGGAGGCGTTGATATCCAACAGCACCAGCTCGTCCGCGCCGGCCTCGTTGTAGCGGACGGCAGCTTCCACCGGGTCGCCCGCGTCGCGGATGTCCACAAAGTTGATGCCCTTGACCACCCGGCCGTCCCGGATGTCCAGGCAGGGAATGATTCGCTTGGTCAGCATGCGGACGCCCCCTTCCATTCAGCAAATCGCTTCAGCATGCGAAGGCCCGCTTCGCCGCTCTTTTCCGGGTGGAACTGGGTGGCCATCACATTGCCTTTGCAGATGGCAGCGGTGAAGGTCTGGCCGTAGGTACAGCTCGCCGCCGTCCACTCGTCGGAGATATCCGCCATGCAGTAGCTGTGCACAAAGTAGACACAGGGGTCGTCGCCCTTGTCAAACAGGGGGCAGTCGCGGGTCTCGAGGGTATTCCAGCCCATATGGGGCACCTTAAGCCCGCAATCAATGAACCGCGTGACCGTCCCGGGGAACAGCCCCAGGCCCTCAAAGTGACCGTTTTCCTCGCTGTATTCGAACATCATCTGCATACCCAGGCAGATGCCGAGGACGGGCTTGCCTGCCTTCACGGCAGACAGCAGCGCCTGATCCAGCTTCGTTTCGCGGATACGCTTCATCGCGTCCTCAAACGCGCCCACGCCGGGCAGGATGACATGGCTCGCCGCAGCGATCGTCTCCGGCGAATCGGTGATGACCGCCTCGTAGCCCAGGAACTCAAATGCCTTCTGGACGCTGCGCAAATTGCCCATGCCGTAGTCGATGATGGCGATCATGGCGTGTCCTCCGTTCTATCGCATTAGTGTGCTAAAGTGTTTGACCTGCTTATTATGCCCTATCGGGGACGTAATGTCAAGGGGACGGGGGAATATCCCCCGTATTTATTCTGTACTTTCGGGGAGGGAATACAGGTCACGGGCCGCATCGTACTGAATGCCAAGGATGGGCATCTGTTCCATCCAGACTTCCACCGGCATGCCGGCAGCTCCGTCGATCTCCATAAGCGGCCACACCTCCCGCATGGACTTGCCGCCAAAGACCGGTGCATTCACCAGCTCCTCCGCGGTGAGGAAGCCCGCGCCGTCCGGGGCGTCGCAGTCACCGATCCAGAAAGGCTTTTCCGGTCGCACCGTTTTCCAGACGCCGCCGCGACACTCGCTGTACTCCCGCAGATAGCCGAAGATGGTGTACTCGCTATCAATGCGGCCCTCGATCTCGTCACAGCAGCCCGGATTCTCCGTCAGGATCCGCCAGAACAGCGCCCACTGGATGCGTGCCATACCCTTCCCCTCCCTGCGTTCATCATACCACACCGCCGCATCCGGCGTAAAGCAAAGTACACATCCAAAACAAAAGGAAGCACCCCAGATGGGATGCTCCCTAAATCATTCGTCCTTCTTGGCCCGCTGGAACTCCAGAATGTCCCCCGGCTGGCAGTCCAGCACGTCGCAGATGGCCTCCAGGGTGGAAAAGCGGATGGCGCTGACATGGCCGTTTTTGAGCTTGGACAGGTTGACATTCGCCACGCCGACCCGCTCGCTCAGCTCGTTCAGCGACATTTTGCGGTCGGCCATCATCCGGTCAAGGCGCAGGATAATCGGCATCATTCATCCTCCTTACAGCGTCTCGTCGGACAGGGTCTGCAGCTGCTCGCCGTACTTGAATACGTAAGCCAGCAGGAAGAAAACGGCGGGGATGATCAGGAAGCTCGGGTCAAAGCTGATATTCACGTTCGCATGGGTGATCTTGTCGCTGATGAGCAGGGTGTCTATCTTCTGCACAATGAAGAGGGTGAACAGGCTGATGGCCTCCATCACCTGCACGGCCACGCCGAGGATCAGGCTCAGCCAGCCCAGCTTGCGCAGGTTCTTGCTGGTCTCGCTGGCAAAGGGCTTGCCTTCCTTCATGGGCGCAAGGATGGCGCGGATGGTCTTCACGCACAGAATGCCGAGGACGCTGCACCCGGCGCCCAGCGCCAGCATCGCAGCGGCCTGGATGAGCATGCTGTCGAAGTCAGGCGTGTAGGCGTCGGCCACCGTGAGCGTCAGCGGGCCGAACTCCAGCAGCTGGTCGACCGTACCGATCATCTCATCCGGCAGATCAAAAACCTTGCCGACAACGACAATGCCGATGCAGACCAGGCAAGTAACAAAAGCGATCTTGAGAAGAATGTCAACGATCTTGAAAACGACGTCAATCTTGCGGGCGGTAGAAGTGAGCTTATCCATCAGTGGGTTCCTCCTTTGATTTGATGGCCTTATCATAGCACACCTTTTTACACTTGTCAACTACTATTTTATGTTATTCGTTAATTTCTTTATTTTGCCGAATGGCCACCATCATTTGCAAAGGAATGTGGACCGCATCCGGCCATGCGTATTTTGCAGGCGGATTTGCCCACAGGCGTCTGGCCCCATCCAGCAAGGCACATGCCTTCTTTTGCTTCAAGTATCTTTCCGGGTTACAGAACCGGTTGATATTTCTTCCCACAGCTGGTATAATCTTCCTGTTGCTCTGTCGCAGCAGCAAGGCCGTCGCCACTGCGTCCGCCGCATTCCTTCAACCGGGAGGGATTCATCATGCACCACAAATTCCTGACGCTCCTCCTCTTCTGTCTGACGCTTTCCCTCCTGCCGGCAAGCGCCGATGCCGCACCCCAGGACGCTGTAGATTGGGCAGCGCTGCTGACCGTTCCTGCGGAGGAAGCCCAAAGGGAAGAAAATTCTGCGCAGCGAATGGCCCACAACATCTATTCCGATCCGGATCTGAGCGCCACCTCCGGCAGGTTCGACGGATTCCTGATCGATTTCAAAGCAGATCAGGCCGGAACCGCCACCTATTGGGCGCTGTGCAACTGGGACATGAATCTGGATGATCTGAAAGCCCGCGTCAGCGCTGCGGATGCATATGCCGGCGCGTATGCCGGCCTTCAGATGCGCCCCGACGGCCCAAAGGCGATCATGTCCTTCTGGGAGGTCAACTATACCGACGCCTCCGGTAATCCGGGGAAGATCGAGGCGAAGGTGGTGTATCCGCCGGTCGAGGAGACGAATCACTTTGACGGCGAGGGCGAAGGCGCCAATCATATTGCCGACTACGATTGGCAAGCGGGCCGCTGGTATCGCATGTATCTCAATTGCTTCCAGGACGCGCAGGGGAAAACCTTCGTCGAGCAGTGGATCGCAGACCTGTCCACAGAAAAATGGACGCTCATCAGCCGCTTTGATACCGGGCTTTATCACGCCTGCTTTGAAGGCGGGATGTCCCAGTTCATGGAGAATTATTACGCCGATTATGCAAACGAAACGCGCACCTTTGAATACCGGAATCTGTATGTCCGGGAATACAAGACCGCTGATTGGACGCCTGTCACAACGTCCCGGTTGTCCGTAGACACCTATTGGGACAACAAAAAAGGAAACGCTGTTTTCGGCGCAGCAGCGGACCGCTTTTATGGAATCGCGAACGGGTACGGCCCGGACGCATTCGAGCTGGGGACAGAAGTCGGTGATTTCTTCACGATTCAACCGACCGGAACCCTGCCGCAGCTCCCGGCAAACGAGCCCTTTGTCACCGCAAATCAGAATTGAAGGATAAATAGCCGCAGGCGTAAGCGGAAGGATCTGCCTTCTGCACGCGCCTGCGGCTTTTTTCCTGCCGGGAAGAAAGCTTTTTCTGCTCAGCAAGCAGGAATGATCTGGCCATTGGTACTGCTGTATCGTTGATCCAGCCTGCCAGTCAACCTTCTGCGCCAAAAAGCGCCTCTGCAGCTATCAATTACACGGTTCTGCCACGCCTTTGTCATGCCATTCCCCGCAGTCCGTTTCTGCCCTGCTTTGTTCTTTTCCATACACAACGAAAAAAGGAAGTCATTCGACTTCCTTTAAGAGGGAACCGGCAGCGACCTATCCTCCCGGGCCGTGTCCAGCCAAGTACTTTCGGCACTGGAGAGCTTAACTGCTGTGTTCGGTATGGGAACAGGTGGGACCTCTC
>JAFQIB010000084.1 GCA_017397765.1 Clostridia bacterium | reverse complement strand
GGGAGTCCAGAGGGCGTTTGCGCATCATGTGTCCCCTGTGGGGACTTCGCCGAAGGCGAAGATGATGAGTAAACGTTAAATGGCAATCAATGGTGGGAATTTTGCCACCCCCTCTGGCCCTTGTGAGGTCGCGCTCTGCGCAACGAGCGTTGTCAGCGCTTGCGTTGATAACGCGAAGCCCACAGCAGGCTTTGTGCCTGTTGTGGGCCGGTATGCTTCTTTCTCGGGACCGAGAAAGAAGATCTCTCACAAGTGACCTGCCACAAAAATACAAATATCTAACGATCGCACATCTCTACAAATCCCAATTTGCCGTTGACTCAGAATACAGACTTCTACCTTCTCCGTCATCGCGGGGGCAGGTTCTCCACAAAGAGAATCCAAGAAACAACTTCCATAAAACCTTCCCCTCGGGGGAAGGTGGCACGGCGCAAGCCGTGACGGATGAGGCCGTATGCGGCAGACTCGCTCTTCTAACTAATCCCAATCTATCGCATCCATGCACCCATACATCAAAAAGCCTCCTCCCGTTTTCACAGGAAGAGGCTCTTTTTGTTCACGCTCAGAGATTACTGAGCGTTCTTGGCGGCAGCCAGGATACCCTGCAGGTAGCCCAGGGTGTCGGTCAGGGTAGCGCCGGACACAGCGTCCATAGCAGCAGCCTTGTCCTCGCCATAGCCAGCCAGTTCAGCTTCCAGCTCAGCCACGGTCATGCCGACCACGTAGTTCTCGATGGCAGTGTAGTTGTCGAGCAGAGCCACGGTGGAGCCAGCGTTGGCCATGTTGGCGCTGTAAGCTTCGTTGTTCTGACGCTTGGAAGCCAGCACCTTGCCCTCGGGGAAGCTCTGGCCGAAAGCCTCGTTGCTGTTGGGCACGCCGATGGAGGTGTCAGCAGCCATGAACTGGAACTCCTCGATGTGGGCGGCAACGATCACATCACCCTGCAGGGCAACGGTGATCACGGCGAAGCACTTGGTGCCGTGGGCAGCAAACAGAGCCTGGCCCAGCTTGATCTCCTCGATCACGCCGGCGTCGGGGGAAGCGATGGCATCTTCGATCGCACCGGCATCGGGGGAAGCAATGACCTCACCGAAGGCAGTCACGGACACCATCATCATCAGAGCCAGAAACAGAGCAAAAAACTTCTTCATGGTTAATTCCTTCCTTTCATGTAGGTAGTGGGCTTTGTTAGAATACCGTATTTGCGAATAATTGTCAAGTGAGATTGTTAGGTTTTTCTTACATTTCTGCGTATTTTACATTTACACGCGTATATTTTCATGCGTTGTTCACTGTTTTTATTGATAACATCTGCTATGATTTCCGATCAGCCATGCCAGACGGCCCGCCCCGCCCGGAGCGTGCGGACAAAGCGGAAGCCGGCGTCCTCGTAAATTCGCCTTGGGGATTCGCCGTCCGGCCAGAGCGCGCAGGGCACGCCCTTTGCCCGGCAGTCGCTGACAAAGGCATGGGTCAGCGCCCGGCCAAGCCCCTGTCCCCGGCAGGCCGGAGCAACCAGCAGATAATCAATGCGGCAGATCTCCGCATCGTTGACATGGCCGTAGATCGCGCCCACGGGCTTTCCCTGCACATAAGCGGCAAAATAGCGCGTATTGGGGCGCGCCAGCTGGGCCTTTGCCACGGGGATCTCCCAGGACTCCCCCGCTGCGTGATACAGATGCACCGCCAGATCCTCCGTCCATTGGGTAATCCGGCGGATTTCTGCAGCGGGCGTGGGACAGATCCGGCTGGGCTGCGCCAGCAGCATCCAATGCTGCTCCTCCTGCCAGGAGCGGTAACCGCAAGCGGCCAGCTCCGCTTCGATCTCTCCGAACCAGCCGTCATCCAGGATGGACTGGTAGATGATCGGCCTGACCTGCCGGGCGCGGTAGAAATCCGTAATTTCCCGCAATACCGCCGGCAGATCGTCCACGCGGTCCCGGTAGATCAGCGCATGGTTGCTGTCATAGGAATCCGGGTTTTCCTCATTGTGATACAGCATGCCCCAGGGGCGCTCGATGGCCTGGGTGAATTCCCGGGGAAAGAGATCCTCCTCCCGGTAAAAGGGCAGCATATCCATTCCGTTCTTACTCCTGTGCTTTGCCGGCCTTATGCCTCAAAGCAAAACTCGATGAATTTGCGGATCTCCCGGTCCCAGAATCCCCACTCGTGCACCGCGTCCGGCTCCTCATAGTGGGTCACGTCCCAGCCGTTTTTCTTCAGCAGGGGGATAAACTTCCGGTGCTGGTCGTAGAGGAAATCCGCCGTGCCGCAGCTGACGTACAGCCGGGGCTTCTTTTCCGCTCCCGCATGGACCTTCAGCATATGCAGCAGATCGTTTTCCGTGCCGCGGATGGATTTGCCGCCGGAGATGCGCTTCCAGTTCTGGGTATGCCGCCTGGAGGCGGAAGCGATATCC
The DNA here is from genome assembly GCA_017397765.1 of Clostridia bacterium. Taxonomy (GTDB): domain Bacteria; phylum Bacillota; class Clostridia; order Christensenellales; family Aristaeellaceae; genus UBA11524. Next base: position 4,226 of record JAFQIB010000084.1, on the reverse strand, counting down.
ACCGCGCCGGAGAAGGAAGCTGCCGCGCCGAAGCGCTCGGGGAAGTTCAGCGCCAGCTTCATCGCGCCGTAGCCGCCCATGGACAGGCCCGCCACAAAGGTATCCTCCGGCTTGTCGGACAGACGGAAGAAGCGGTGCATCATCCGGGGCAGCTCGTCGGAGACGTAATCCCAGTAGCGCTCGCCGTACAGCTCATTACAATAGAAGGAATGATTCACGCCGGGCATGACGATGGCCAGGTTATGGCCGGCGGCGTAGCGCTCGACGCTGGTGCGGCGCTGCCAGATGGTCTGGTCGTCGGAATAGCCGTGCAGCAGGTAGAGCACCTTGGGCAGCTCGGCCTCGCCGCTCGCCTCCACGCCGATGCCCTGCTTGCCCTCGGGCAGGATCACGTCCACAGGGGTCTGTACGCCCAGGACGTCAGAAAAGTATACCAGATGAAGCAGCGCCATAGGGGGTTCCTCCTTCTTTCATCCGCGCTGTGCGGATCATTCTTTGGTCACAAGCGGGCCCGCGCCCTCTGCCGCCAGGGTCTCCAGGAGCTGATCCAGCAGCGCCTGGGCCTGCGTTTCGTCGTCGCTGAGGTCATAGGCGGAAAGGATGAGCAGATCGCCCCCGTCGCTGAGGATCATGACGATCAGCTGATCCCGGCCCTCGCCGAAGCGGCCCTCGTTCACAGCGGTCAACCCGGTATAGCCTTCCGCCAAAGCCAATGCATCGCCCTGCACCGCATCGGGCTCAAACTGGGCCATCAGGCGGATGATGGCGTCCGCAGGCTCTTCGTCCGGCACGCGGTCAATGACCATCACCAGCACCCTTGCACTGCCCCGGGCAAAGGCCGTGCTGCCCTCGTTGATTTCCATCTGAGTTCCTTCCGGAGCCGTCAGCACATAGGGCGCAAAGGGGTTTTCTTCTGCCAATGCCGGGATTGCCGCCAGCAGCAGGCAAAGCAGGACACAAATCATTTTCTTCATTGTCTATTCCTCCTGTCTGATTTTATGATACATCATGCCGGAACAGATGTCAATTCGAGTTGTAACAAAGGAACAATCCGGGCAGAAGAAGCGATGGCAGAAGGAAGGTGCGGATCATCACGCTCTCCCAACATCGCAGGAAAATGTATTTCTCGTCTGCCCGGCAAATTGGAAGGCGGCAAGCGGAATGAGCACACACCCTGTGGATCAACCCAACAGAAAGCGCACCGGCTTTCCGCTCTGTACGCGGATCAGCAGGTGCGCAGTTGTTTTACAGAATTCCCAGCCCCTCCAGCAGAATTTTCACGCCCAGCCCGACCAGCACAATGCCGCCGATCAGCTCTGCCCTGGCCTTGTACCTTGTGCCGAACAGATTGCCCACCCTCAGCCCGATGGGGGAAAGCACCGCCGTCGTGGCGGCAATCAGCAGTGCGGCAACCAGGATGTCGGCCCCAGCAAGCTTCAGCGTCACGCCCATGGCCAGCGCGTCGATGGAGGTGGCCACGGCCAGCGTCAGCATCGTCATGAAGGAGAAGGAGTCATCCACCTTTTCCTCATCCTTGTCCAGGGCTTCCCGGATCATGTTGCTGCCGATGAGCAGCAGCAGCCCGAAGGCGATCCAGTGGCTGACAGAGGTAATCAGCGAGGCAAACAGGCTGGTCAGAACAAAGCCCAGCACCGGCATCAGGCCCTGGAAGCCGCCGAACCAGCCGCCCACCTTCAGGCACTGCGCCGGCGTGACGCGGCTGACCGACAAGCCCTTGCAGATGGATACCGCAAAGGCGTCCATGCTCATACCGACTGCAATCAGGAGAAGCTCAATGAAACTCATAGGTACCTCCGCTCATGGTGTATGCACAGAAAAACGAGACCATACCCGTTCCTTTCTGCGCGGGGGGACAGCTATCCCCGGGAAACAGAAACACGGGTAAGTCTCGTCATGCTTCCTCTTTGTACAAGCAGCGCGAAGCCAGAGGTTGCCCCCATTGTGTTGACTCCGCCGCACGGACGAATGCCGTGCCGACTACTCCCTTACTCGCTGAAAGTGTAGCATGCACTTTGCAGGTTAGTCAACGCTAATATCATTGGCCGCTGCCGGATGTCGATGCGTGTCGTTTTTTGACAAATTGTGCTGTTGATGCAGGAAAAACCGTGCTAATGGTGTATATTAATACTAAATGTTCTATATTTCAGCTGCAAAAGCAAAGAGGCGAAAGAAAAATGGAGACAAAAACAATCATCCATGACCTGAGAGCACTGGGGATCGGCCGACAATACCTGGGGTATAACCTGACCATCAAGGCAGTGCGCATGGTGCTTGGAGACGAAAACCGGCTGCTGTGCATCAAGCAGGGGATCTTTATGCCCCTGTCCGAGCAGCAGCACTGCGACTGGCGGACCATCGAACGCAATATCCGCACCATTATCCACCGGGCTTGGAGCGTCAACCGGGAGTATCTGGGCGAGCTGGCCGGATATCCCATGCGTCAGGAGCCGACGGTTACCGAATTTGTGGAGATGCTGTCTGCCCATATTCTTCGCCATCACGCCTCCTGATGGCCCTCCTCCTTTACCCTGCGCCGGATCATCGGTTTACAGAATCTCCCCCATTGTGTATAATATGGATGGAAAGCCGGAGGCATCCGGCAATCCGGAAGTGATGCACAACGGAGGATGCGCATGAAAGAAACCATGGCGCGGCGGCTCTGGACGCTGTTTACCAGCATGCTGATCATCAGCGCCTTCACCTTCGGCGGCGGCTTTGTGATCGTTTCACTGATGAAGAAGAAGCTGGTGGATGAGCTGCACTGGCTGGAAGAGGAAGAAATGCTGGATATGACGGCGCTGGCCCAGTCTGCGCCGGGGCCGATCGCGGTCAATGCCGCCATCCTGGCGGGGCGGCGGATTGCCGGGCTTCCCGGGATGCTCTGTGCCGTTGCCGGTACACTGATCCCTCCGATCGTCATCATCGGCGCAATCAGCCTGATCTATACGCAGTTCGCCGCCAACGAATGGGTGAAGGCGGCGCTGACCGGCATGAGCTGCGGCGTGGCGGCGGTGATCTCCGACGTGGTGTACGGCCTTGGCAGCAAGGTGGTCGGCAGCCGGGACGGCGTCCGCATCGCCCTGATGGTCATCGCCTTTGTGCTGACCTTCTTCTTCAAGGTGAATGTGATCTTCATCATTCTCGGCGCAATCGCCGTGGGCGTCGCCCGCATTTTCCTGGCTGGAAAGGAGGGCGCGCGATGATCCTCTCCCTGTTCATGGCCTTTCTGCAGGTCGGCGCCTTTTCCATCGGCGGCGGATATGCCGCCATGCCGCTGATCAAATCCCTGACGGTGGATACCCACGCCTGGTTGACCACGGCTGAATTTGCGGACCTGGTCACCATTGCCGAAATGACCCCCGGCCCCATCGCGCTCAACGCCGCCACCTTCGTGGGAATGCGCCTGTCTGGACTCCCCGGCGCGCTGGCGGCCACCTTCGGGTGCGTGCTGCCCTCCCTGCTGATCGTGAGCCTGCTTTCCTGGCTGTATGCCCATTTCAGCTCCGGCAAGGTGATGCAGTCCGTTCTGGGGACGTTGCGGCCGGTGGTGGTGGCGCTGATCGCCTCCGCTGCGGTGACGCTGATCCAGGTGGCCTGTACCCATCAGGCCGGCGGATTTTCCGCGCCGGGCTGCCTGCTGATGCTCGCAGCCTTCCTGGCCCTGCGGTGGAAGCCCCGGGGCAAGGCAGTCAGCCCCATGCTGGTGATGGCCCTGTGCGGCGTGGCTGGCGTTGTCCTTCATGCGGTGGGGTGGATGTAAAACATCATATACGCAGGCAGTTTTCCGGCAAGGGAGGTTGCCTGTTTTTGCTGGTATTCTCCTCTGCGGGGACGGGGAAAGGACTATGGTCTTTCAGCAAATACTTACCGCTTTCTTGTATATCATGTAAAGAAAGCAGCACCCGTGTATTCTGCCGGTTGCTCAGATTGATTCAGGAGACGGCGGGGGGCGTGCAGGCTCATTGATGCTGCACCATAGGGGAAGGCAAATCGACAAATTGGGATTTGTAGAGATGTGCGATCGTTAGATGTTTGTATCTTTGTGGCAGGTCACTTGTGAGAGTTCTTCTTTCTCGGTCCCGAGAAAGAAGCAAAGAGGGCCAGAGGGGGTGGCAAACTTCCCACCATTGATTGCCATTTAACGTTTACCCATCATTTTCGCCTTCGGCGAAGTCCCCACAGGGGACACATGATGCGCAAACGCC
>JAFQIB010000083.1 GCA_017397765.1 Clostridia bacterium | reverse complement strand
TTCGCGCCTGCGGCCCCTGAGAGGGGAACGCACATCGATGGGGCATTTCCCCCTGCGCCGCCTGTGGCGGAAGCAGCAGGGGGAAATGTTATTGACCGAGCGCAGCGAGACCGTAGGTTCGAGTCCTACTGGCACCACCACGAAACCTCCGTCTTCGGATGGAGGGTTTTTGTTGTATTCCGATTTCCGGAGTGATATAATATCAAAAACGAAATTTCTGTGCGAAAGGGCTGTTGGTAATGAAAAAACTGTATTGGTTGGCGATCATTGTGACGGTCATGCTCTTCAGCGCTGTCGCTCTGGCGGAGGAAACCGTTCTGCCTGATCCGGGGTATTATTTCGGGAGGACCTTTGACGGCAGCAGCATTGCATTTGACGAGTATCCGCTGGAGGAATGCAACGCATATGCAACGCTGCTGATCAATGAATACGGCATGGAGATTACCGATACATATTCCGGAAGGGACGATGAGTTTATAATTTTGGAGATGCCGGGCATCGCGGATACCGAGGTATACGTTTCATGTCATCAGAGCAGCGAAGGCTATAGAATGGATTTTTATTTCGATGCCAGCATTTCTCTGAGCGCGCTGGAGGTTTATGGGCGGCAGACAGACGGTACGGCAAGTGAAATCGCATGGAACGACGGGCTGATGATTGTTGCTCCGGGTGATTTTTTAAGGTATGAAGTAGCGCTTATAGACACCGAGGACTATACTTTTCAGGATCCGCCGCATATGAATTATCAATATGAGGGAATTGCGACAAAGGATATTATCCGCTATGCAGAAGCCATTGATGCAAGCCCTTATTTTGAACTGGTGGAGATATCAGAAGAATATGTTCGCAAATATCATTATCGCTATACGGGAAGCGATCCTTCCATTACTGCCTCGGATCGAAATCTGACAATCAGCATCTCCAATCCTGAAAGTACGGCATCCTCTTTCTATATCTTTGAATACTCCGGCTTTACCGTCAACTGCACTGCGAATGCCATTTCCGATTCTTCTATTTGCAGTTTCTGCAATGGCGATGGTAAATGCAATAAATGCGGCGGCGATCAATGGATATGGGTTGACGAATGGGTCTATGTCAACGGTGTTCCCACGCTTGAAACTGTCAACAAGCTATGCGACGGTGCGTATTGCACCGGGGGCTCATGCTCCAAGTGCGGCGGCGACGGCAGAATATCCGAATAATCCTGCAAAGCCGTTTGTCATAATGGGGCGTTATGTGTTCCGGTCGGTATGTCAGAGCACATCGTTCACATCGATGGGGCATTTCCCCCTGCGCCGCCTGTGGCGGAAGCAGCAGGGGGAAATGTTCATTGACCGAGCGCAGCGAGACCGTAGGTTCGAGTCCTACTGGCACCACCACGAAAAAACAGCCACCTTTCAGTGAGGGGGACGGAAAGGAAAGATTTATCCTTCATATTACATCATGCAAATAGCAAAACCGCAAGCCTTGGCTGGCTTGCGGTTTTGTGTACTGCTGTGACAGAATGAACGCGATAAACTTGAATCTGGCGGGTTTATGTACAGACGAAGCCTCGTTCCCTCCAACCGGTGCGGCTGCTGGACGACCTCAAAAGGGACAATGCGGCGACTTAACGATGGATTACTTCCGCTAAAGAAGCGAAAATTCAAGGCAGCCCTGAGCATCGCGTTGTGTTGTCAAGGAAAAATCCCCAAATGGCCAAAGGTTTCTGCAGCTTATCCCCTGCATAAGTAAGAACACAAACAGCTCCGCACGGCATGGCTGCCTGCGGAGCTGTTTTCCCTGTTGTGATTGATTTACTGGCGTCAGAATTCTCTCAGGAGCAGACTGCCGTCCTCACCGCTGATTTCCACGAATACGAAATGGTAGGTGCCGTCTTCGTCCGCATACCCAACAGCCAGATTGGGGGTATCTCCCCAGATCACAGTCTTGACGGAGAGCGGATGCTCGGGGTCCACCTGGTACTGGATGTGCTCCAGCGTCGCGTCATACACCGTGTCGCCGGTTTCATCGTCCCAGGACACAGGGCAAACGTTGAACAGGTGGACGTGATTCAGCGTCATGTCCGAATGCAGGACAAATTCCACCGCAGGCGTGTCGGCGTCAATGCCCTCGGGCAGCCCGAATTCTGCGAAGTCGTATTGGCTGTAATCGTATTGTGCGAGGGGGAAATCCACCGTGTAGTCGATCCGGAGGACGGGCTCGGAGCCCTCGTAAGCAGCATCAAAAGGGTTGCAGTGCAGCGTGATCTGCTGCGGGAAGTGCAGCATCTCGTTGTACACCTCCGCATGCAGCAGGCTGATGAAGCCGCAGCGGCTGCCCCATTCCACATAGACTCTGTCATAATCCGTCACATGGCAGTTGCGGACGATGGTGTTTGCCGGAATGCAGTCGATCGGTACTGTGCTGTCAATCGTGGCGTAGAAGGGCGCACCATCGAGGATGGTGACCATCATGGCGCTGAAGGTGATGCGTCCGTCGCTGGGCTCCAGGTATTCAGCCAGGATGTAGCCGCTGTAGCCGTCGTACTCCGCGTAAATCCACGCATCGTTGACCTGCCGGCAGTTACTGACAATAGCCCCCAGGGAGACTTTCACCAGCCGTTTGGCGGATGTGCCGGGCGCTTCCCGCAGGGAAACCCATTCGCTGCAGTTGACAACCTCCATGTTGCCGATATACCCGCTGTCTGCCGTGGCCGGCATGGCGGCAAGCACCATACACAGCAGCAGGAACATCGCAATGAAACGCTTCATGTACATTCTCCTTTATGTCAGTTTATGACCATATGCCATTCGAAGGAGCAGTTGTTCTTTACGGTCCAGGTGATGGGTTTTTTACTTACTTCGCCGGTACCGTAGCTGCCGCTCCACCAGCCCAGCGAGGAATTGCCCTGAGGCGTAATGGTGATCTTTGTGCCGTAGGGAACGGTGCCGGATTTGGCATTGCTGTAGCCGCCGCCGGAGAAGGTGCAGTTTTTGCAGTTGATGGTATATTCCGGAACGGGCGTGGTCTTGGTGTAGAACACCGGCTGGTAGAGCATGCTCTCCGCCAGGTTCTCCACAACAAAGGCAGTCACATCGGAGTTGAAGTTCAGGCGTGCACCGTTGAAGCGCCAGTAGGTGACCAGCTTGCCCTCGGGGATGCTGGCCGTCACGCGGACCGTCACCCGGCCGCCCTGCTCGGTTTCGCCCGTCGCCTTGTTCACATAGTCGTCCGTAAAGTCGAACTCGGTGAAATATCCGCCGGAGGCCTTCTGGCTGCCGTTCACATGGGACATGCGGGCGCTCTTGGTTTCCACCAGCAGGGTTTTGCCGGTGCGCTGCTGCCCGATCTCTTCTGCGGTGGGCAGCGTCTGGGCGGTCTGCCCGCTGAGGACAGCCTCGATCACCATGCCATAGGGCACCTCGCGCAGAGTGAAGCTCTTCACCTCCGTATTGAAGGTGTACTTGGCGCCGTTGATGACCCAGTAAGCGACCCGCTTCCCCTTGGGGATTTCAGCAGAGACCTTTACATCCACAGAGCCGTCGGTGACGGTCTTGCGGGTCAGGGTGTTGTAGTACGCCTCGCCGAAGTTGAGCTCGGTGAAGGAATCGCCCTTGACGTTGCCGTCCTTGTCCACAAAATGCATGACACTGCCGATGGTGCGGAGGATCTTCTCGCCTTCAGCCGGTGCGAAGGTGATCTCCTCGCCATTGGAGGAAGGAGCAGGTGTTGCAGCGGGGGCAGAAGCATTGCCGTTGATGCGGTTTCCGCTGCGGTCGGTGACGAAGAGCGGCGCCGTTTCCGTGTTGATCTTGCCGGCTTTACCGGAATAGCAGCAGTACACCAGCCAGCCGTCCATCTCGCCGGGGATGCTGCTCAGCCGCAGCTTGTTGCTGTTTTTGCCGGAGACCTTCAGCCCTTTGAAATGGGCGGGTGCGTCCGTAAAGGGGAAGTCCTCGCTGCCGTCGGGGCTTTGGATGCGCCAGGTGATGCCGGTGTGACCCTTTCCGGCCGCCGTGAACGTGCAGGAGCCGCCCTCGATGACGATCTGCGGTTCCGGGTGGCGGGTGACGGTGATTCCGCCCGCAGCATATGCCGACGGCAGCTGTACCATCAGCAGAATCATCACTGCCAGCGCAGCAAATATGCGTTTCAGCTTCATAACGTATCCCTCAAATCTCAGTCAGCGCTTTTCTCGATTTTCTTTCGTTCCTGCTTGGTGTACCGGTAGCTGTCCGATTCAATCGTCAGGTTCAGGCCACCCTCGCAGGCATAGCCGGAGGCGCCGCTTTGCGATGTAGCTTGTTTGAGCTTGCCAATCATCGTGCCCACGATGCCGATGGTCACAAACAGCGCGAAGATGGCGGCCATCAGCAGCGTTCCGCTTCCCAGTGCCCTGGTCAGGTGCAGGATCAGCGCTGTCAGCCCCAGGATGCCGGCGAAGGAGACGGCTCCCCACAGGAAAGCCTTGCCCTTGGCCGTGGGCACATTGCAGGTCAGGCGGCCGGTTTGGCCGTTGATGGCGAAGGTGTAGGTCTTCCCATCCTTTACCGTGGTGATCAGCCACACGGGCAAAAGCACCGGCGTGACCTTGCTGCCTGCCACATGCACGCTGCTGCTTTTCTCAGAGATGCTGGTATAGCCATCAATGGTGTCCTGCAGCGCGGACTTGAAGCTGCCGGTGGCACGGTTGACGGCGCGGGCCTCGCAGGCGTCGGCGTCCACATCGGCATGGTCAGCCATCGCGCCGGAAAGCACCGCAGGCGTGAAGGCAACAGCCTTCGCGAGGTCGTAGGGCTCCAGCGATTCGCTGATCTTGTCATCCATCTTGACGCTGCCGTCCACCGGGATGTTTTCGAAGCGCATGCTGCCTCCGCGGCGGACGATGTAGTGCTCCACCTCGGTGACCTCTTCATCGCCATCAGTGTAGCTGGATTCCTTCTCTGCATCATAGACAACGCTGCCGCGAGCCTCACAGTCAAACAGCCAGCAGGGCACGAACAGCTTGCGCATCTCGGCGATCTGGTTATCCTTTTTGAAGATGTTGGGCAGCAGCGCCTTGCCCTTGAAGTAGCCATGGAACATCTCCTGGGCCTGCTCCTTGGTGATGACGAAGGGAACCACCTTTTCCGGGCGGATGCCGCCGTCAATGCGGTCAGGCAGGATGGTCGGGCTGCCGCAGTAGGGGCACTCGGTGGCGGTGGTGGTGCTTTCGGTGATCAGCGCCGCACCGCAGGTCTTGCAGTGATAGGCCTGCAGCTGCGCCGTGTCGCCGGCTGTGTACCCCTCCGTAGGGACAGTGAAATCCACTGTACCGTCGTCGGCCGGAGCATTGAGATGTTCGATGGTCTCCTGATCAAACTGACTGTCACAGGCCGTGCAGACCATCTTGCCGCTTGTGCCGTCGTATATCAACGGAGACGCGCAGTTGGGACATTGATAGGCAACAGTCGCCATGATGATGCCTCCTTTGCTTTTATTCAGCATTCTGCAGCCCGTCCACAATGGGGCACAGCGTGCAGCATTGTTCCATCAGCATGCTGCGGATCATCTCCAGCGTCTGCAGGGAGTCCGCGCCGAACTGGGAGCCCCACAGCGTTTTCTGGCTGTTCAGGTAGCCCATGAACATCGTCTTGTGATTGATGACCATCGGCTGCTCCTCCGGCGCACAGAGCGCCAGCCAGGTCTGGTAAAGCACGTCCAGCTCCGCCTGCCAGGCTACGATCATACAGTTGAGGCGCTCGGCTTCGCTGGCATCCGCGGCCAGACCGGCAATTGCCTGCATTTCGTAGGACAGGTGCGTGTCGCAGAGTTCCCAGCTGACCGTCCCGTCCTCCAGGAGTGTCATTGCGCAGCATTCGACTTCGCCCCGGCCGTCCGCCATGATCCCGCCGTAAATGGTCTCATTCAGCGCCTGCAGGGTCTGGGGCCAGGCGATGCCGTCGGCATTCAGCCCATACTCCTTCTGGAAGGCCTTCACAGCCTTTTCGGTCTTCGCGCCGAAGATGCCGTCCACCTTGTCGTTGAGGAAGTCCAGATCCGTCAGCATCTGCTGCAGCTCCTTGACCTCGGTCTTCTTGTTCTTGATGTTCTTGTAGAGCGTTCCCTCGGGGTAGAAGGATTCGGTTTGCTTCTTGCCGCAGCGCTTGCAGGTGCGGGTACGGGTGCCCTTGGCGTGGTCGGTGGCTTCCTCTGTTACGGTCCAGGAGCCGTACTTGTGGCTCTTTTCGATCTTACGGGTACTGGACAGGCCACAGACCTCACAGACCGTCCGCATGGAGCCTGCTTTGGTGCAGGTGGCTTCCTCCAGAACATGGGAATCCTTCCACTTATGTCCCGGTGCAGTCAGGGTCTCCATGCGGGTCTCACCGCAGTTGCCGCACATGTACCGTTTGAAGCCATTCTCGGTACAATCAGCCTCCTGGCCAGTCACATACGCCCAGTCGTGGCCATAGGCCTTGTCAGTGATCTCCTTCACCGTATGTCCGCAGTCGTTGCACTTCAGGAGATAGTAACCGTCGCTCTCACAGGTTGCCTTCTTCACATCAACCATGTCGTAGGTATGATGGCATTCCGCCTGGGCAGTCACGGACAGCAGGACAAGCAGAATCAGCATCAATGCCGGCAAAATTCTCTTCATCACATAATCCTCCGTTGTTGTCATAATAGGCACACTGCCTGCCGGGATTCTCCGGCAGGCAGCATGGGATTCAGTTATGCTTATTCAGCCGGAGTAAAGGTCATCAGCGTACCATAGTAGTCAAAGGTCAGCGCGCCGTCTGCGGGAATGAAGACGTACTCCATGACCGGCACACCGTTGACGGAGTAGTCGATGACATACTCGCCTGCGTCGTTGTTCGACCAGGTCAGGTATTCGGCGGGCAGCTCCAGGCCGGACTGCACCAGCGCAGCAGAACCATCGGAATTGAAACGCACGGTGTACTCGCCAAAGGCCTTTGCGTCCACCGGGAAGGACTGACCGTTGAACACGGTCGCCGCCTGGGTCAGAACAAAGGTCGTGTCCGTATAAGCGGAACCGTCCTGGGGCTGCTCCGCTTCGCCGCCATTCTCCTGCTCGGCCATCTGGCCCAGGAGCGCCAGCAAAGCCAGCATCTGCTCTTCCTCGGACATTTCGCCATTGTCGCCGGCGGCTTCTTCAGTTTCCGCCCTGATGAAGACGATTCCCATGGATTCGTACACCAGGTTGCCATCGCCATCAACGAAGAGCTCGTCGCCCATGATGTTGGCCTTGCCGTCCACAACGGACCAGACACCGGGCTCGGATTCACCGAACATTTCCATGGCGCAGGTACCGTCCTGATTCAGGCTCAGGATGACCTCCATGCCGAACATGTCACCCTTCCAGGCGCCGAAGTAGGCAGCGCCCTCGTCACCAATGGGCTGGGCTTCGGGCAGTTCTTCCTCTTCCTCACCGTAGTAGGCAGACAGATCGCCGTCCGCGCTGAAGAGCTGGAAGATGCCCTCGTCGTTGTCGATGAACACGATGCCGTCCCGCAGATAGATGGCAGCATCTTCCCAGCGACCTTCGGTGACCACTGCCTCGCCGTCCACAACGGCCCACTTTTCATTGTAAGTCCAGCCGTCGGAGGCGTAGGTGTAGGCCATGCTGCCGTCGGCAGCCAGGGTCAGCTTGTTGCCCAGGTCGTCGTACCAGTCGCCCAGCAGCTGCTCGCCGCCCTCGGTGGGGTTGACGACGGGTTCGGGGGTGGGAACGGGCGTGGGTTCAGCGGTGGGGACGGGCGTGGCCTCCACATGGGGCGCAAAGACGATCTTGGAGCCGTCCTGCAGCATCTCCAGGTTGCCGTTCATGTCGAAGTAGATTTCTACAAGCGCGCTCATTGCCGGGCCGACGTAGGCGGAGTAGCTTTCGGCGTACCAGCGCAGTTCGTAGGCTTCCTCCCCACTCTCTGTCATCTGCGCGGTGCCGTCAGCGTTCAGGATCAGGGTGGTGGGGCCAACCAGCTCGGCGGGGTAGGTCTCGCCGTCAACGATGTAGCTCACGGCATCCCAGGTGCCCACGTAGTACTGGGCCTTGGCTGCATCCAGCTCGGGCCAGGGCTTCTCCGGGATGGCGGGCACGGCATACGCTGCACCCTCCTTCTCCATCAGCATGAAGAGGCCGCCCAGGTCGAGGCACATACGGCCGTTTTCGTCCATGGTGAAGGGCATGGCCTCCTCCGGTACGGGCTGACCGCCCTCCTCCAGGATGGGCGCGAAGATGGCCGTGCCATTCTCCACATACCAACCGCCGGGCGCCGCATCGCCGTCCATATCCACAACGCCGGTGCCGTCGTCATTCAGCACAGCGGTCATGCTGATGCCCAGCAGATCCATGCCGTAGAAGTCGGTGCCGTCGGTGACGGCCACGGCAGTCCAGTTGCCGATGTAGGGAGCGCCAGCAGCAGCGTCCAGCTTGGGGAAGGTCACAGCCAGCTCAGGCTGGTTCACCGTTGCGCTTTCGTATGCAACAGCAAGCTGTTCCACATAGCTGTTGTATACCTCTTCGGTGATGCCGTTCATCAGAGTGATGGTCGCGCCCTTCTTGGAAGACTGGAAGGTCTTGGGGTCGATGGTCATGCCGTTCGTGTTGCGGATAACAACTTCCTCAACATAGTTGAGCGCACCAAAGGCTCCCTCGGACAAGGACTGCACATTCGCACCGATGATGATCTTGATAGGCGTACAGCCCTTGAAGGCTTC
>JAFQIB010000082.1 GCA_017397765.1 Clostridia bacterium | reverse complement strand
TCAGTCGTTCAGTCAATTGGTTGCAGAAGCTGTCAATGCTTGTGGCACGGAGGGGGTACATCTGTCTGGCACTGAGAAAATCGAGCTTGTTCAGGAGATCACAGAATCGGTGACAAGCAGGCTTCAGCAGATGCTTCCGGCGTATCTTGCCGGATACTCCGCTGGAGCGAGTGCGCCAGTTGTTATGGTTGTACCCCCTGCATCCGCTGCGCCATCGCAGGTCACCACACCGCCCCAACAGCAAGAAAACGATGACGCAATGCCCGATTTCAGCGACAGCTGCATGGATTTCGACTTTATCGGCGGCTGAGTCAGTGCATCAATCTGCCGCACATTCCACAATAATTGCATCAAAGTGATGCAGTCTCATCAATGAACATAACGACATCTGCATCAGAGTGGTGCATATTTGCATCACTCTGGTGCATCACAGGAGGACATATATGAAGATTAACATTGACGAGTTACTGGCGAATATGCCCAAGGACGAGGATGAGCTGAAGACGGTTCAGGAAAAGCATCGCAAAATCCTGACCGACAACCGCGAAAAGGAGAAGCAGCGGAAGGCTCGCACCCACAGGCTCTGCGAACACGGAGCCATATTGGAGGCCTGCTTCCCTGAGACCATCCAGATGGACAGCGCTCAGTTTTCTGCCTTTATGCAGGAGCTGGCTGCTGGCCGGTGACCATGCAAGGGGGCGTTCCGGGGCTAACCTCGGGGCGTCCCCAACAAGAATAACCACGAAGTGCGCCCTGATACATACGTCGGCCCATTGACCAATGTATGTCGTGCGATCTGCGATGCTCTGTTGCGGACTTCGCCGCGATGGGGCAAGCCCCATACCCCAAGAACGGTGCTCCCATGGGAGCTGCCCGAAGGAGGAAAGAATGGACTTCTTTCATTGGACAACCAAAATCGTTTCCCGGAACAAGGGAAAATCTGCCGTCGCCGCTTCTGCCTATATCAGCGGGACGCGGATGGAGAACACCTGGGATGGAGTCACCCACGACTACACCCGCAAAAAGCATGTCATCTACACAGAGGTAATGCTGCCGCCCAACGCTCCACAGGAATATGCGGATCGCAGCCTTCTTTGGAACAGCGTTGAGTGGAACGAAACCAAGGCCAATGCGCAGCTCGCCCGGTCGATTGAGCTGGCGCTGCCCGCTGAACTAAACCATGAGCAGAACATCGCTCTTGTTCGGAAACTGGTGCAGAAGCTTTTTGTAGACAAGGGCATGTGTGCTGATGTTGCCTTTCATGACAAAGGGGATGGCAACCCACACGCTCACATCCTGCTGACCATGCGCCCACTGACACCAGATGGCGAGTGGGGCGACAAAAGCCGATTGGAGTACATCCTGGATGCTGACGGCAACCGTATCCCTGCCAAACAGAAAGGCCGCTGGAAATCACGAAAGGTTTGTACAACTGACTGGGATGATCGTGGCAATGCGGAACACTGGCGCGCCGCCGCTGCCGATGCCATCAATGAAGCCCTGCGTGAAGCTGGATTCACGCAGGGCTTTGTCGATCCTCGGAGTTATGCAGATCAAGGTGTACAGCGCATCCCCATGGTACACGAAGGCCCGGATGCCCGTGCCATGGAGAAGCGCGGTATCCCCACGGAAGTTGGCGAAAAGAACCATGAGATCCGTCAGCAGAACAAGCTGCTCAGTCAGCTGGAGGCGCGGCTGGCCCGGCTCAATGCATGGGCACAGTATGAGAAAAAGAAGGATGAACTGCTGACCGCCCAAGGCGAAGATGTGTCCAGGGAGAGCCTGCGGTTTAAGCTCGCGTCCAACATCCTTGCTTCCAGCGTACAGCCCAACCGCAAAGATCATCGTCTGCGCGACAGCACGGGGCTGCTGTCCATCATGCAGGAGTACAGCATCACGGATGCTGCGTCCTGTCTGGCGGCAATTCAGACCGTCAACACGAAATTCTATGGTCTGAAAAGCAAGAGGAAGGAGAACCACGATCTTTCCCTTGAGTTGAGTGTCCGGATCGAATCCTATGAAAAGTGGAAGAAATACCAGAATCATTACCGGACATGGGAGAAGCTGCCGGAGGCAAAGCGCGGTGGTTTTGAACGAAAGTATGAGTATGAACTGCGCCAATACAGACAGGTGGCATCTGTCTTGCGCCGCTGCCAGGATGACGGTGAGAAGATCGACTACAAGGGCTGGAAGGCAGCTCTGGAGTATCTGGAAAAGGAGCAATTTATGTTGGATTATCAGCTGGAAGATATGAAGGAGGAAGTGCGTCGGCTGGAGGTCGTGAAGCGGGAGTTCATTCAGGAAAACAAGCGGACGAAGTCGGAGCGCCATGCGCGATGACGCAATTTGCGACCGGAATCACTGATTACAAACCTCAGGGCACTTGCTATGCCCTTTCGCAGGCATACATCGCCTGAAGGCTCTCCTCAAGGCTAATTGCGTGGTATGAAACAGGTGTACCAACCGTCCGCTGATAGATCAGCGATCCAAACGCCTTTCTGGTAACCGTGAAAAAGCGACCAAAGACAGACAAGAGGAATCCGCTGACAATGCCGGGCACGATCTGCCTTCCATGGGCATGGGCGATCTGGCGAACAAGATCATAGGTGCACACGTACTCATCGTTTTGGGGACAGCAGCAGCCATCCACTTCCTGCTCAATAATGGCAAGTACACAGGCAGAGAGATTGTCAATGTAGATTATGCTGCGTTGGTTGCGTATCTTCGGGAAGAACGAGAGCCTCAATGCAAGTTTCTCCAGAGATCGGTAATTGCCTTTGCATCCCCTGCCATACACCATAGGCGGGCGCAAAATCGCTACACGGAATGTATCACAGCGCAAGCGGGAGAGCAGCTCTTCAGCCTGTGCTTTGGAACAGGCATAACTGCTTCCGGGCTTCAGCTCGGTACAGTCGGTGATGACGCCTGTGTCCTTTCCGTATACACTCATAGAGCTCAGATAGATGAACTGTCCGACACCGGCAGCTTTTGCCCGTTTTGCAAGTTCTACGGCAAGGTCGCGGTTCACACGATAGAAAAGCTCCCGATTGGAAGCTGTTTCCTTCACATGCGCAATTCCGGCAACCATGTAAACGACATGATCCTCTGAAAAGTCGTGCTCCCTCCATGCCGAGTCAGTCATATCCAGACATGTACAGACAGCCTCCGGCGCATGCAGCGCCATATATTGATAAAAGGAATCGCCGATATAGCTGCTGGTTCCAGCAATCAGTATGTTCTTCTTCATCAGACTCATTCTCCGGTCTTGGCTTCGGATGCAGCGTTTTTTTCATCCTTTCCGATGATAGCCGATCGTTGCAGCACAACGGCTACTGTCCGCCATATGCAGCGCAGATCCATGAGAAACGACAACCGCTGCACATATTCTGCATCGAACTGCACCTTTTGAGCCATGTCCAGCATATCGCGTCCATTGACCTGTGCCCAACCGGTCAGACCCGGCTTGACTCGATCAATGTGGTGTTCCTTGCGCATCTGGATCAAATCAAACTGATTCCAAAGTGCAGGACGCGGACCGACAAGGCTCATGTCCCCCCGGAGAATATTGATGAGCTGAGGCAGTTCATCCAGACTGGTGCAGCGAAGAATGCGGCCGCAGCGGGTGATGTGGCTGGAGGCGTCTGTCATCAGATGCGTAGCGACTTCAGATGGCGTATCCTGCCGCATGGTGCGAAATTTGAGGATGGTGAAGGTCGAATCACCCGCGCCGATGCGCTTCTGCCTGAATAGCGCCGGGCCGGGGGAATCCAGCCTGATCCATATTGCGCATATCAGCATCAGGGGCAGGAATACGATCAGGGCGATCAAGGATAACAGGATATCCAGCCCCCGCTTGATGCAGCTTTGATACATATGAACACCTTCTATTCTTCCTGTAAAGTGGAGATGAAAATATCAGCTCAGCATCGCCCGCAGCATGCGGATCGCGTCAGCCCGGCGTGCCTCCCTCAGCTCATCCAGACCTGTCAGCGTCTGCCCGGGATCAATTTTCTCCGCTTCGCCGGCAGAGGTGATCCACCGCTGGGACAGTCCGTACCACGCAAGCAAGTCCGTCAGCCGGGAGTTGACCTCACCCGCTACCGACACGGGCAGCGACGCCACATACATGGGGACGCCGAAGTTGATCCCGAAGACCGTTCCGTGGAAGGAATTGGTGACGACATATTTCGCCCCGGCATAGCAGCTGAGGAATTCAGCAGGGCCCGCATCCGCCAGATTGACTCCTTCATGCTGCAGCATCTGCCGCTTGGAGGGCTTGATGTTCACAACGGGAAGACCGGTCGTCTGCTGCAGCTTGCGCGTAATGGCACGCAGGACGGGCGTTTCGATCATGTAGTAGGTCAGGATATAGCCCTGTTCCGGCAATGCCAAGCCGGGATGGCCATACTGCCGCCATTCTGCCGCCGTCAGCAGCAGCGTCGGGTCCGGCACACGCATGACCGGCGGAGCATCGTCTGCAAAGAGCATATCCCTGACGATGCCGCAGGCAGTTTCCTCGCGCATGGAGATGGCAGCAAAATCCTGCAATAGCGGAGCAATGACCGCTTCCCGCGCTTTTTCAAGCATTGCTACGCCAAAGCTGCTTGCATAGCTTACCTTGCGCTGATGTGCAAACGGAAAGAAGTAGGTTAAGTCGCTTCCGGTGATGTTTTCATTCCAGAGCTGATCTGAACCGCTGAGGATCACATCATACTGCTGCGCAGCATGAGCAACGTCCTCCATGGTTTTACAAATCGTATCTCCGCAGCGAAACGTACCGCAGAAGTCCTCAAAGCGCTGATACTTTTTCCCTATGGCAGTACCATAGATGAAACGGTTGACCAGAATGGACGCAACTGTCCTGATATTTCGTGCATCCCGCAGTTTACGCTCCACAAGCGTACACTCCGTATAGTCCGGACGATAATCAATCAGTTCCGCATCATAGCCCAACGCCCGCAGTGCCTCAATCATTGCGAAAGCCTGCAGCGCCGTACCATAGTTGCTTGCCCGGTGGAAGGTAAGTACGCCGACCTTCATCAAGATTCACCTCGTTTGTGTAAAAACCGTTTCAAAAGCTCACGGGTCTGCTGCCGGTAGATCAGACCAAGGACGATCACCGCCAGAACACCTGCTGAAGCGGCAACAAAGACAGCATAAACAGCCCAGGCCGCATAAGAATCGAGGTGCACATGGTGCATCAGCCGACCATGCAGGCAGTTAAGGACAAGGATGATCATTGTAGAAGCAATGATCCCCTTCACTGTCACCATCGGGGACATATCCAGCACCTCCCGGTGGCTGAAGCGAATGAAATCGATCATCCGATACAGCGCTGCCAGCGTCCGTCCGACCATCATGCCCTCCAGACCCGCCATGTACAGACCCACGGCAGGAAGCAGGACAGCCAGCACCGCTTCCACGATGCTGTTCTTCTGGATCTCCTTATACTTGCCAGCTGCCACGATCACGATCGATTGCTGGATCCGGATCGCCCATGCTCCTCCCATGACGCTGAACAGCACGCACAGCGCGGGGCGGACATAGTCAGCATCGGTAATGCCTGTGGTATAGAGGGTCATGAACGGCGCATACAGCGTGGAAACGCAGGTAAATACAACCGTCCAGAAGACCTGATACAGCAGCTCGTACTCAGCATATACGCGCTGCAGGTGCTGCTTGTCCCTGCGGGCAATCAAGTCGCCAAAGCTGGCGGAGACGCCGTTGGGTATCGTATTGGTGAGCATAAACACGGCAGTCAGCACCATGTTGTACACCGTAAAAACACTGATCTCGCCCATGTCCGTGCGCGAAAAGGACAAAAGCAGAATGCAGGCATTCATCACCAGCATGCTCAGAACCTGCTGCACAAAAACCTCGCGCTGATTCTGAAATGCATACGGTTCCTGCTGCAACTGAAAATCATACGATGGGTACAGCTTGCGCGTAACCAGCCAGAAGCAAAACGCCCGGAACAGGTACGCCATGCTTCCCAGCAGAACAGCCGCAAGGATGTGAACATGGCAGTAGGACGCAGCAATGATGACCACGGAGAACAGGATCGTGCTGATTGCATTGAGCAGGACAACATATCGATTATTCTGCGAGGCAGTGAGGAGCACCTTGTATTTACCGATGAAGAACATCTGCGTTGCGCCGTTGAGACCAATCAGGCAGAAAAGCAGCATCACAACCCAGTAGGGATAGCCGCTGTCCGCAATAAAGAACGGATAAAGCACCGCAGCGATGAACAACACCAGCACATACACGACGCCCACGCGCGTATAGAGTCTGCGCACAGCGCTCAGGATACGCTTGATTTGCTGTGTATCATCATCTGCCAATGGCTTGTACAGTGCAAAGATCGCCGCACCGAAAAGACCGCCCTCAATCAGAGTAAAGTACTGCATCAGCTGCTGCAGAGAGGTGATCAGCCCATTGGCCCTGGAGCCGTAATTCAGGATGAGGGCCTGCGGAAGCAAAATTCCGACCAGTGCAACCACAAGCTCTGAAAGCAGGGCAATCACTGCATTTTGCAGGCTTCTCTTCCGTCTGCTCATGTGGATTCCTCCCATTGTCCGTCTGTGATCGCCGTGATCATGGACGCACCGAACCAGAGGTAGCTGTATGTAACATTGTCAACAGACAACAGAGAGATAACAATGCCAAGCGTCCCCAGTACCATCGTCCATGCAAATGCGGACGATGGTACCCTCGGGAGTCTGAGAGCATGCCGCAGACCAGATAGCAGCATGCCAGCCAAATGCAGCACCATAAATCCGCCAACCAGGATACCGCCGGCACAGATCAATTCCAGCCAGGAATTATGACAGGCCAGACCGTTGGGCGTATGCAGCTGCGTATTACCCATCCCGATACCCCATAGCGCGCCCTTTTCAAACAGAACTTTGAGCGCGTTCTTCCATAGGCTGAGGCGGCCATAACTGCCCGTCAGGAAGGGGCGGTTCTCGATGGAGGTTCGGATGCCCTGCACCGTGCTTCCAATGAGATCCGTAAAGACAAACAGCATCATCGATGCAAACAGCACAAGCAGCAGAATCTTCAAGCGGTTTTTTGATCGCACATCAGCCATGCAATAGCCCGTTATGTTGCTCATGATAAGCATGCCATACAGGCACACGATCCCCATCCGGGAGCCGCTGTACCAGATGCAGAGGGATGAAATGAGCACAGCCGCCCACTCGCGGAAGCCCCCCCGGCCGAAAACGATCCGGTAATTGGCAACGATGGCAGAGAAAAGGAAGGTGCCGATCATTGAGTTCGGATCGATCGTGAAGCCGCGCAGACGAATGATATTGACGCGGTTGATAAAGTGCGTCTCGGAAAATTGCATGAAAATGCCCGTCTCCTCCCGCGTCTGTGCCACAAGCCCAGGAAAGGATGCACCGGACATCAGCAGCAGATAAACCAGGATAAAGACGATGCCATACCCGATCCCCGTCGCCAGCATCACCTCAGAAATATCCGAAGAAGAATCTTCTCCGCAGCAGTTCATGTATATTATACAGCAGCACCAGACAACAGCGAGCATAGCCGAGGAAAGAGGGCTGCTGTAGGACTCGTTGTTGAACATGTTCACGATCATGAAAAGCAGAATGGAAGCGCCGCTGACCAGCGACCAGCGGCTGCGAAACACAACAACAAGTCTCCGCTGCATCAGCATCCGCAGAAACAGTACAGCGCTGAAAAGCATATAGGGCTTCAATGTAAATCCGGCAAGCTGCACTCCATACATATCGATCGGAAGAAGCATCCAGATCAGATGTTCAAAGTGAACACGCCGTCTGCCAAGCGCCGCAAAGGAAAGCGCCCATGCGGCCAGCATGTATATCCAGATCGTCGTTCCTTCCCCCTTTATGGTGCTGTCATGCTGCGCAAAGCATTCTCCTGCGCATGTTGCAAACTGAATTGGGACTCAATCGTCCTCCGCGCTGCCTGCGCAACAGGAGCGTAGTTCTCCTGTTCCCTAATGACTGTGCTGAGGTCATGGAGGATCTCATCCGGAGTTGTCCCTTTCAGCAGCCAGCCATTTTCTCCGTCTCGGATGAGGTCGCGCAAGCCGCCCACAGGGGATGCAATGGCCGGAATCCCCTGTCCCATCATCTCGATCACGCTGTTGGGCATGCCCTCGGCGTCTGTCGGGAAAAGCAGATACTTCCATTTCGCGGTATACGCACCAAGGCGATGATGGTCGATCCATCCGGTCATATGGATATAGCTTTCTGCACCGCAGCGGGCAATCAGCGCCCTGCATGCCTGTTCCTGTTCTCCGGAACCGATGATCTCCAGCCGATAGTCGCTGTGTTGCTGATGGAAGCGAACGAAGGCCTCAATACTTTCCTGCGCATGCTTCCCCGCTGACAGCCGGCACAGCATGCCGACAACCTTCTGCCTTTGCGAAATGGGAGAAGGCACACCCATTTCCGTATAGAGATGCAGCAGCCTCACGCGGCGGGGAACGATGTCCTTTCCCCATTCCTCCAGAACGCCGGGGCTTTCCACGCACACGCTGTCAGCATGGTTGGCAAGGTAGGCGATCAGGCGTCCGGACATGCTGCGCAGGAAGCCGGCGGAGCCCTCCTTTGTCACATTCCCATAGAGAAAAAACCGCAGGTCTGCTCTTTTGAGTTTTGCCGCCCAGTACGGCAGCAGCATCTTGTCAGCCACCCAGAAGCAGACCGGCATGCCCCGTTCTGCATGCTTCAGCACATGGCATGCAAGCCGGAGCTGATACAGGAAGATCGCGATGATCCGCTGCCAGCGAGATTTCCCTCGCCGGAGCGGACAGTCAATCAAATGAATGTGCTGCAAATCCGCATCAATAACGATGTTCCCGCTCAAGACAATGAATTCCTGATACAGCGGAGATAAAACGCGAAGGAATTTGTTCAGCGAAACCTCCGGCGATCTGTCACAGGTGACCATGGGATTTGTAATGACGATGCACTGTTTACGCACGATATCCTCCGTCTGAGCCGCCATGTTGACCGCAGGCACTGGCAAACACGCGGCTGATGCTTTCGCGGTATGCCTCGCTGCTGTGATGCAGGCAGAAGTCATAGCCCCTCTGGAGCGCCTCCCGGTGATCCTGGCGCAGCAGCTGCTGGATGATCCCGGCGATCTCCTCCGGGGATGCATTCAGGGGATACAGTGTACCACAGCCAGCATCGCGCAGCAGCTCCGCCACACCGCCTGCATCAACGGCCACCACATGCCGTTTTGCCGACATTGCTTCCTGGGCAACCAGCGAAAGACCCTCCACTGCCATCGGGACGAATACGATATCCGCAGCGGCAAGATAATCCTGCACATTGCTGCAATGGCCTGCCATGTATATATCTCCTGCAAGACCCTCATGGGAGATCATCTGCCGCAGCTGCTTCTCATAGCGCAGATCTTCCTCCGTGATGGCCTTGCCCACCAGAATGCCCGTCACGGGTACGCCCAGGTGCTTCAATGCGCCGACCACCCGGATGAACAGATCCTGCTGTTTAGCGGGTCGCAGCACCGCGATCTGCATCAGCATACAGCCGCCTTTGCGGAGGACAGGTCGGCCAAGAGCAGCTTCCGTTTCTCTCAGGATCATTTCAGCGTCTCCGGCAGCATACCGGGCTGTATCGACAGGATTGCACAAGGGCACTACCTTGTCATGCCCTGCAGGCGAGGTGATTTGGTCACCCACGACGCGCGTCACCGAGACGATCTTCCGCACAGAGTACCATCGGCTGGTATAACTCAGCAGCTTTTTGGTCGGGCCATCAGAAAAAAGGTGGTGCAGATGCCATACCACCGGCTTTCTGCTGATTGAGCCGCACACTGCGCTCCACGGAAGGGCTGCCGGGCCGGGAGCGTAGAGCACATCCGGCTTGAAGCTGCGGATGACCATCGTTGACTTCAGGATGCTCCGGATGGACATGTATGCATAACGCAGATAAGCCTGCCAGCCCTTCACTCCGGCAGGCAGCGTCTGATCGCCAAGGCATATGTATGCGATTCCGCGCCGCTTTAGCTCCTCGGACAGCTTGCCCTCGCCCGGGATCAGGCACAGAAACTCATACTCATCCTTCAGCAGATCCAGCACGGTCAGCGTCATCTTCTGGCCCCCTGCAACGGAAGCCGACGTTTCCCAGACAATGCATTTCTTCATTGCGCATTCTCCATAATCAAATGATGAATCTATTCGCCCTTGTCGCCGGTCATTGATCTGTCTGATGGTGTGGGTGCGCTTATCGGAAAATCGTCTTCCTCAGCTTGCCGAAGGCTTTGAGAGATCGCTTCAGGTCCTCAAAATCCCGCAGCCCGCGCCAGAGCCTGTGGGCGATATACCACGGACGCAGATAGTATTTCTTTCGGGCGTATGCACAGAAATCCACAAAGTCCTGTGCGCTGATCTCCGGCGTGCTGATGACGCAGTTGAGCGTGCCGTCCTCGTGCACATATTCATCATACCGGTCGCTGATGTAGCCCCTGGCCTTTGCCCATGCATATGCCTCGGTGCCCGGGTAGGGGATGAGCGGGTAAAACTGGGCGGTGTCTGTCTTGAAGCGGAGCGCCGCCGCCAGTGTATCCACCATGGTCTGCCGTGTTTCGCCCTCGTTGCCGACCATGTAGCAGGCATGCACCATCAGTCCGGCACGGCGCGCGTTAGCGATGTATCGTTCGATCTGCTCCACCGTGGTTCCCTTGTGGATATTCTTGAGTATCTGCGGGTTGACGCTCTCGATGCCGGGGATGATCAGGTGGCAGCCCGCTTTGCGCATCAGGCGCATGGTCTCATAATCCAGATTCACGCGGGCGTTACATAGCCAGCGGATACGCTTGTGATATCCCAGCCGGATCATTGCTTCGCATAGCTCCGTCACGCGAGCCTTGCTGATGGTGAAGGTGTCGTCTTCGAAGACAATCTCCTTCACGTCCGGGAAGGTCGTGAGGATATAGCCGATCTCGCGGATCACATTTTCCACACTCCGCAGGCGGTATTGATGACCGTGCATGGTCTGCGGGTAAACGCAGAAGTTGCAGCGTGCCGGACAGCCGCGCCCGGTGAAGAGCTGAATGGACGGAAAGGCGGCGGCAGCAAACACATAATCCGTCACGCAGAGGTGACGATGGATGAATTCTGACGCGAAGGGAATCTCGTCCAGATCGGCGATGAGCTCCGCATCCGGGTTATGAACGACTTCCCCTTCCTGACGGTAAGTCAGCCCTTTGACCGTCTCCAGTGAACCGCCGTCCCGCAGCGCGATGGCGAGGTCGCGGACGATATAGTCGAATTCACGGCGCGCTATACCGTCGATGCTGTCGCTGATCGCCATCGTTTCATCGGGCGTCGCGGAGGGGTGCGTACCGACCAGCAGCGTGAAGGCCTGCGGATACTGCGCCTTGACCGCTGCGGCAAAGGCAGCATCGCTGTAGATGGAGGGGGTGCTGGTATCGAAGACGAAAAGGCGCGCATCTGCCGCCTCTTTCGCAATCCGATCCAGGGTCTGCGCTTCATTCAGCAGTTTTGCCGGCGCATCGATGAAAGTGACGTTGAAACCGCACTTTTCCGCCACTGCGGCAGCATAAATCAGCCACAGCGGGTAGTAGAGAACGCCGCTGTGACCAATGGCAGGACTGCGGGATTCCCGCGAGAACTTGCCATATTCTGATTTGAAAGGCGGATTGACAAAGCAGATTTTCAACGCCGTTCCTCCTTTGGCATCCGGAGATGCCTGTGCTTGAGTACGCCCGTAACAGAATACCAGCTCATGTAGTATGCTGTTTCAGGAAGCGACAGTCCGATCAGGCGATATGACCGCCACGCCATCCGGGCGGAGCGGAGCTTGTTGCCTGACTTAGACCCCGGCGACAAGCGATAGATCAGCAGCGGCTCATCAATCCCACAGGCAATGCCGCCCTCACGCAGGAATCGCAGCCAACACACGAAGTCCTCATGAATATCCTCCGCATTCAGGATCGACCGTTCATACCAGTCCTTCTGGATCAGCACAGAGGAGTTAGATATCACGTTCTGCTTCAGCAGCTTTCGGTAGGTAATCGTTTCCGGCACATGGAAGATCCACTCGCGTGGATTACCGAGGCTGTCCATATAGGATGAGCCGGTAAAAACCAGCTGTGCCCGTCCCGCACCAGCGATACGCATCTGTTTTTCCAGTTTATCAGGTTTCCACGCATCGTCGCTGTCCAGCAGCGCCAGCCACTGCCCCCTGGCGGCCTGCATGCCGCGCCTGCGCGTCTCGGATACTCCCATGTTCTGCTCATTGCACAGCACGCGGATGCGGCTGTCCCGGGCAGCATAGGTGGTCGCGATCTCTGCCGTTTCATCGCCGGATGCGTCATTGATCACAACCAGCTCCCATTGCTGACAGGTCTGGGACAGAACTGAATCAATCGCGCATGCAATGGTCGCCGCTGCATTATAGGCGGGCATGATAATACTCACAAGCTCCTGCTGCTCCATAGCATGACGCTCCCTTCGTGCATCTGATCATTTGCGGCGCTTTGGCTTTTTCCGTGCTTCGCTGTGATGGGGCTCGCCATAGTAATCGTTGTAATGCGAATACCTGCTGCGATAGTAATACTTTTTGCTCATATAATTATCCATTTCAACCCGGTTCAACACGACACCGAGCAACGGGCAACCTGTCTGCTCCAGCTGCTTTTTTACCTCTGCCAGCTCACGACCACTGACGGTATCATAATCAACAGCAATCAGGATACCATCACAGGACTTGGCAATCTCTGCCGCATCGATGACCACACCAACCGGCGGAGTATCTACAAATACATAGTCCAGATTTTCAGCAAGATGATCCAGCAACTGCCGGAAAAGCTCTGTATTCAGTAGCGGCAGCGGATTCGAAACAGCCCTGCCGACAGGAACCATCCATGCATTCTCGATATCTGTGCTGCAGATGATACTGTCCAGATCAGTCATGCCCGCCAGATAATGGGCAAGACCGACGTCCTGTTCAGGATCGTCAAAGCACAGCCCGAACTTTGCAGCAACATAGCTTCTGCGCAGGTCGGCATCCACAAATGCAACCTTTTTCCCGAACTTAGCCATCGTCCGCATGATGCTCATCGTCAGGTATGATTTTCCCTCTGCGGCATGGGAGCTTGTAACGACGATCTTCTTCACCTTGCTGCCCGAGAAGGATAGATTGGTGCAGAGGGTATTGATTGCCTCCTGCACGGCATAACTGGCAGCTGGGAATTTCGTAATTGTTAACCTGTTCATGCGGACCTCCTTGCGCCATGCTCAGTGCTGCCCTTCTCGACTGGCACGACGGCCAGGGTAGGCAGACCAGTGTACCGCAGCACATCATCCTGGGTTTTGATCTTATCATCCCTGACCATACGGATAAACACCCAGGCACAGCCGATGAGCGCACCCGCAACAAAGCCGAAGAGAATATTCCTCGTCTTATTTGGGCTAACAGGGTTTGTGGGCTGCAGAGCATTGGCCACCGTGGTAGGCCTGTCAGTCGCCAGCTTCTCAGCGATGAAGCTGCTGACCACCTTCGCATATTCGTCCGCAATACGCGTAGCCTCCACCGGATTCACAGAACGAACGGTGATATCCAGCATGCGGGTATTCGTATCGTTAGTGACCGACAGCATGGACGCGATCTGGTCATATGTGTAGGGCAGATCAAGATTCGTCAGCACCGTCTCATGCACGTTCCACATGCTGAAAATCTTGATATAGTCCTGTGTCAGCGCCGAGCCGAGCTGGAGATCGGACAGATTGATGGCTGAATCGCTGGGATTGAGTACATAGATCGTGGCGGTCGCCTCGTAAACCGGCGTTGCAAGGCAGAATGAAAATAATCCCATGAGGAGGCTCAGCAGCAGCGCAATGCCAAGGATGCGCTTCCAGCTGGACAACAACTTGTACAGCAATTCTGTCAGATCAATCCGGGCAACCTCCGTTACGGGTTGACCCATGGAGGCTCCAGTATACCGACTGGCTCGGGAATGTCTTTCCTGCATGTGAATCGAACCTTTCGTTTTTCATCAAAGTAGCAGACCATGTACATGGTCTGCCAAACGTTGCTTATCGGCTGAGGACTGCCAGCAGTGCAATGCCCTCCTGGATATCCATGACGGTTTCAGGTGCAAGTACGGTTTCAATACGGATACTCTGGTCAGCAGCCTCCACCGCAGAGCCCGGATGGGCAATCCACTGCACCACCTGTGCGCCATCTTCGTCTGTGGAAATCAGACCGATCATCACAACAACCTGCTCCCCTTTTTCATAGGGCGTGGGGAACAGAAAACGCGCGGTGACCAGACCCAGCTCATCCGTGTAATTGCCTGCGATAACAGGGGTGAGCTCATGGCAATACAGGTTCTCCGCATCAAGGAACGCTGCGACCTCAAAGGGCAGGCCCTGCACGTCCTTGGCATTCTTGAAATAGCTCTGCAGGCTTTCCGCTGCTGATATGTTGGCAATCTCGCTCCGGCATGCATCCCAGTGAGCAGCGTATTTCACCTCGGATTCCGCAACTGTCCGCAGATAGAACCCCACATCCTGCGGGTTCTCAACATCAACATCAACCTGCGTCATGTCTCCGATGGTGACACTGGGGATTGTCTCAGCGTGGGCAGCTGTCAGGCACAGCAGGAAAGCCAACAGGCAGCTCGTGATGATGAGAATATTCTTCATGTGAAAAGCTCCTTTCAGTCGTCGCCAATGCGTGGTTACTCATATGCTCGCTCCATCAGCAGCTGGACAATCAGCTTCTTTGCGGAGGAAGAATCAACATGAAATTCCGTAAATCCGTCCGCTCCTGTACTGTGCCGACCCTGCAGCCAGACCGGTGCTGACAGCTCGTATCCCCGGACGGCCCAAAGCTCATTGACAGCCCTGCCTTTGTTCATGTTGGTGACCATGTAGGGCTGCATTGCGCTGTACAAACCGTCGGCAAAGGAGCTGTCCTGCTGCAGCCGCTCCATGATGGTGGCAGCTGCACCCGTAAGGTATTGCTGCTGCCTGCGCATTCGTGCCAGATTCGTTCCGTCCCCGATGATGCGCCTGCTTCGGACAAAAAGATACGCTTGCTCATCCGTCAGGTGGAGCGTGTTTCCCTGTGTCATGTCAGGATGGAGCGCAGAGAGATCTTCTTCCAGCGTGACGTTCACGCCACCGATGGCGTGATTGAGAGCACTGATACCATCCAGATCAACGGCGACATAGAAATCAATCGGGATGCCGCACAGCAGACCAGCCACTGCTTCGGCAGCCAGCTCACAGCTCTTCTCCGCGACATCGCCAAAGCTGTAGGAGAGACAAATCTGAGCATGACGGGTTCCAGAAGCATGACCGAATATATCCAGGATCGTTATCTCCGTCATCGCGTCTCGATCGATCAGAACAGGCGTGATGCAGCGGCTTCCGTGATCCACAGCAAGCAAGCACAGAAAATCAGCCTGACCACCGCTGCGATATCCGTCATGACGGTTCGCATCTGATTGATCCACACCCATCAACAGCACCGTAGTGACGTCTGTACGGCGGTAATATGGCAAGCCATCAATGAGTAATGGTGCTTCTCTGAAGTCGGTCGGTGTATAGGCTGCGCGAGCCTGTTCCTTCCCAAACCGTACTTCCAGCCACCGTCCGCCCTGATACAGAAATAACAGCGCAAGCACGAAAATCGCCAGGATCAAAAGCAGGAGCAGGCCGGAATTTCGGTGCTTTCTGTCTCGTATCAAACGTGCAACGCCACCTTTACCGGAATGTCAGAAGGGCATACTGTACAGCGGGTATACCTTGTCTGCTTAATTATAAAACTTTGAAGAGAAGATGTCAACTTATCATGTCTGCCCCGTCAACGTTTCTGTCCCTTGTCAGTTTGACAAAGCCTGTCTTTTTTGATAGACTTTTTATGAAGGAAATTGTCAAAATGGGTGAGGATGCCATGAGGACGATCATACCGCCGCAAAAATCTGTACTGCAGATTCTGGGGGCAACCCGCAGCCAATGCGGCGTATGGAGGCTCTGTCAATATTGTCATGCGCTGCCAGTGGAAGGCGGCGTGTTGCTGTATCATTTGCTGACAAGGGAGCTGTTGCTGCTGTCTCTATCGGAATGGGATGCCGCATTGACCTTGCCAGAGCTGCACGAACGCTGGTTCGTCGTCCCTGATGACACAAAGGAGCAGGAGCATGCAGACCTTGTGCGCTGGGCGCTGTGGGCAATGAAGAAGCATACGCCCGTGACGAATTTCACCATTCTCCCCACAACAGACTGCAACGCTCGCTGCTTTTACTGCTACGAGGCAGGCCGCCCACGCAGGATGATGAGCCAGGAAACAGCACGCAGGGCAGCAGCATATATTGCGGAGCAATGCAGCGGCAAGTCGGTACAATTGAGCTGGTTCGGCGGTGAACCGCTGATGAATCCGGATGCAATTGCTGTGATCTGTGCCTCGCTGGCAGATGCCGGCATCACCTACGCTTCGTCGATGACGACCAATGGATACCTGTTTGATCCCACATTGGTGAAAAGAGCAGTGGAGCACTGGAGGCTTCGTTCTGTTCAGATCACGCTGGACGGCACAGAGCAAACATACAACCGCACCAAAGCCTATGTGAACGCTGAGGGCAGCGCGTATCAGACTGTCATGCGGAACATCCGCCTGCTGCTGACAGCGGGTATCCACGTGACCATTCGTCTGAATGTGGGCGGGCATAACGCACAGGACATGCTGCTGCTGGCAGAGACACTGGCGCATGAGCTGACAGGCATGGGCAGCCTGAGTGTCTATGCACATTCTCTTTTCGGAACAGAGTGTTATGATATCACCTCGCACACAGAGGAGCTGCGCTCCGACGCAGCATTGGAACAGCTCACCGAGCGCCTTATCACACTGGGTCTCCGGCGTCCCGAAAGGCTGCGCCGCGAGCTGCCCCTGACCCACTGCATGGCGGACGGGGGACGTGCCCGTGTCATCCTGCCTGACGGACGGCTGACGCTCTGCGAGCACCACACGGAGGATGAGATCATCGGGGACATCGCATCCTCACAGCTGAATGAGTGCCTGATGAAGACATGGACGGAGCAGGAGAAGCCCATTTCAGCCTGCGCTGAATGTCTCCTCTACCCCGAATGCAACCGGCTGAAGAAATGCGAATCACTGGAAAAATGTACTGACGCAACGCGGCGTGCAGCGCTGCGCAACCGGGAACTTTCCATGCTGAACGAGTATCAACGCTTCCTCAAGCGGGAAACGGTGCAGAGTCCCGGCTGCTGACTCTCTGCAGGAAGGAGACTGCCGAATGGAACAGGATTACCGGATCGCCGGGCTGCGGGTCCGGATGGATACCTTCGGTCGGACAGCCGCGCTGGCACAGCCGTACTGCATTGATTTCGGCGCAAAGGCGGATATCTGCATCCAATCACAACAGGGATACTACCGACAGCGCCAGGCAGATGCACCAGAGGATGACCTTGAATACATGGGGACCAGCCGGGACTTCTATACGAAATTGCTCCAATATGATGGGATGGCACTGCATGCCTCTGCTGTCATGGTGGATGGACAGGCGTACCTGTTCTCCGCCGACAGCGGTGTGGGAAAGTCCACACACACTGCCTTGTGGCAGCAGCTGCTGGGCAAGGACAGGGCCATCATCATCAACGATGACAAGCCTGCGCTGCGGTGGGTTGACGGCCAATGGCTGGCCTATGGCACGCCGTGGTGCGGCAAAGACGGGCTGAACCATAATCAGTGTGCCCCAGTGGGCGGTATCTGCTTCCTGCAGCGCGGTGCGTCAAATGCGATCACGCCCTATCTTGCTGATGACTTGCTGTTCCGTTTTCTGCGGCAGACGATCATCGTGAGGGAAAGCAGCTATATAGACCGCATGCTGACGCTGGTGGATTCCCTGACAAAGCAGGTGCCGATCTGGCAGCTGCACTGCACACCAACATTGGAAGCCGCACGGCTGACATATCAACAGATGGCGGTAAAGGACACGATACATCGATGAACGGACAGAATGAGGGATCACCGAGAATACAGGTGACCCTGGCAGATATGATGCCACTGTTTCAGGAACAGCTCGCAGCAGGACAGAAAGTACGCTTCATCCCCCATGGCAACAGTATGTGGCCGATGCTGCGCTCCGGGCGGGACGCAGTGGAGCTGTCCCCCCTGCCGCCCCGGCTGAAGAAATATGATCTGCCGCTGTATCAGCGGGCATGCGGGAACTATGTGCTTCACCGGATCGTCCGTATCGCGCCGGATGGTTTCAACTGCATGGGGGATGGGCAGCTCCGGATCGAGCCCGGTGTACAGAAAGCACAGATGATCGGGGTGGTGACGGCATTCTGCCGTGAGGGGCGCTGGTATCCCATCACACACCCGGGCTACATGCTGTATTGCCGCCTATGGCCTGCATGCAAGCTCGTCTGGCGCTGCTGGAAACGTCTGCGGCGGGTCCTGCACAGAAAAATCTGCAACGGAGAAGAGCAAAAATGAGTCGCATCAAAAAGTCAAGCCAGGTGGAACGTCCGCCAGCACGGACAGTCACCGACCTGCTGGCACAGGCCTGCGCAGACCGCCCGCAACAGAATGCCTTTGTGGACTTGGGCGAACCGGAGCGGCGCATCACCTACGCGCAGTTCCGGGAGAATCTGCTGGCGGCTGCCGGGAAGCTGCAGGAGCTTTCAGCCCGGCATATTGCCGTGGTCTGCGACGGGAGCTATGAGTGCATCGTGAGCCTGTATGCGGTGATGGTCTCAGGAAGGGTGCTGATCCCGCTGGACGCTCAGCTGCCGGTGGAGGCAGCTTCCGTCCTGTTGCGCCGCTTCGACGCGGAGCTGGTGCTGGGCCCGCAGGAGCCCTGTGGCTTCCCCTGCCCGGGCATGTCGTGGCTGGCATTGGCGGAAAGCCCCGGTCAGCCGCTGACGCAATGGCCCCTGCATGAGCCGGACATCCCTGCCTGCATCGTCTGCACCTCCGGCACAGAGGGCGATGCGCGTGGCGTACTCCTGACACAGTACAACATGGCGCACACGAACAACTGCAATGTCGTCAGTGCCCTGAAGCGGCCTGCCCGGCAGATGGTGTATCTGTCTCTGCACCACATCTTCACCCTGCTCGTGGTAACTACCGCCCTCCAGCAGGGGCATGAGATCTACCTGAGCCGGTCCGTAAAGTACTTTGTTCGGGATATGGACCGCGTCCGCCCGGACATCATGACCACTATACCGATGATCAACGAGATGTACCGCAACCGCATCCTCACAGGGCTACGGCGTTCCGGGCAGCTCGTGCAGATACAGCGGCTGATCCGCCTGTCCAACGGACTGCT
Source organism: Clostridia bacterium (assembly GCA_017397765.1). Lineage (GTDB taxonomy): Bacteria > Bacillota > Clostridia > Christensenellales > Aristaeellaceae > UBA11524. Next base: position 12,344 of record JAFQIB010000082.1, on the reverse strand, counting down.
GCGCTTTGGGATTGATTTGCGTACGCCGCTGTTCCGCCAGCTGCGCGAAATAGCAGGGCACCTGCCCCAGCTGATCGTCACCAGCGCCGCTGCTTCCCAGCCGGATACGCTGCGATTCTTCCAGGATATCGGCGTGATCGTCCTGCAATGCTACGGCATGACGGAAACGACCGGTTCCATCACCACCAATACGTTGCTGAACAACCGTATCGGCTCGGTCGGAAGGCCCAAGGATTACTGCGAGGTACGCATCGTCGGGGGCGAAATCCAGGTGAAGGGCAGCAACGTGTTCCGTGAATACTATGGAGACCCAGCCGCCACAGCGCAAGCCTTTGACGGCGGCTGGCTCCGCACGGGTGACCTGGGCCATATAGACGAAGACGGCTATCTTTTCATCACCGGACGCCGCAAGAATCTGATCATCCTGGACAGCGGTGAAAACGTGTCCCCGGAGGAGCTGGAGCAGCAGCTGATGGGCGATCCAGCAATAGCAGAAGCGCTCGTGAGCGAGAAGCAGGGCAGGATCCACGCCGACCTCTACGTCTGCATGCCGCCGCAGTCAGAGGAAACCCCCGATGCGCTGGCAAGACGCTGCGTGGAGCGTGTCAATGCGCAGAATCCTGCGTACAAGCGCATCAGCTCATGGGCGCTGCGGGACGAGCCCTTTGAGAAAAGCGCATCAATGAAGATCAGGAGGCAGCATGAATAAGGCGATGATTGACGAGCTCCAGCAGCGGGTGATCGCATACTGGCGACAGGTGTTGGATGATCCGGACGTCGAGATTGGGCCGGACAGTAACCTGATCGATGATTTGGCGCTGTCCTCGCTGGAGATTTTTGTTTCACTGATGGACATGGAGAGGAATTACGGTATCCGCATCCCCGAGCGCTTCCTGCGCAATATGACAACACCCAGGGGCTCGGCGGAGGTCATCAGCCGGATCCTCAGCCAGAACGGAGACGCCGATGTGCATCTCTGATAAGCTCCTGCACATCGACCTGGCTCCTGCACTACGGCGCAGCAGCTATGTAGGCATGTTTGACTTGCCAAAGGGGCTGCTGATGCTGACAATCATCGCCTTCCACAGCGTCAACGACTACAGTTGGTTCACCCTCTGGGCCCTCAGCAGGCCGCTGCCGCTGAGGCTGCTCCTCAGCCCGCTGGCGCTGGTGCACTACGGCCTGATTCCCGCGCTGTTTATGATTTGCGGCTTCGGCGAGCGAAAGGAGCGGCTGACGCACGGCCTCTGGCGGCACATATCCCCATTGATAAAACCGTACATATGTGTTATGATAGTTGTGATGATCTGTGTGCCACTCAGGCAGATGGTCATCGGTGAGAGTGTATCCGAAGGACTCCGGGAGCAGGGGCTTGCGTTCCTGCTGGGACTGCATCTTTGGATAGACGGCACTGGAAACATCGGGCCGCTCTGGTTTGCAATGACCTACCTCACGGCAAGTCTCCTGCTGAATCTGCTGCTCCGGGTACGGCAGGAATGGCTCAGATGGCTGCTAATCATCGCAGGAAGCGCGATGGGGATCATTTTCAACAGAACGCTGATTCCTTTCTGCGTTCAGCAGGGGGTGATCTGCGCAGGAATCATGTATGCCGGAATGCGGCTGCGGCTGCGTAAAGCGCTGACCAGGCGTCCGCGCATATGGCTCTGTCTGCTGGTTTGGCTCATGTGCATCGTCGCAATGGCGTTCAATGGTTATGCGGAGTTTTCCCTTGCGCTGTTCCGCCTTGGGTTGTTTGATCTCGCGATGTCTTATGCTGCCGGCTATGCGCTGCTGAGGCTGCTGCTGCTGCTCAATGTGCTGCAGGGACGGCTGCCGGATGCGCTCCGTTGGGTCGGGCGGCACATGTTCTGGGTCTGCTGCGTACACACGGCGGTCTGTCTTGCCGTGCCATGGGAGCATTTCGTTGCGCTCTTTGACCACAACAGGATTCCCGGATTTATGATTGAGTTTCTGATCCAGCTGACCGTAGCCCTTGCGGGATGCTGGCTGATTGACCGTTTTGCGCGAAAGCATCATCAACAGATGAGCGAAAAGGAAGGATAGAGCATGAAGAAGTATGAAGCGCCGTCGATTGACTTCTACGTCTTTGAGATGCCCGAAGCCATTATGGGTACCGGAGAATGTAGCGCATATCAGGGTGCTGTATGTCCCACGGATGGTGCGTGCATTCTTGACACCCCCGGATGCATTGATTTACCCGAATGCATTATGGACGGCGTCTGCGTCGTCGATTTGTCCACTCTCTGAGGAATGCTGCGTATGGAAAAGCTGAGAATCAGGAAGGGCTATCAGCTCCGTACGGTGGCGGGGCGTACGGTCGTCGTGCCGACGGAGGACACGCTGGACGTGAACACGATGATCGTCCTGAACGAAACGGGCAAGCTCCTGTGGGAGCGTCTGACCGAAGGCGCAACGCCAGCGGAGCTGGTGGCTGCGTTGCTGGCAGAATACAACGTTCCCGAAGAAACCGCCTGCAGCGACGTGCAGGTCTTTATCGGCCGCCTGCGTAAGCGCGGTCTGTTCGAACAATAAGCACATGAAAACGCTTCTGTCATTGTGGCAGAAGCGTCAGCGTGTCAAAAAAGTGGCTTTGGCCAGCTGGGAGGATGGAAAGGAAGGAGTTATCCTTCACTTTGCACCAAAGAAATACCGAAACAGCAAGCCCGCCAAGGCTTGCTGTTTCTTGTTCTGCGTGATAGAATGAAAGCGACAAACTTGAATTTGACTAACAAGACAGTCACGAAAAACGAGAGAGATTTGTGTTGAGGAGATAGAATATGAATATAGTTCATCGACAGATTGATTTTGTAAAGGATAAAGGATATGTGTTGGAGCGGCACTGTAGAATAAACTATGAATGTGATTGTCCTTGGGTCCGTGAAATTGCATATGATGATTATAGAAAAGATTGGTTTTCATTAAAGAATCAGATAAACGGTTTTTATGAGTATTTGGAACAGACATCGAAGGATAGCCGTACAATAGCAGAAATCATCGAAGACGAAAATGGATGCGTAATCGGGTATATATGGGTTCCGTTTTGCTTTGATGAAGAAAGTGGGTTTGCTTTTGCTGATATTCAGGATATATATATTGAAGAGAATTATCGAGAGAGCGGATTAGCAACCAAACTTATAAGTTATGCGGAAGACAAGGCAAGACGAAGCGGTGCAAAAGTTATTCGTTCTGGCACAGGATGTGAAAATATCAAATCTATTCGACTACATGAGAAACTTGGATATTATCAATACAGATATGAGTTTGAAAAAGTTTTATAAATTACAATTTTATGAGGTGGATGATGGATTCATTTTGGGAGAACTCATGGGAAAGTGTTAATCCAAGTCGTATTGCGGAGTATATAAGCACTTTCAATATGGAATCAGATGATTTGATTAACATATTGCATCATAATCATATTCATAGTGTTTGTGATGCAGGCTGCGGATGTGGAATATATGCATTGAAACTTGCGGCAAATGGTTTTTGTGTCAGTGGATTCGATGTGTCTTCTCATGCGGTAGAGATTTCGCAAATGCTATTGGACAAGTCTTCCTTGTCGGCTGAACTAAAAACTGCAAGTATATTGACAACTGGATACACAGATAGTCAATTTGACTGTGTAATATCTCGTGATGTTTTAGACCACATAAGTAAAGCTGATGCTACCATAGCAATTAAGGAACTCTGCCGTATTACTAAAGACGATGGAATTATTCTGTTCACACTGGATTCTTTAGATGAGGAGTACAAAACAGAGCCACATATTGTAAACACGGATGGGGACTATGTGTACATTGATGGAAAATGGAAAGGAATGGTTTTTCATTCATACAATCGAGAAACGGTATATGAAATTATTCCAACAGGTGTAAAAAGTGAGATAATGGATAGCCATGGAGAATTAACCGTTTTGTTGAGAAAGAATACCAACTAAATTCCAATTTGTTGAGCAAACCAAAGCAGATTTTCTCCCTCTTAGGAGGGCGCAATTATACGCACGGTATACGTGCATTGCGTTCATTGGGCTACATAAGCAAGACGAGCATCCGCCGGATGCTCGTCTTGCTCATTGCTGGATAAATTGTTCCTTAAGAATCCTCCCACCACTTTTTTGAGTATTGCACTCGGTCACTGGTCGCTCCGCTCCCGGCCGTTCCCTCGCGTAAGGTAGCTTTTCCTGCGGAAAAGCACGAAAATCGCCGCACATGTCGCCGATTTTCGATTGACAGTCTGCCGACGGCGAGTTACTGTGACGGATGCGTCGACTTTTTTGACAAACTGACGCTTCTGTCATTGTGGCAGAAGCGTTTTTCTTTATGTCGTTTTCCGGAACCAGTCCAGCACTCTCCAGGGGCGCAGAAGCAGGCGCAGACTGCGGTGCATCCAGCACAGGGGCGCCAGCCAGCGGTGCTTCCCTAATATGGGATACTGGTAAGCCATGATTGTATAGGGCGGGAAAACCTTCTGCCGTAGCAGGATCAGCCGCCCATGCAGCACCGATGCTTTGCCACCATGCTGCATGGATAGGTTCTGCAGCAGACGCTCATTGTTTCCATAGATACCGGCGGTGAGCAGCGTCATCAGCAGCGTCTGCTCTGCCGGATCAGGCGACCAATCATCATCTCCGAAGCAGCGCTCCGCCAGGGAAATGATCCTTTCTGCAAAACGCTCCATATCCAGTGCACGGAAGGCGTGCCAGACTGCCTGCCAGTCGAATTCATGCTGACGTATATGCTTCAGGTATACATATGTATCTGCAAGAAGACGGATCCCGCAGCCACGGTTCTCATAATGCTTGCAGGCGTGGGCCATGAAATAAATGAAGCGATGCTCCAGTGAGAGGCTCCACAGATATCCGTCCACAGAAACGGCGTGCTCCCATGGGTTCGCTTTGCCATCGCCGAAATGCCGCCACTGTCCGAAGATCCGCTTGTGCATTTCAAAGCAGAAGAACGGCGGCTTGGTGAACACGTCATGCACAGGGCCTTTTTCATGTAGCTGGTAGCCCAGAGACGCCATGACCGTTTGCAACGTATCGAACGCCTCTGCATCAGCCATGCCATCCATCCAGGCATACAGAACGTCCCGATCCGCCATATGCCGCATACCCGGCTGCGGATACATGGCAGAGATCTCTTCGCCCTTCAGGAGCAAATAGCGTAGGTTTTCCCGTCGGAGCGCATCGGAAAGCTTCTTCCATTCGAGCTGATAAAGGCTTTCGCGATAGACGGCCAGCGCAGGAAGCGCCTGCCACACCTGCCATAGCTCCTGGGGCGGTTTATCCTCCATCTTCTGAATCGCATGGGCAGCAATAGCTTCCATTCGATGAGCCTTCGCCAGCGTCCACACCTGCTCCCAGGAAACAGAATCTGGCCTGGGCGTTGCCGGAGTATCCAACAGCGCGGCACGGATCAGAGACAACAGATACAGACCTGCCGGAAGCATATCCTTCTCTTGCATTGACTTCATGCGCTTATGCCATCCTTATCTTCTGTCTCGCCGACCTGAATGATGACGTCTGCCATTTCCAACGCGGCAGGTCGATGCGTGACCATAATGACCGTGCGGTCCTTCAGCGCGGCCAGCCGTTCAAGCACGCGCCGCTCCGTTGCTGCATCCAGCGCCGAGGTTGCCTCGTCCATGAGGAGGATGGGCGCTGCGCTGACGACGGCTCTGGCGATGCTGATACGCTGCGCCTGCCCCTCAGAGATGCCCAACGCATTTTCTCCAATGCAAGTGTCCAACCCCTCTGGCAATTCATGGTTCAGCGTATCCAGGTCGCTGACATAGAGCGCCTGACGGATCTCCCCTTCTTCGGCATCAGGGTTTGCAAGCAGGATATTATCCCGAATGGTGCCGCTGAACAGCATATGCTCCTGCGGCACATAGGCAAACAAATGGCGAGTACTGTGGTCAAGGGGCTTTCTACCCATGCACAGCCTGCCGCCCGTAGGCTTCAGGATTCCCAGAAACAGCTTGAGCAACGTGCTTTTCCCCCCGCCAGAAATGCCGTATATCACGGCTAAAGTTCCTTTGGGAATCGTAAAGTCACGATAAGTGATCACGCCCTCCTGTGCAGGATAGGCAAAGGCGAGGCTTTCTGCGCTGATGGCCTGCATTTCACCATACAGCAGCTCGCCGCTGCCCTGCGCGTCAGGTTCCAGCCCCATTTCAGTAATTTCCATCAGCCTTTCTGCGCTGGCCACCATGGCAGCATACTGCGGGATCAGGCTGGAGAAGGAGACGAGCGGGCGCTTGACCTGCTCAAGCAGCTGGAGGATCGCCGTCATTGTGCCAATGCTCATCGTATGGTGCAGCAGTCCAGCTGCGCACCATATCAGCGCAAAAATACTGCACACATTGCTGAACAGATTCAGCCCACCATCCGCCAGAATCCGGAGGTTCTTGTATTTGTTTTGCAGACAAAAGCGTTCGTCCAACAGCTTTTGCTCCCGGCGCTCCACTTCCTCCTGTGCTGAAAACGCTTTGACGATCATCACTTTGCTCAGCATTTCCTGCAGGAAACCGGATACCCTGCCGTTCATATACGCAATCTGCTTGTGGATCGCCTTAAGCCGGTGGCGCAGCAGACCGGTGGCCGCAAGCCCAATCATGCTGACGACAACAATCATCAGCAGAAGTTTTGGCTCCATGTCAAACAGCAGGCATGCAGCGGCGATCAACGTCGTCAGCATCGAGGCGACACCCGGAACAACGGAAAGCATGGTACGATAGATACATGCTGCATCGCTGTTCATCCGTGTGAGCCATTCGGCACTATGCTGCGCAGAAGTCTGCTCATATGGTGCATGCAAAAGGATATGAGAAATTGTCTTTTTCCAGTAAATATCCATTTGAGCCGCTGAGCGCAGAGAATAATGCGACCGCAGCATTGACAGTGTCACCACGGCAAGACCACAGCCCGTCAACACATAACAGGCATGCTTCATCAACTGAGGATCGCCAGCAACTGCACCGTCAATCAGCCATTGCATCCCCAGCACAAAGACCACGCGCAATGCTGAAAGTGCAATGCACAGCGCCACCAGTATCATCAGACTGAACAGCTGCTTCCGTGACTGTTTCAGGATCCAGAAGATCGTTGATTTTTGATTAAGCATATCCTCCTCCATCACGTTTCTTTCCTCTTGTGGCCAGCACATTGTGCGAATAACAGCGCAAGCTGTTTCCTGCCGGAAATCAACGAACATGTAATCACATGCGCTCACCGGCTAAATCTGTATATTCAGCAAACCTCTCCGCATAGCAGCGGAAAAGGCATATTGCATTATACCATATGGCTCCTCTAATTGGAAGAGCCGCTGCACCACAACGCATGGGATGAAGAATACAATATCCATCATATCGATGCACTCAGAGGCAAGGCTGTTCTGGAATCCGTGTCTCGTAATGCTGCGAATGACAACACAGACAGATGCAGCGGATTTATATTCGCCAACAGGTTGGCAAGAGATTCAGTCTCCATAGCAAAAGGTTACTATTGTTGCAGGATGATGAATAAAACAAAGCAGAAGTGTCTGAAACAGTTGGGACACTTCTGCTTTGCAGGTTTATGTCGTTTGGGCACGAAAAAAAGCATGACACTCTATAAAAAGCAGTAATTCATCGTGATGTGTTTAATTATGGCACAAATTACAAAACACCCTTGACAAAACTACTCGTTGCAAAATCGCTTCCTTACACGAGCAAACGGCCGGGAGAGCTGCTTGCATGAGGGAGGCGCTTGCTCCGACTATCGAGAGCAAATGCTTGCATTTGCCAAGCGTAGCCAGCGCCGGGCTTGTCCCGGTGATGGCCGAGTAACCAGTGAGTGAGTGCAAACCCTCGACAAAGTACCAATAGCACTTTTTCGACACCCTGAAACGCCCTCTGCATGATACACCATGCAGAGGGCGTTGGTTTTGTTTGCTTACAGGTTTGCCGCAGTGTTCTTCTTGAAGAACTTGGGCAGCTGGATCAGGTTGTTCTTGCTGATCACGTCCAAAGCAACGGCGGTCAGCAGAACAAGACCCTTCACCACCTGCTGCAGGTTAGTGCTCATGCCCAGCAGGGACATGCCGTTGTTCAGCACGCCCATGATCAGTGCGCCGATCAGCGCGCCGCTGATGGTGCCGGTGCCGCCGTAGGCAGAAGCGCCGCCGATGAAGCAGCTGGCGATGGCGTCCATCTCGAAGCTCTGGCCGGCGGTGGGGGCCGCGCTGTTCAGGCGGGCGGCGAACACCAGACCGGCGATGGCCGCGATGAAGGACATGTTGGTGTAGGCGAAGAACATCATCTGCTTGGTCTTGACGCCGGAAAGGCGGGCAGCCTTCATGTTGCCGCCGATGGCGTACAGGTGACGGCCGCGGACGGTCTTCTGGGTGAAGAAGCTGTACACCGCCAGCAGGAGACCCAGGATGATCAGCACGGTGGGGATACCGCGATAACGGCTCAGCAGATAGAACACCCAGATCACCACGGCGGAGATGGCGATCATCTTGATCACCATCATCAGCAGCGGCTGGGTCTCATAGCCCTTCTTTTTCTTGCTGATGTTGCTGACAATCTGGGAGATGCAGAAGCCCACAGCGATGAGGATGCCCACCAGCAGGCACAGAGGACTCTTGATCTTCTGCCCGAAGAGCATCATTTCCGGCAGGAAGTCCGGGATGAAGCCCGTGGACAGCTGCTGATAAGCCGCCGGGAAGGGCGCCAGGGTCATGCCCTTGAGGATCAGCAGGGTGATGCCGCGGAATACCAGCATGCCGCTCAGGGTGCAGATAAAGGGCGGAATGCCCACATAAGCGATCCAGAAGCCCTGCCACATGCCCACGCCGATACCGATCAGCAGGCACAGAATGATGGCCAGATACACATTCATGCCCATGGTGATGATGAATGTGCCGGCACAGGCGCCAATCAAGCCGACGACGGAACCGCAGGCCAGGTCGATGTTGCCGCCGGTGAGGATGCACAGCAGCATGCCGATCGCCAGAATGATCACGTAGGAATTCTGGAAGATCAGGTTGGAGATGTTCATGGGTTTGATGAGCTTGCCGTCCGTCATGATGGTGAAAAGTACGATGATTGCGACCAGCGCCATCAGCATACCGTACTGCTTCAGGTCAATCTTTGCAGTGCGCTTTTTGATGGAAGTCATGCGCCGATCCCTCCTTTGCTGTCTTGCATGATGTAGCTCATGATAATTTCCTGGGAAGCGTCCTTGGCATTCAGCTCGGCAATGAGGCGGCCTTCGTTCATCACGTAGATGCGGTCGCACATGCCCAGCAGCTCGGGCAGCTCGGAGGAGATCATCATCACGGCCTTGCCCTGGGCTACCAGATCGTTGATGATCTGATAGATCTCGTATTTGGCGCCAACGTCAACGCCGCGGGTGGGTTCGTCCATCATCAGCACGTCAGGCTCGGCGAAGATCCACTTGCCTACCAGCACCTTCTGCTGGTTGCCGCCGGAAAGGTTGCCCACGTTCTGCTCCACAGTAGGCGTCTTGACGCCCAGCTTGTAGCGGATCTCTTCGGCCTTGCTCGTTTCAATGTCCTTGTCGATTACGCCGCGGCTGCTGATAAAGGCAGGACGGGCCAGGGTGGTATTGTGCTTGATGCTGTTGGTCAGGATCAGGCCATCGCCCTTGCGGTCCTCGGTGACATAAGCAAGGCCTGCTTCGATGGCATGGGGGATATCCTTCAGATGAACGGGCTTCCCGTTGAGCTTCAGCTCGCCGGAGATCTTGGTGCCGTAGGCCCGGCCGAATACGGACATGGCCAGCTCGGTTCGGCCCGCGCCGATCAGACCGGCAAAGCCCACCACCTCGCCGTGGCGCACATTGACGGAAACATTGTCCACCATCTTGCGGTCTGCATAGAAGGGGTGGTACACCGTCCAGTTTTTCACTTCCATGGCCACATCGCCGATGTTGCGTTCCCGCGCCGGATAACGGTTGGTCATTTCGCGGCCCACCATGCCCTTGATGATGCGCTCTTCAGACAATTCATCTACGCCCTTGACCAGGGTTTCAATGCTCTGACCATCGCGGATGACGGTGATCTTATCCGCGCAGTAGCTGATCTCGTTCAGCTTGTGGGAAATAATGATGCTGGTAATGCCCTTGGTCTGCTTGAACTCAATGAGCAGATCCAGCAGCTTCTGCGCGTCGCTTTCGTTCAGGGAAGAGGTTGGCTCGTCCAGAATAAGCAGCTTCACGTTCTTGGCCAGTGCCTTGGCGATTTCCACCAGCTGCTGCTTGCCCATGCCGATATCCTTGATCAGGGTGGTGGGCGAATCGTTCAGACCAACCATGGACATATAGTCTGCAGCCTTCTTGTTGGTCAGATCCCAGTTGATCACACCGCGCTTTGCCTGTTCATTGCCCAGGAACATATTTTCCGCGATGCTCAGATAAGGCACCAGCGCCAGCTCCTGGTGGATGATGACGATGCCCTGTTTTTCGCTGTCCTTGATATTCTTGAAGCGGCATTCGTGATCCTGGTAGATCACATTGCCTTCATAGGTGCCATAGGGGTAGATGCCGCTCAGGACGTTCATCAGCGTGGATTTGCCAGCGCCGTTCTCGCCGCAGAGCGCGTGAATCTCGCCTTCGGTGACCTCGATGTTCACATTGTCCAGCGCCTTCACGCCGGGGAACACCTTGGTGATGTTTTGCATTTTGAGGATTGTATTGCCCAAATGACATTCCTCCTGTAATCCGAAAAGGGAGACGAACGACGAATCGTCCGTCTCCCGTCGTCAGACGAAGTTTTGGTACGGTTAATAGGGATTACTCAGCCAGCTGCTCGGCGGTGTAGTAGCCGGATTCGATCAGCAGCTCGGTGTAGTTGTTCACGTCAGCGAACACGGGGGTGCAGTTGAAGGAAGCAACGTCCTTCACGCCGTTGGCGTAAGTGGCATTCAGGGTGACCTCAGCGCCGGACAGGATCTCGCCAACCATCTTCACGGTAGCTTCAGCCAGAGCGCGGGTATCCTTGAACACGGACATGGCCTGCAGGCCCTTCACCATGTTCTTGGTGTTGGCGATGTCGCAGTCCTGACCGGTGATAACGGGGATGTTCTCGGCGGTGTAGCCGAAGGCCACCAGGGAGTTGGTCACGCCCAGAGCGGTGGAGTCGTTGGAGCACAGGCAGATGTCCAGGGTCTGGCCGCCGGTGAGGGAATCAGCGTAGTAGCCAGCCAGGATGTTGTCCATACGGGCCTGAGCGGTAGCGGAGTTCCAGGCGGGGGTAGCAACGGTCTCGAACTGGGTCTGGCCAGAGACGCAAACCAGCTTGCCATTGTCCAGGTAGGGCTTCAGGGTGTCAAAAGCGCCCGCGAAGAACAGACCAGCGTTGTTGTCGTCGGGAGAACCGGCGGTGAACTCGATAGTGTAGGTCTTGTCGGTGTTGGCCAGGTCGAACTTATCCACAACGTACTGGCCCTGAATCTGGCCGACCTTGTAGTTATCGAAGGTGGTGTAGTAATCAACGTACTCGGTGCCGGTCAGCAGACGGTCGTACGCGATGACGGCAACGCCGGCATCCTTGGCCTGCTGCAGCACGGTGCCCAGAGCGCCGCCGTCGATGGAAGCAACGACCAGCACTTCTACTTCATCCAGCAGCATGTTCTCGATCTGGGAAACCTGGGTAGCAACGTCGTTGTTGGCGTACTGCAGGTCAACCACGTAACCGGCAGCTTCCAGCTGCTTCTTCATGTTCTCGCCGTCCTGAATCCAACGCTGCAGATCCATGGTGGGCATGGCCACGCCGACCTTCTTGCCTTCAGCAGATGCGACGCAGAACATGGACAGGGTGAGCGCCAGAACCAGGAGGATGGACAGGAACTTCTTCATAGGGCAGACACTCCTTTTTTTATTTTTTTGACCCATGGCCGGGCCAAATTTACGAACCTGATACAATCATTGCATTCAATTGGATACAACAACGATTGACGGTGACTTTAGTATACTACACCGCGAACGTGTTGTCAACGGTTTACTTTTGTCCTTTTTGAACATCATTTGGTCTATTCTCTCCAATCCGCTTCAGCAAAGCAAAGCGCGCCAGCCGGATGCTCCGGCTGACGCGCACAGACTGTCAAAAAAGGTCGTTGTAGCTCGCTGTCGGCAGACTGTAAATCGAAAATCGGCGAGCCCCATCGGGGCGGCTAAACGGGGCGAAGCCCCTGTGCGGCGATTTTCGCGCGATTTTGCTCGCAAAATCGCTTCCTTACACGAGCAAACGGCCGGGAGAGCTGCTTGCATGAGGGAGGCGCTTGCGCCGACTAGCGAGAGCAAATGCTTGCATTTGCCG
>JAFQIB010000011.1 GCA_017397765.1 Clostridia bacterium | reverse complement strand
TCGGCGCTGGCTACGCTCGGCCAATGCGCGCATTGGCAGTCGCTCGTCGTCCTGACGGCCGACCTCCACCACTGGCATGTTTTCTTAACGCGTCGCGCCTCCCGGAGGGAGCCCTTGGCTGACTTCCTTGCTGCAATAGAGAACAAGCAGCAAAGAAGCCCGTTGTTCCGGTAGCGTCGCGAGACCGTTCAGGCGAGCGGCGCACCAACAAGCAAAGGAAAAGACAAGAAAAGGCGCGCCCCTGCGAGGCCGTTGCAAAGGAGTACAACTCCAACAAAAGACAAGATTGGAGAGGCGGGGGAGAGTCCAGAGAGGGGTGGCAATCAACGGTGGGAATTTTGACACCCCTCTCTGGCCCTCTTTGCTTCTTTCTCGGGAGCGAGAAAGAAGATCTCTCACAATTGATCAGCTGCAAAGACGTAAACATCTAACGATCGCACATCTCTACAAATCCCAGTATGTCGAACAGCTGAAAATGCATTCCGATACCAATTGTAAAGGCTGCCATGCTGCGCACAGCGCCGGAGCATCACGTTGAAACAACACCATAAGCAAACGAGCATCCGGCATGTCCTCCGGATGCTCGTTGTTTCGCGTTATCACTTTTTCCTTGTCTTGTTGACCACGGTTTTCAGGTATTCCTCGCCCTCATTGTCGCGGATGCGGCGGGCGGCGATCACGCGGCGGTCCGACGCCTCGTCCACGCAGGTGATCAGCAGCAGCAGCTGGTCGTCCGCCTTGACGTTGATGCTGGTGGAATAAATGGAGAAGCGCAGCAGCTCGTTGATGACCTTCTGCCGCAGCTCGACGGAGGTGGAATTCAGCCAGGACCAGTTGATATACCGCCAGTCGTCCGCGTCCGTGCTGACAGTGCAGACGGAGAAGACCACATACCGGCCGTCCTCATAAAGGGTGTCAAAGGAGATGAAGGGATTGTTGCGGTAATAGGTGATGTTCTCGTAATTGCGCAGTCCGCCGAACATCAATCCGGTCTTCATGTTGTGCCCGTAGAGCATCAGGGAATAGGGCCGGGTGCGCAGATCGCAGGTCTCATCCAGGAAGATCGCGCCGTTGACGTTGTGATAGCCCTTGTAATCGCGGGTCAGATAATATTTGTTGTCCCGCTGTACAACGGCTTCGTCCAGCATCTCGTCAATGGTGATCCAGCCGATGATGTCCGGATTCTGACGGCGGAGCTTCTGGAAGCGGTTGCTGACGATGCTGTAGGGATTGGCGGGATATTTCAGCGGCTTCAGCCGGGAGACCGGCGTTGCCGTGGGCAGGGCGGCCAGATCAAGCTGTGCCGGTTCGGGCTGGCTGATCGGGGTCGATTCGGGGGTGGGCGCAGGCGTTTCCGTCGGCAGCGCCGTCATCAGGGCCGCCGATTGCTTCTCCGCCTCCTTCAGCTGCTGGTTTTCCCTGCGCAGCTGGGCGGACGCCCGCTGGGATGCGGCGTAATCCAGCCCGTAATCGATCAGGTTGACTGCGCTGACCACAAAGACCAGCAGCAGCGCCGCGGTGATCAGCAGCATCGTCAGCCGCCTTTTCTTTTCGCTCCTGGGCAGGTACAGATACAGCCGCCGGGCCTTATGCGCCTTTCCGCGGTCGATGGGCGAATCCTCAACGCCCAGCTTTTCCCGCCACGCTGCAGGCAAAGGAAGCCGCCGCAGAATCGCCGTCAGCTTTTCCGTGAGCATCTTCCTTCACCCCTTCCGTATCCTCTGCAGATAATAACCCAATCTATTATAGCAGAAAATGTCTGCAAAAGGTAGATGCTTTCTGTTCTTTCCGCCGGATTTTTTTCGGCGGTCCGCAGCTTTGCCGCGGATGGACAAAATGGTCGAAAAGTTAACTAATTTATTAATTAACAAAGTCTTTATGAAAAGGGATATTCTGTTGTGTGTCGAATATGGAATATACAGACGTTTCGTTCAAGGATATCGATCCCCTGTAAGCAAAAACCGAAAGGAGCCAACACCATGACGCGCAGCTTTATTTCCGAACTGATCCTCAATAATGCCTTTGAGCTGTATGGGCAGCCCAAATGGACCTTCGGCAAGAACACCTGCAATACCTATGAGGTGTTTGCGGAGGTTGTGCATCTGCCCGGCGGCGCAGCGATTCCGGCTTCCCTGCTGCTGGAGCTGATTGAGCGGGATGAGGATCTGACGCTGACCTTCTCCCAGTGGTTCCTGAAATCCGCCATCCTCTCCGCGGCGGAGCTGAGCGCAAAGACCAATTCCCATGTGACGCTGTCCGTCAATCTGCTGCCCCAGTTTGCCTCCCAGGAGAATTTCGTCGCCCAGGTGCTGTCGCTGATCGAAAGCGCCGGCTTCAGCGCAAAGAAGCTGCAGTTTGAGCTGTCCGAAGCGCAGAACCTGAGCGCCCGCGGCATCGAAAACCTCAACGTATTGCATGACGAGCATGGCGTGGGCCTGTATCTGGCCAACTTCGGCAAGGGCCATTCCAATATCAATCTGCTCAGCGAGGTGCATTTCGACGGCATCGAGCTGGATCGCTCCTTCTCTGCCAAGATTCCCGACGACCAGACGGTCCGCTTGATCTGCGCCATCCAGAACATGGCCGATACGCTGAATCTGCACGTCTGCGCCAAGGGCATCGAGACCCCCGAGCAGTTTGAGTTCTTCGATGATCTGAACGTATTCAAGGGCCAGGGCTACATCATCGGCAAGCCCATGCCCATGGAGGAGCTGCTGGAGTACATCAACCTCTACGCCGTGCATGTGCAGGAAGATTGACGTTTCGCAGCAGATAAGGCGCTTCACAGGGTAGTGAGGCAACAGGATAAGCAACCACAGCGGCAGGTCATACCGGCGGGTAGGGCCTGCCGCTTTTTGTGTGCTTTCAAGCGCTGAAGCCCCGGGCTCCCTTCGCGCCTGCCTGATGCAGCAGGGGCTTTGTCACTCCCGCCAGCCCCGCATTGCGCCGCGGATGCTGACCACCAGCGGAATGACTGCGATCATGCCCAGCGCGCCGCCCAGCATGCCGCCGGCAGAGACCAGCAGCAGCACCAGCATCGGATGCAGGGAGGTGGCCCCGCCCACCAGCCGGGGAGACAGCACCGCCCCCTCCGTTTCCTGGATCACCACCAGCGCAAGGGCTGTCCAGATCGCCTTACTCCAGCCGGACTGCAGCGCCAGAAGCACTGCCGGCACCCCGGCGATCAGCGGGCCGATGTAGGGTACCAGCTCCAGCACGCCCATCAGCACCCCCAGCAGCAGCCAGCCCGGCGTGCCGATCAGCAGCAGAGCCAGGGCGGTCATGCCGCCCACCGCCAGGGAGAGGATCAGCTGCCCCCGCAGAAAGGCCGCCGTTTCCCGCTTCATCTCCCGCGCCGCCCGCACGCCCCTGGCCCGGTGCCGCACCGGCAGCAGCAGCGTCAGCGCAGCGGCGATCCGCCGCCGGTCCCGGAGGAGATAGAAGGCCATCAGCGGCGAAAGCAGCACCTTGCTCAGATTCCCTGCCACCGAGGCGGCCAGCCCCATCGCCCGGCTGACCAGGCTGCCCGTCCACTGGGTGAGGCGACTGAGCAGGCTGTCCCGCAGGGCGGTCAGATCCACGCCCCTGGCCTCCAACAGCGCCGTCAGGCGGGCAAGATGGGTCTGCAGATTGTCCAGCAGCGCCGGCAATTCGGCGGTCAACTGCTGGAGTTGACGCAGGGCCGGCGGGAGTGCGGCCGCCAGCAGGGCAGCGGCGGCCGCCAGCATCAGCGCCAGGGACAGCGCGGCGGCAAAGCCCCCGGACAGCCGCTTTTCCAGCTGCCGGCACAACGGCAGCGCCAGCAGCATCAGCAGCGACGCCGCCAGCAGCTGCATGCCCAGCGCCCTGAGCACATGGCGCAGGAGGAAGGCTGCGGTCAGAGCGGCAGCCCAGAACAAAATCAGCCGCCGGCGATGGACGGCAGTGCGGACTCCTTCCATGCAGGCGGCCTCCTTTTCCTGGCTTCGGTCAGCTTACATCTGTTCCATTTTGCCGGCGATCTGCCGGGCCTTGTGCATGCCCTTTTGCAGATCCTGCCGCAGCGTTTTGCCCATGGGGGACATCATCAGCGCCATGCCCATCATCATGCCCATGGCGGTGCCAACGAGCAGCCTGTTCATTTCACTTCACCTCCTGTCGCCTGTTGTGAACGGTCGGCGGGCGGCAGCTCCCATTCCTCCCGGGGGATGAGCACCTGCAGCTCCTCTTCGCCGGGCTGCACGGCCCATCTGACCACCCGCCGCCGCCCGGAGGTCACGTCCTCCATCAGCCCCAGGGTGATCTCCAGGGCGGTGATGTCCAGCGCGTCCTTGCTGATCCACAGATCGGTCACCCGGCCCAGGGTCAGCCCGCCTTCGTCCTTCACCGGCCCCAGGGAGGCGCCCACGCCCTTGGGGACGCGCCCCGGCTTTTCCCGGAGGATCACCGAGACCTCGCCCAGCACAGCCACGGCGCGCCGGTCAGCCCATTTGGCCGCGCCCAGCCCCCGGCGGATCACAAAGCCCGTCAGGTGCTGGCCTGTGGCGTCGGGAACAGCCCTTTCCACATGCCCGACCACCCGCTCGCCGCAGACTGCCGGGAGTCCCAGCACCCGGCCCAGCCGCACGTCACAGGTCATCGGCGTCCTGCACGGGCTCGTCCCACTCATCCCAGGGCACGCCGGTGTAGGAGCCCAGCACGTCCGTGGGCTCTTTTCTGCGCTGCTCGGCGATGATGGCCTCCGCCAGCTCCATGGGGCGGCGCTTTTTGCGTTCCGTCATCTGACATCCCTCCTTCCGCCACCAGTATGCGCAGCCCTGCAGATTCTGATGATGGAAATATCGCGCTCCGGGCATGCTACAGATCGGGAGGGATGCTATGAACACCAAAACCATCTGGTCAGACACTGTGAAAATGCCCGCCTTTCCGCCCCTGTCGGGGGATGTGCGCGTCCATACGGCCATTATCGGCGGCGGAATCGCCGGGCTGCTGACGGCCTGGTTCCTCAAGCAGCAGGGGATCTCAGCGCTGGTGCTGGAGGCAGACCGCCTTTGTGCCGGGCAGACGGGCCGGACCACCGCCAAGATCACCAGCCAGCACGATCTGATCTATGCCGATCTGATCAACCGCCTGGGCGAGGATTCGGCAGGCCAATACGCGCAGGCGAATGAGGCGGCTGTTGCCGAATATGCCCGCATCATTGACCGGGGCCGTATCCGCTGCGATTTCACCCCCTGCGAGGCGTACCTGTACAGCCGGACGGAGGCTTCCGTCCTGATGCAGGAGGCGGAGGCTGCCCGCAAGCTGGGGATCGCTGCGGCCTTCACCCGGGACAGCGAGCTGCCCTTTCCCATCGCCGGGGCGCTGCGCTTTTCGGGGCAGGCCCGGTTCCATCCGCTGAAGTTCCTCCGGGCTGTGGCGGAGGATCTGGACGTCCGCGAGCACACCCGCGTCCTGGCGGTGGAGGATGACCGCATCCAGGCAGAGGGCGGTACGGTCACGGCGGAGCATATCGTGTTCGCCTGCCATTATCCCTTTGTCAATGTGCCGGGCTGGTATTTTGCCCGGATGCATCAGGAGCGCAGCTATGTCCTTGCGCTGCAAAGTGCCTGGCTGCCCCGGCAGGTGCATCTGGGCGTGGACGGGGACGGCTTGTCCCTGCGGGAGGCGGAGGGGCTTTTGCTGCTGGGCGGCGGCAGCCACCGCACCGGCGAAAACCCGGAGGGCGGCCGGTACGAGGCTCTCCGCGCGGCAGCCCGTACCCTCTTCCCCGGCAGCAGGGAGGTCGGCTGCTGGTCAGCTCAGGACTGCGTTACCGTGGACCGGATCCCCTGCATCGGGAGCTACGCCCGTTCCCAGCCCCGGTGGTATGTCGCCACGGGCTTTGCCAAATGGGGCATGACCAGCGCGATGGTCAGCGCCCGCATTCTCTCGGGGATGATTGCCGGCGGCGTGCCGGACTGGGCGGAGGTCTTTTCTCCCCAGCGGCCTGTCCTCTCCCAGGACAACATGAAGCCCCTGATGGACGAGGCCGGGCATGCCCTGCGGAACCTGGCGCGGGTCACGCCTGCGCCCCGCTGCACCCATCTGGGCTGCGAAACGGTATGGAATCCGGATACGGAAAGCTGGGATTGCCCCTGCCACGGCTCCCGCTTTGACAGGAAAGGGCGGCTCCTGGACGGCCCTGCACAGAAGAAATGTGACATAAAGGTGTGAAAATTTTCCGAAATTGTTACGAAATAGATTGACAACGCCCCGAAAGATGGCGTACAATAATGATGGTACGCTGTCAGCAGTATACCCTTGGCGTTTCAAAAAAGTGCTAAAGCACTTTTTTGAAGCATTACACTCATTCACTGGTCGAGCCATTCTGGCTCTCCCGGCCGTTCATTCGTGTAAGGAAGCTTTTCCTGACGGAAAAGCGCGGAAATCGCCGTACATGCCGCCGATTTCCGATTTTCTGTCTGCCGACGGCAAATGAGCGGGACAGGGGATGGCCTGATAACAAATGGGATGGTGCTGTCAGCAGTATACCCTTGTTTGTGTGGATTATGAGATACGGAGGATTCCTTATGCGTATGTGGGAACGGATGAAGACGGCGCTGAAGCTGGCGCTCGCAGCGGCGCTGCTGCTTGGTTTGACGGCCGGCGCAGCCATGGCGGTCAGCTATCCCTTTACGGGCGTCCTGACGGACGATACGAATATGCGCCTGACGGCCAATTCCTATACCTCCAACGTGATCTGCCGCATCCCTGACGGGGAAACCGTGCAGGTGGTGGGGGCGACGGGCAATTTCTACCGCATCCAGTATGACGGCAGGACGGGCTTTGTCTTCAAGCAGTATGTGAAGGAATCCGCCGGGAGCAGCAGCTCCTCCTCTTCCCAGGAGGTTGCCGGCTATCCCTATCAGACCACCGCGACCACGGCGGTCAATCTGCGCCAGTCTGCCTCCACCTCTGCCAAGCGGCTCACCACCGTGCCCAGGGGCGCTACGGTCACCGTCCATAAGCTCAGCGGCTCCTGGGCGAATGTGACCTACGGCGCCTACACCGGCTGGCTGATGAAGGAATACATCAAGACGGCCACCGTGGTCGTGGCAACGCCCTCGCCGGCCCCCGAAATCTCCAATCCCATGGAGGGCATGACCTATCAGACGCTGCAAAACGGCTCCGACGGCGAGCAGGTCATGGCGCTCCAGGAGGCCCTTATCGAGCTGGGCTACCTCCGCGGCAGCGCCGACGGCATCTACGGCTCCGGCACCGCCAATGCGGTCATGGCCTTCCAGCGCCGCAACGGCTATCCCGTCACCGGCTATGCCGACGCCAACCTCCAGGCGCTCATCTTCAGCGGCAAGCCCCTCAATGCCAGCGGCAAGAAAACCGAAATCAAGACCCTGCCCATGATCGACGGACTGAGCGTCCGCACCGGCGACAAGGGCGTGATCGTCCGCAAGATCCAGACGGCCCTGAAGCAGAAGGGCTATTATACCGCCTCCGTCACCGCCATCTACGACAGCAAGACCGTTACGGCGGTGAAGAGCTTCCAGCAGAAGAACGGCCTGAAGGCGGACGGCGTGTGCGGCACGCAGACGCAGGAGCTGCTCTTCGGCAGCGGCGTCACCTCCTCCGCCACCGCAACGCCCAAGCCCACCGCGACGCCCACGCCCCTGCCGCCCATGCAAAAGCCCACCGGCACGGTGCGCTCCGGCTCCCGGGGTGATAACGCCCGACTCGTGCAGCAGCGGCTGATCGAGCTGAAGTACCTCACCGGCAGCGCGGACGGCGCATTCGGCGCCAAGAGCGTGGCAGCCCTGAAGGCCTTCCAGCTCAAGAACGGCCTGGTGGCCGACGGCGTGGCTGGCAGCGGCACCAATGCTGTGCTGTTCTCCTATGTGGCCCTGGCGGCTGATTATCAGCCCATTGCCACCCCCAAGCCCGCAGCCACCCCCAAGCCCGTGGAGATCACCCGGGAGAATGTGGTGGTCATCAAGTCCGGCGTGAAGGGCGAGGAAGTGCTCCGGCTGCAGTATCGCCTGCAGACCCTGGGCTACTATACCTCCTCCCTGGACGGCAAGTGCGACGTGGACGACGTGGCGGCCATCCGCCTCTTCCAGCAGAAGAACGGCCTGTCTGCCGACGGCATCGCAGGCTATGACACCCAGGTCCGCCTCTACGCCGACAGCGCGGTGATGTACAACGGCAATCTGGCCGGCGGCCTCACCATCTCCTACGAGCCCCTGAAGAAGGGTATGTCCGGCGATGCGGTCAAGTCCATGCAGAACCGGCTGATCGAGCTGGGCTACCTGACCGGCACGGCGGACGGCGTATACGGCACCGATACCGCGGAGGCCGTGTACTACTTCCAGAAGAACAACGGCCTGGTGCGCGATTCCGTGGCGGGCGAGGAGACGCTGAAGAAGCTCTTCTCTTCCTCCGCAGTGGGCAAGAACACCGCCGCAGCCACCCCGGCCCCCACCACGCCGCCGGCAACCATCACCACGGCGCTGATGCGGCTGGGCGACAAGAATGATTCCGTCAAGGCCATGCAGCAGACCCTGATCAACCTGGGCTATCTCTCCGGCAAGGCAGACGGCGTCTTCGGCAACCTGACCTACCGGGCGCTGAAGTCCTTCCAGCTGGCCAATGCCCTGACGGCGGACGGCGTGGCGGGCAGCAAGACCATTGCCGCGCTGATCGGCGCCGGTTCCAGCGCGCCCTCTGTGGGCGGCTCCTCCTCCGGCAGCAGCTCCTCCGGCAGCTTTGCCGGCAGCATGGGCAGCACCATCAACATCTCGCCCCGGAGTGTGGTGTATGAGTACTGGTACTCCACCGTGCGCAATGCCTGCCGCAAGTATCCCTACTGCACGCTGTACGATCCGGCCTCCGGCATTTCCTGGCAGGTGCACATGTTCTCCTACGGCAAGCATGCGGAGATCGAGCCGCTGACGGCGACGGACACCGAGAAGATGTACAAGGCCTGCGGCTACCAGAAGTGGACGCCCAAGCCTGTCTGGGTCATCTTCGCCGACGGCACCGTCCGCATCGCCACCACCCATTCCGTGCCCCACGAGGTGCAGCACCGGACCGACAACAACTTTGCCGGCCATGCCTGCCTCCACTTCCCCCGCACCATGGCGCAGGTCACGGCCATCGGCCCCTATGCCACCAAGCATCAGAATGCGGTGGACAAGGCCTGGGCAGAGCTGCAGGCTTCCCTCCAGTAAAGCTTTTGCCCGGATGCAGGTTTAGGCCTGCATCCGGGTTTTTCTGTGCTTTGCGGCGGAAGCGCTTGACGGCAGGGCAGGCGAAATAACGGGTTTTTCAGCAAAATGGCAGTTTTCCGGCAGGATTTCCCCTTTGCATCACGAAACACAATACAGCCTGATCTGATCTGATCGGGGAATATGAAAAAGGGTCGAAGACCCCGGAGGTACATTCATGTCCGCAAAGATCAAGCTGGACGCCGCCAACCTGGGCGCGGTCATCAACCGAAATATCTACGGTCATTTCTCTGAGCACCTGGGACGCTGCATTTACGGTGGTCTCTTTGTGGGGAAGGACAGCCCCATCCCCAATGTCAACGGTATGCGCACCGACGTGGTGGAGGCGCTCAAGCATATCAAAGTGCCCGTGCTGCGCTGGCCCGGCGGCTGCTTTGCCGACGAATATCACTGGGAGGACGGCGTCGGCCCCCAGGAGAGCCGCAAGCGCATGGTGAATACCAACTGGGGCGGCGTGGTGGAGGACAATTCCTTCGGCACTCATGAGTTTCTGGAGCTGTGCGGCCAGCTTGGCTGCGAGCCCTACATCAACGCCAACGTCGGCTCCGGCACGGTGCGCGAGATGGCGGAGTGGGTGGAGTATCTGAACTCCGAGGGCGATTCCACGGTGGTGAAGAAGCGCTGGGCCAACGGCCGCAAGGATCCCTGGAACGTCAAGTACTGGGGCGTGGGCAACGAGAGCTGGGGCTGCGGCGGCAATATGCGCCCGGAATACTACGCCGACGAGTTCCGCCGCTACAATACCTACTGTCGCAACTACGGCGCCAACCGGCTGTTCCGCATCGCCTGCGGCCCCAACGCGGATGACTGGAACTGGACCGAGGTGCTGATGAAGAACGCCGCGTACCACTGCGACGCCATCACCCTCCATTATTACACCCTGCCCACCAACGACTGGAGCCACAAGGGCAGCGCAACGGAGTTCACCGCCGCGGAATACTATGCGACGCTCAAGCATACCCGCAAGATGGAAACGCTGCTGGACGGGCATCTGGCCATCATGGACAAGCATGACCCCGCCCACAAGGTCGGCTTGATCGTGGACGAATGGGGCACCTGGTATGATGTGGAGCCCGGCACCAATCCCGGCTTCCTCTATCAGCAGAACACCATGCGCGACGCCATGGTCGCCGCCTTCAACCTCAACCTCTTCAACAGCCATGCCGACCGCGTGGTGATGGCCAATATCGCCCAGACGGTGAACGTGCTGCAGGCGGTGGTGCTCACCGACGGCGATCAGATGGTGCTCACGCCCACCTACCACGTCTTCGACCTGTTCAAGGCCCATCAGGACGCTCAGCTGGTGCCGGTGACCGTGGCCTGCAATCAGGTGGAAACTCTGCCCCAGGTGAATGCCTCCGCCTCCCTCAAGGACGGCGTGCTGACGGTGACTGCCGCCAACATTGCCGCGGACAAGGCGGAGAAGGTTGTGCTGGACATCGAAAACTTCGATGCAAAGCAGGTGTCCGTCCGCATCCTGACCGGCGACATCTGCGCGAAGAACACCTTCGAGGATCAGCACGCGGTGGAAATTCGTGATTTCACCGGCTTTGAGGTGACCGACGAGGGCGTCGTGCTGACGCTGCCCGCCTGCGCCGTGGCGGAGATCACCGTCCGTGGCTGAGCAGGGAAAGCCCTGCCGCTGCCTGCTCTTCGAGGCAGGGCAGGAGGAGCTGGCCAGGACTATCGCGGAGTATGTGGCAGGGCTGGATGAGGCAGTCCGCACCGGCGAAGCGGAGTATCAGGCCCGTCTGGCAATCTGCCGGCGCTGCGAGCAGCTGATGAACGGCACCTGCCGCCTATGCGGCTGCTATGTGGAGACCCGCGCCGCCAAGAAGGGCATGCAATGTCCGATGGTGCCGCCGCTATGGGGCAGGATCACGGAGTAAACAGAACAGATTTGTCGGCGGAAATATCCGCCTGCGCCTTCCCTGAAATTCGGGGAAGGTTTTTTTGTTGAGCGGCAAAGTCCAGCAGCTTCGGCAGGGACAGTCCGCTCCGCTGCCGGAGCCGCCGCTGTGTCCGCGCAGAGGAACCGGGGGAAAGCGGCTGTACCTTCCCCCGGCGGCTTTGTGCGCGCAGGCCGAGGCCTCTTTTATGCGCGAAATCGGTGCGCAAGCGCCTTCGGGTGCATCGCCTGATCGAAAACACCGGCAAGCCCTCGGGCGCCTGGAAAGAGGGGCCGCCCTCACCGCTCCTCAATCGCCTCCCGCAGCAGCGCGATCGCCTTCCTCTCCACTCTGGAAACGTAGCTCCTGCTGATCCCCAGCAGCTTTGCAACCTCATGCTGCGGATGCTGCCTGCCGTCGGACAGGCCGTAGCGCATCTCCAGCACCAGGCGCTCCCTGGCAGGTAGGCGGGTCAGCACCCGGTGTACCCGCTCCAGGGTGACGCGGCGGATGACGGTGTTTTCCACATCCTCCGGATCGGTGCCCAGGATATCCATGTAGGTGATGTCGTTGCCCTCGCCGTCCGTGCCCACACTGTCCTGCAGGGAGACGTCTCCCTTGTATTTGCGGCTGGCCCGTAGGGTCATGAGGATCTCATTCTCAATACACCGCGCCGCATAGGTGCCAAGGGACGTCCCGGACTGGGGCTTGAAGCTGCCCACGGCCTTGATCAGCCCGATCACGCCGATGGAGATCAGATCATCCGGCCCGTAGCCAGGAACGGTGTATTTCCGGGCGATGTGGCTCACCAGCCGCAGATTGTGGGTGATGAGGGTCTGGCGGGCTTCTTCGTCGCCCTCGAGCATGCGCCGGACAAGTTCTTCCTCTTCCTCCCGGGGCAGCTGTTTGGGAAATTCGGATTTTCCTGTGATGTAGCCGAGGAAAAACAGGCCTTCCTGCAACAAAAGGGTCATCAGTTCCAGCATGGCGCTCCCTCCTTAAGGCCCAGCCTATGCACAAGGTCGGTGCGGCATGAATGGTAGGGCGAGCGGTTATTTTCCCAACTGTCAGGCAGCCTTCACCGGATGTTCACAATGTCGTTTGTTTCCCATAAGATCAGTCGGCTATGATGAAGCTGGTTCCTCAATCCGGGAAAAAGAAAGGTGAATCGGATGTCCGAAGCAAGCAATGCGGAACAGAAGAAAAAACGCCCCCGGCGCAAGCGGCACATGCTGCGCAAGCTGCTGATCCTGCTGATTGTGCTGGTGGTGATGGCGGGCGGCGCACTGTATGCATATGAATCCCTGCGGCAGAAGTATACCATCACCTATACCGGTTATACGGCCACCACGGGCAGCATCTCCAATGCGCTGTCCTTCTCCGGCAGCATGACGCTGATCGACAACACCACCCATGCCGCGGGCGGCGACGGCAGCGTGCGCGTAGTATATGTCCAGGCCGGAGATACGGTGAAGAAGGGGGACAAGCTGCTGCGCCTGTCCACGGGCGAAACGATCACGGCGGATTTTGACGGCCGGGTCAATTCGCTCAAGGTCGCGCAGGGCGATGCTGTTGCCGCCGGAGACGCGCTGGTGCAGGTGGCGGATTTCACCAACATGAAGGTCTCCATCCGCGTGGATGAATACGACATTGCGGATGTGCATGTCGGGCAGCGGTGCACCGTCACCGCCACGGCGACCGAGCAGACCTTCGAATCTACGGTCCGGGAGATCGACTACATTTCCTCCTCCTCCGGCAATGTGGCCTATTATACCGCCACCGCTTATGTACAGGTGGGCGAGGGGGTCTATCCCGGCATGCAGGTGACCGTCTCCATCCCCCAGGAGGAGGCGAAGGACGTGGTGGTGCTGAAGATGGATGCGCTCTCCTTTGACGAAACGAACAGCGCCTATGTCTACATGGCGGATGAAACGGGCGCAATGGCGAAGCGGCCGGTGGAGGTCGGCGTGAGCAACGGCAATTATGTGGAGATCCGGTCCGGCCTCAGCGCAGGCGACCGGGTCTTTGCGGAGACGAAGCAGCAGACGGCCTCGGGCCTGGACAGCCTGCTTTCAAGCTTCTTCAACCAGCCCGGCAATACCCGCAACCAGCGCAACCAGCGCAACACCAATCCCGGCGGCAGCCAAAGCCCCACCCGCAACATGAACAGCATGCCCGGAGGCGGTGGTTGGCGGTGAGGAACGAACCCTTCTTCAAGATGACGGGCATCAACAAGTTCTATCAGATGGGCGAGGAGCAGATGCACATCCTCAAGGACGTGAATCTGGAAATCCGGCGGGGGGAATACCTGTCCGTGCTGGGGCCGTCGGGCTCGGGCAAGTCCACGCTGATGAACATCATCGGCTGCCTGGACGTTGCCACCTCCGGCAGCTACATCCTGGACGGCGAGACCATTGAGGAGCTGAGCGAAACGGAGCTGGCACGCATCCGGAGCCGGGAGATTGGCTTCATCTTCCAGAATTCCCAGCTGCTGCCCCGGCTGGACGCGCTGCGCAATGTGGAGCTGCCCCTGATCTATGCCGGCGTCCGGCCCCGGGAGCGGAGGAAGCGGGCGGAGGAAATGCTGGAACGCGTCGGCTTGTCCGACCGGATGTACCATTATCCCAACCAGCTTTCCGGCGGTCAGCAGCAGCGCGTGGCCATTGCCCGCGCCCTGGTGGGGAATCCCTCCATCCTCCTGGCGGACGAGCCCACCGGCGCGCTGGACCAGAAAACCGGCCGGCAGGTCATGTCCCTCTTTGGCGAATTGAACGCCGAGGGCCGCACCATCGTCATGATTACCCATGATATGCATATCGCCGCCTTTGCCCGCAGGGTTGTGCACATTGTGGACGGCGAGCTGACGGAAGGGGGCGTCGTCGGCGATGCTTAAGAAGCTGATCGGCGTCCTGGTGATGCTGCGGGAATGCGTCACCATGTCGCTGGAAAACATCCGGGGCAACAAGGTGCGCTCCTTTCTGACGGTGCTGGGCATTCTCATCGGCGTGATGGCGGTCATCACCCTGATCACCACGGTCAACGGCGTATCCGGGTCGCTGACCTCCTCCTTCTCCTCCATGGGCGCAGGCACGGTGACGGTTTCCGTCAGCGGGAGCGACCTGAAGGCGGGCCTGGAGGGGACGGAGCTGGCAGCGCTGGCGGCGCTGGAGAGCATCGACGGCCTGACGCCCTCGGTTTCTCTCTCGGCCCGCGTGTCCCGCGGCGGCAGCTATCAGAGCCGCATCTCCGTCTCCGGCAAAAATGCCTTCTATTTCCGCATCAACGATGTGGTCACCAGGGGCCGCGCGATCAATGTCATTGACGAGGACAACATGTCCTTCGTCTGCCTGATCAATGCCGAAATGGTGGAAACCTTCTTCTACGGGGTTGATCCCGTGGGGATGAAGCTCTATATCTCCGGCATTCCCTTCTCCGTCGTGGGGATTTTCTCCGACGAAAATACCGAGTCCATCGTCAGCATGTTCTCCGGCAGTCCGGATATCCTCATCCCCTATACCACGGCGCTGAAGATGAACAACGACAATCTGGTCACCTCCTTTACCGCCTATCTGGCGGAGGGGGTGGATTCCGAAACCGCCTCCGCCCAGCTGGAGGAGGCGATGGCCCCC
This sequence comes from Clostridia bacterium, assembly GCA_017397765.1. Lineage (GTDB taxonomy): Bacteria > Bacillota > Clostridia > Christensenellales > Aristaeellaceae > UBA11524. The sequence continues at coordinate 6,317 of JAFQIB010000011.1, read as the reverse complement.
ATGTTCTCCTTTGAGGAGGACTGCTTCACCGTCACCACCATGTCCAGCGTGGAGGACACGATGGAGGAGATGCTCTCCATGATGGCGGCGCTGCTGGCCGGCATTGCGTCCATCGCCCTGGTGGTGGGCGGCATCGGCATCATGAACATGATGCTCACCTCCGTCACCGAGCGCACGATGGAGATCGGCCTGAAGAAGGCGCTGGGCGCGATCCCGTGGCAGATCCAGGCGCAGTTCCTGATCGAGTCCTTCCTGCTGTCGATGATCGGCGGCGTGGCGGGCGTGGCGCTGGGCTTGCTGCTGTCGGTGGTGCTGAGCAATGTGATGGGGACGGCCTTTGTGCTCTCCGTGGAGGCGATTGCGCTGGGCGTGGGCTTCTCCGCGGCGGTGGGCGTGATCTTCGGCTGGGCGCCGGCCCGCAAGGCCTCCCGGCTCAATCCCATCGATGCGCTCCGTTCTGTTTGATCCAGGAACTGTTCGGGCATGGCCCGGGAAAGGAATTACGACCATGAAGAAGACCATGATGCTGCTCCTGACCGCCCTGCTGACATTGACGCTGAGCGCCGCTGCGCTGGCGGAGCCCCTTTCGCTGGACGGGGTGGTGACGGCGGCGTATACCAGCGAAGTGTATGCGGATTCCGCCGCTGCTGCTCTGCAGGTGCATGTGACGCCGGGCCAGCTGATCCAGGCGGGCGATCCTGTCGTGACGCTGCGGACGACCCGCGTCCTGGCGGAGGCGGACGGCACGGTGGCTGCCGTGTTTGCTGCCCCCGGCGACCTGGCGGAGACGGTGACGGCCCGCTACGGCGCGCCCCTCTGGCTGGAGGACAGCGTGACCTACACCGTTGCCGCCACCAATGAGAAGGCCTGGAACTCCGTGGCAGCCAAGGTAGTGCGCGTGGGCGAGACCGTCTACCTGCGCAGCCGCAGCAATGAGAGCCGCACCGGTGAGGGCTTCATCACCGCTGTGGACGGCAGCAGCTACACTTTGCATGTGACAAAGGGCGACTTTATCATCGCGGAGACCGTGGAGATCTTCCGCACGGCGGATCTGGCGGAGGACGCCTGCCTGGGCCGGGGCGAGGTGGGCCGCAATGCCCCCATTGCCGTGAGCGCCGCGGGCCGCATCGTCCATGTCGCAGTGGCGGCCGGCGACACGGTGAAGAAGGGCGATCTGCTGCTGGAGACCCTGACGGGCAGCGGCACGTCCGCCGTGCTGACGGCGGAGGCGTCCGGCGTGGTGGCGGAGGTCGCTGCGGTGCAGGGCGCTGCCCTGACTGAGGGCCAGGTGGCGGCGGTGATCTGGCCCCGGGAGGCGATGCAGATTCAGGCCAGCCTGCCCGAGGCAGATCTGGGCTACATCACCGTGGGGGATCAGGTCAATTTGACCTTTGACTGGAACTCCGACTCCGGTCAGACCATGGTGGGCACGGTGGCAGGCATTTCCGCCATGGCGGATGCGGCGAGCGAAAACACGGTGTTTACCCTGACTGTGCGCTTCACGCCGGATGAAAACGTCCGCTATGGCATGAATGTGATCATCTCCACCATTGAAGAAGAGGAGGCGGGCGCATGAAGAAGCTGCTGGCATGCCTGCTGCTGCTGCTGCTGATCCCGGCGGCGCAGGCGGAGGGCAAGAGCTACGAGGGCCGGGTGGTCTCCACGGAGACGGCGGCGGTGCTGGCCCCGGCGGCAGGCACCATTGCCACGGTATCCTGCCAGGCGGGACAGCCGATCCAGGCCGGCACGGAGGTTGCTGCGCTGCGCACCACCACGGTCTATGCCGAGCAGGCGGGCACGGTGACCGTCTTCGGTGCGCCGGGCGATCCCATCGAATCCCTGACCAGCCGCTACGGCGCGGTGGTCTACATTGAGCCTGACTACAATCTCACCCTGAGCGGCAATACCTCCTATGCCTATGATGCGGCGGAGAACAAGAACATTCACCCCGGTGAGATTGTCTACCTCAAGTCTGTGTCCACCTCCATCGGCCATACCGGCACGGGCATCGTCACCGTGGTGAAGGGCACCAAGTATACGGTCGAGGTGATCTCGGGCAATGTGGTGGACGAGGATGTGGTGTATATCTACCGCAGCGCCTCCCATGACATCAAAAGCCGCATCGGCCGCGGCACGGTCAGCTACACCGGCGCAGCGGCGATGACGGGCACCGGTGTGATCAGCCAGATGCTCGTCCATGACGGCGACCATGTGGAGCCGGGCATGCCCCTGTATACCATCCTGGAGGCCTCCCCCTACGACTGGCAGATGATCAGCCCGGCGGACGGCGTGGTCGCCGCTGTCAGCGTCACGCCCGGCACGGCGGTGGAGGCAGGCGCGCTGATCGCGGAGATCTGCCCGGACAGCGCGCGCCGGCTGGAGATCATCGTGGAGGCCCGGGATCTGCGGACGATCACCGCCGGCTGTCCGGTGGAGATCTCCTTTGACAACGGCGCGGAGGCCGCCGGCGTCGTCGAGCGGGTTTCCAGCATGGCTTATGTGCCGGAAACCGTGGAGGAGGGGGACGATGCGGTGTACTTCGCCGTGTATGTGTCTTTCCCCGCAGAGACAAGCGTGCCCTACGGGATGACTGCCAAGGCCGTTGTTTCCCAATAAGCTCTGATCCTGCGCCGGGCTGCATGGCATGTGCAGCCGGCGCAGTTTTCTGTGCTGCAGGGGTGAAAATGAATGCAGAATGTAAACTCCCTGTAACTTTTTCATCACAGGCATTGCGCGAAAGCCAAAAACGTGTCATAATACAAGCTGGAGCCTGCGCAGGACGCGGGCAAAAGGAAAGGAATCTGCTGACATGAAGACGATGAAGCGACTGCTGCTGGCGCTGGTGCTGCTGGTGCTCTGCTGCACGCTGGCGGCCTGCCAGAAGAAGGCCGAGCCGGCCGACGCTGCCAATACGCAGACCCCCATGGAGAATACTGCCTCTGCCACCGGGAATCCCGATGACGTGATGCTGACCATGGGCGATTTTACCCTGACCCGCGCCAAGTATGAGAGCTATCTCAAGACGCTGACGGATTACTACACCAACTACGGCTTCGACATGACCGACGAGGGAATGCTCAATTCCCTCAAGGGCTTTGCCCTGCAGACCGGCATCGAGTACGGCGTGATGGATCTGAAGCTGGCCGAGCTGGGCCTGACGCTGACCGAGGCGGAAAAGGAAGAGGTCATTGCCAACGCCCGCGTAGAGTGGGAATCGGTGGTCGAGGAGGGCCTGGTTTACTACGGCCTGACTGCGGAGAGCACCGAGGAGGAGCGCAACAACCTGACCGTGTCCGTGCTGGCGGAGCTGGAATCCATGGGCTACACGGCGGAGGCGTATATCGAGGATGCGGTGACCCTGGCCGGCTATGACCGGATCTATGAGTATACGAGCAAGGACGCTGTCGTCTCCCAGGAGGAGGTCGTTGCCTACTACAACTCCCTGGTCGAGGCGGACAAGGCGGCCTATGAAAACGATGCGGCTGCCTATGAGCAGGCGGAGTACATGAACCAGATGTACGTCATGTACGGCATGACGGACTATGCTGTCCCGATCTACTATAAGCCTGCCGGCTACCGTCAGGTGACCCACATCCTGCTGGAGGTGGACGAGGAGCTGCTGACGGCCTACACCGACCTGCAGGCTGCCTATGAGGAGCAGCAGCTGGCGAAGGAAGAGGGCACCGAGGTGACCGGCGAAGAGGTGACGGCGGACGAGATCGAGAATGCCCGCCTGGCCATCCTGGCCTCCGTGCAGCCCAAGGTGGACGAGATCAACCAGCGCCTGGCCGGCGGCGAGAGCTTCGCGGCGCTGATCCCCGAATACACCTCCGATCCCGGCATGAACACTGCGGAAACCGCCGCCATCGGCTATGAGGTGCATATGGACTCCGTCAACTGGGCGACGGAATTCCGCGATCAGGCCTTCACCGTCAGCAACATCGGCGATGTGACTGCGCCGGTGGTGTCCGACTACGGCGTGCATATCCTCCAGTATGTGGGCGATGTGCCCGGCGGCCCCGTGGAGCTGACCGAGGAGATGGAGGCTTCCTTTACGACGATGCTGCTGAGCGGCAAGCGGGATGAAATGTACTACGATACGCTGCAGAAGTGGGTGGAAGCGATCGATGTGGTGTACTCCGAGGAGGCCAAGGCAATCCTGGCGGACGCCGAGGCTGCCAATGCCGCTGCTGCCGTGGAAGGCGAAGCGGCTGAATAACCCCTGAATACAGAGCCTGAGAGCAGGAGCGCGGGTGCGTTCCTGCCCTCAGCGTATCGACAAAGTGCTATAGGCACTTTGTCGAGGTATTGCACTCACTCACTGGTCGAACGACAAGTCGTTCTCCCGGCCGTTCGTTCGTGTAAGGAAGCTTTTCCTGACGGAAAAGCGCGAAAATCGCCGCGCATGTCGCCGATTTTCGATGTAGAGTCGGAGAGCTTGCGAGCCCTCCGACACCTCCCAAGGTTTGCTGATGGTCTGAGAGCAGGAGCGCGGGTGCGTTCCTGCTCTGTTTTTTCGCTTTGAGGCAGCCAGAGCGGAAACCTACAGCCCGGGTGTTGCGCGATTGGGGGAAACATGCTATAATATGATGTCTACGTGTATCACCCGCAGGCTGTTTGCGCTGCGGAAACGGAAATACAGAAGCAACGGATCGGAAGGCTGATCCGAAAAAGTCCATGCTGCCCGCAAAGGGGCGGTAAAGCAGGAGGTGAGCCGGCGTCAAGCCGGATATCATGCCCACGAAAGAGAGAATGCTGATCACCGGCGGGAATCCGCTGATGGGCGAGGTCAGGGTCAGCGGCGGCAAGAATACGGCCGTCGCGGTGATCCCGGCGACGCTTTTGTGCGATGAACCCTGTACGATAGAGAATCTGCCGGATATTTCCGACGTGTATGCGCTGGTGGACATCCTGCGTGCGCTCGGCGCCCGGGTGGATTACGTCCCCAATGCCTTCATGACTGTTGATCCCCGGCCTGCCGAGGGCTGGCAGGTGTCCTATGACGATTCCCAGCGCCTGCGGGCCAGCTACTATCTGCTGGGTGCGCTGCTGGGCCGCCGCAACGAGGCGGAGGTCTATCTGCCCGGCGGCTGCGCCATCGGCGCGCGCCCCATTGACCAGCACCTGAAGGGCTTTGCGGCCCTGGGCGCGGAGGTGGAGCAGCTGGGCGGACGCATCACTGCCAGGGCGGACGCGCTGGTGGGCAGCGACGTGTTCTTTGATGTGGTGACGGTGGGCGGCACGATCAACGTGATGCTGGCCGCTGTCAAGGCGCAGGGCAACACCACCATCTACAATGCCGCCAAGGAGCCCCACATCGTTGATCTGGCGAACTTCCTCAACTCCATGGGCGCCAAGATCAAGGGCGCGGGCACGGACGTGATCCGCATCCGCGGCCAGCAGGTTCTGCACGGCACGACCTATGCCGTCATCCCCGATCAGATCGAAACGGGCACGCTGATGATCGCCGCTGCCGCCACCCACGGCGATGTGGTGATCAATGGCTGCATCCCCACCCATATGGACGCCCTGGCTGCCAAACTGCTGGAGATGGGCGTGCGGGTCACCGACAGCGACGACGCCATCCGCGTGCGCTCCAACGGGCAGCACCGGGCCGTCAACATCAAGACCCAGGTATATCCCGGCTTCCCCACCGATCTGCAGCAGCCCATGTCGGCGCTGCTGACCACCGCCAAGGGCACCTCCATCATTCAGGAAACTATTTATGAATCCCGCCTGAAGCACCTCAGCGAGATCTCCCGCATGGGCGCGCAGGTGCGCATTGTGGATCGCACCGCCATCATCGACGGCGTGACGGATCTCTACGGCGGCCCCATCACCGCCACCGACCTGCGCGCCGGCGCAGCGCTGGTGATTGCCGGCTTGATGGCCAAGGGCGTGACGGAAATCTACGAGCCCCACTACATTGACCGCGGCTATGAGAACATCGAGCAGAAGCTGCGCTCCCTGGGTGCGGTGATCAGCCGGGAAAAGGGCGAGTAAGCAGCCCGGCCGATGAGCGGCCGGAAGACCGTGCCGGACACCGCGCCGTGCAGCACGCGCGCGAACGTCCAAGAAATCAATCAAGCAGGATCGCGAAACGGGTCAAGGGTCGAAGACCCTTGCGCAGGTGCAGGGGCGGCGTTAGCCCCTGCCGGACAATGCATAGCCGGGAGCCCGGCCGATGAGCGGCCGGAAGACCGCGCCGGACACCGCGCCGTGCAGCACGCGCGCGAACGTCCAAGAAATCAATCAAGCAGGATCGCGAAACGGGTCAAGGGTCGAAGATCCTTGCGCAGGTGCAGGGGCGGCGTTAG
>JAFQIB010000081.1 GCA_017397765.1 Clostridia bacterium | reverse complement strand
GCCGCCATCTGGGACGAACTGAAGGACAGGTTGAAGAAGGACGCGCTGGGACTTTCCGGCGGTCAGCAGCAGCGGCTGTGCATCGCCCGCGCGCTGGCGGTGGAGCCGGAAGTCCTCCTGATGGACGAGCCCACCTCCGCCCTTGACCCCATCTCCACCAGCAAGATCGAGGATCTGGCCCTGCAGCTGAAGGAGCAGTACACCATCGTCATGGTGACCCACAACATGCAGCAGGCCGCGCGCATCTCCGACAGGACAGCGTTCTTCCTGCTGGGCGTGGAGGTCGAAAATGACGAGACCGCGAAGATCTTCTCCATGCCGCAGGACAAGCGCACGGAGGACTACATCACAGGGAGGTTCGGCTGAAAGCCGAACGAACGATAGCCAATGCTTGCATTGGCACAGACTGTCAAAAAACCTATGGGTGGCATCGGAGGGCTCGCAAGCCCTTCGATTCTACATCGAAAATCGGCGACATGTGCGGCGATTTTCGAGCGATTTTGCTTGCAAAATCGCTTACTTACACGAGCAAACGGCCGGGAGAGCCATTTATGGCTCGACCAGTGCGCGAGTGCAAATCCTCGAAAAAGTGCCTAAAGCACTTTTTCGACACGCTGAGCCAATGCTTGCATTGGCAGCGTGAAGCCGGCAACGGAGAATCCGGTGCCGGCCGTATAAGGAGGTTCGGATGATGCGTAATCGCTTTGATGAACAATTGCACACGCTCAACCACGAGCTGCTGGGAATGGGCGCGCTGATCGAGCGTGCCATCCGCAGCGCTACGGATGCGCTGGTGAAGCAGGACGTGGAGGCCGCTTTGCAGGCCATCGCTGCCGATCAGGAGGTGGACCAGGCGGAACGGGACATCGAATCCCTCTGCCTGAAGCTGCTTTTGCAGCAGCAACCCGTTGCAAGGGACTTGCGTTTGATCTCATCTGCGCTTAAAATGATAACGGACATGGAGCGCATCGGCGATCAGGCCAGCGACATTGCCGAGCTGGTGATCTACCTGTCCAAGGCCCCCTACATCAAGGAGCTGAGCCACCTGCCCCAGATGGCGGAGAACGCCATCCGCATGGTGACCGGCGCGCTGGACGCCTACGTCCGCAAGGATGTGGTGCTGGCGCAGGAGGTCATGGGCATGGACGACGCCATCGACACGCTGTTTGTGACGGTGAAGGACGAGCTGATCGCCCTCATCCGCAATGACGCGGCCGCTGGTTCCCAGGCCATCGACCTTATGATGATCGCCAAGTATTACGAACGCATCGGCGACCACGCGCAGAACATTGCCGAATGGGTGGAGTACGCGTTTACCGGCCATCACCCGACATAAGTCGGGCGCTGGCATACACCTGCGCGATGCTTCGGAACCTTTGTCCCTGCGGGACAACTCCCCACTGGGGAGACGGTTCACTCGGCGATTGCAAGCAATCGCTCTCGCTAGTCGGGCTTAAGCCCGACCTCATACCGGTCGACACAAAGGAGCATTCCTCACATGATCTACTATGTTGAAGACGACGATAACATCCGCGAGCTGGTGGTCTACACCCTCACGCAGATGAGCCTGCCCTGCCGCGGCTTTGCGGACGGAGCTGCTTTCCGTGCTGCGGTGGCAGAGGACACGCCCGACCTCGTGCTGCTGGACATCATGCTCCCTGGTGAGGACGGTCTGGCCTTGCTGCGTTTCCTGCGGGAGAACCACCGCACGGCGGAGACCCCGGTCATCATGCTCACCGCCAAGGGCACCGAGATGGACAAGGTGCAGGGCCTTGATTACGGCGCGGACGACTACATGGTGAAGCCCTTCGGCATGGCGGAGCTGGTGGCCCGCATCCGAGCCCGGCTGCGCCGCACGGGGGCCAAGCCCGATGCGGACACCCTCAAATGCGGTGGCCTGACCATTGACCGCCGTGCCCACAAGGCCTTTGTGGACGGTGCGGAAATGCCCCTGACCCTGAAGGAATACGACCTGCTGCTCCTGCTGATGGAGAACAGCGGCGCGGCCTTCACCCGGGAGCAGCTGCTGGCGCGCATCTGGGACATGGCCTATGACGGCGGCACCCGCACGGTGGATGTGCATGTGCAGACGCTGCGCACCAAGATGGGCCGCTGCGGCCATATGATCGAAACGGTGCGAGGTGTGGGATACCGGTTTGGGGGAAATGAAGCATGACCCAAAGAATCTTCCGCAACATCCTGCTGACGGCGGTGCTGGCGCTGCTGCTGTCCTCCGCGCTGCTGGTGGGGACGCTGTACAACGCCTATGAGGGCCGCATTTCCGCCGAGCTGCGGACGGAGGCGGAGTACATCGTCCGGGCGCTGGACATGCTGCCGGATGACCGCACCTACTTCATCGACTTTGCCCCCGACAACCGCGTGACGCTCATTGCCCCGGACGGCTCCGTGCTCTATGACAGCGACGCCGACGAGGCCCGCATGGACAGCCATGCCCAGCGCCCGGAGGTGCGTGCCGCCCTGGCGGAAGGGATCGGCGAAAGCACCCGCTACTCCGATACCCTCTCCGAGGTGACTATCTATTATGCCCGTCGCACGGATGACGGCAATGTGCTGCGCATTGCCAGCACCCGCTCCTCCGCGCTGGGCGTGTTCCTGAGCGTTGCGCCGCAGATCATCATCAGCCTGCTGACGGTGGCTGCGCTGTCGCTGCTGATTGCCAGGTATGCCTCCCGTCAGATTGTGCAGCCCATCAACGATCTGAATCTGGACGAGCCCCTTGAAAACGATGTGTACGACGAGCTGGCGCCGCTGCTGACCCGCATGGACAAGCAGCACGGCCAGATCCGCCGGCAGATGCACGACCTTGCCCGCGCCCATGCCGATTTGAACGCTATCATGGCGAACATGCGGGAGGGCCTGATCCTGCTGAGCAAGGAGAGCCGCATCCTCTCCATCAACCACAGCGCGCAGACCATCTTCGGCGTGAAGGGCGTGGTCGCGCCCGATGCCGAGTTGCTGACCATCTGCCGGGACGCCTCCGTGATGGAGATCGTCAAGGCTGCGCAGCAGGGGGACTCCGGCGACGTGGTGCTGCCCCGCGGCAGCCGTACCTACCGCATTTTCGCCAGCCCTGTGCTGCGGGAGGACAAGGTGCGCGGCGTGGTGCTGCTGGCGCTGGATATTTCCGCCCGCTATGCCGCTGAGGCCAGCCGCCGGGAGTTTACCGCCAATGTGTCCCATGAGCTGAAAACGCCGCTCACGTCCATCTCCGGGTATGCGGAGATCATTGAGAGCGGCATTGCAAAGACCGAGGATGTGCCTGCCTTTGCCGGGAAGATCCGTGCAGAGGCCAAGCGGCTGGTGGCGCTGGTGAACGACATCCTGGCGCTGTCCCGCCTGGATGAAAAGCAGGGGATGGGGGCGAAGGAGCCGGTGGCGCTGCTGCCCATGCTGGAGGGCCTGGCGGACAGCTTTGCGCCCATCGCGGCGGAAAAGGACATTGCGCTGTCCGTCGAAGGCTGCGAGGCAGCGGTGGCGGGCTACCCGGTGCTGCTGCGGGAGCTGTTCCACAACCTGATCGACAATGCCGTCAAATACACCCCCGCCGGCGGCAGCGTGACGGTGCGGCTCTCCCGGCAGTCGGGACGCGTCTGCTGCACCGTGGCAGACACCGGCATCGGCATCCCGCAGGCGCATCAGCCCCATGTGTTCGAGCGTTTCTACCGGGTGGACAAGAGCCATTCCCGCCAGACCGGCGGCGGGAGCCCTGCTGGCGGAACCGGCCTGGGCCTGGCCATCGTCAAGCATGTGGCGGAGGTGCACCAGGCACAGGTGCAGCTGGACAGCAGCCCGGGGAAGGGGACCAGCGTGACGGTCCGGTTTTGATTCTGTTTGATTCTGCGCGTCAGCCGGAGCATCCGGCTGGCGCGCTCAGCGTGTCGAAAAAGTGCTTTACGCACTTTTTCGAGGATTTGCACTCGCGCACTGGTCGTTCGGCCATCACCGGGGCAAGCCCGGCGCTGGCTACGCTCGGCAAATGCAAGCATTTGCTCTCGCTAGTCGGCGCAAGCGCCTCCCTCATGTAGTATTTTCTTCATCACCTATTCCAGGTAATGCCTTGTCAATTGGTAGAACAATAAATAAATTATACTTACAAGGAGTT
>JAFQIB010000080.1 GCA_017397765.1 Clostridia bacterium | reverse complement strand
GGCGCTCGCGCCGACTAGCGAGAGCAAATGCTTGCATTTGCCGAGCATAGCCAGCGCCGGGCTTGTCCCGGTGATGGCCGAGTGACCAGTGAGTGAGTGCAAAACCTCGACAAAGTGCCTAAAGCACTTTGTCGATACGCTGAGGGACTGCTGCACGAACATGCAGCAGTCCCTGTTTTATATCCACTTGATTGTCCGGGGGGAGAAAAGGCGGATGGCCTCCTCTTCGATGCGCGCACGGTCAATGGCCGGGAGAGATACAAAGGCTGTCAGCTCCACCTTGCCGTTCTTTTCCTTCCATTTGCCCACGACCTTGCCGTGCAGCAGGATTGCCGGGTTTACGATGCCGGCCAGGTTGAAGATCTCCCGCAGATGCTCGCCGGGCAGGAAGGGGTTGTCCTCCTTGCGGTATCCCAGCATCAGCGGGTCAAAGCCTGCCAGCAGAATGCAGTCCGGCATATCCTGTGCGGGCTCGCCGCCGGGGAGGCGGAAATACGTCCGGCCCTCAATGACCAGACTTTCCGCCGGGAGCTTGGTCAGCAGGGCCTTGATCTCCGATTGCGTCCAGTGGAAGAAGTAGGCGGCGTCCCGGAGCGTCACCGGGCCGTAATGGGTGAGATAGCGGCGCAGCAGCTCCAGGCGGGCGGCGGATTCCTCCATGGGTTCAAAGGGGGCGAGCAGCCGGTAGCGCTTGGCTTCATTGGGGTGGATGTGATCCGCCATTTCCACCCGGAAGGCGATTGCGCCGATGTTGGCCAGCTCGGCGATCAGGCCGCCCCAGGAATTGAAGGCGCGAGCCTCCTCGGCCTCCGTCATGCCCTGCTGCCGCAGATGAATGCGCAGCGCCTCCCGCTCGTCAATGCCTTCGGCGATTGCCGCCAGCATCAGTGCAGCAAGCTGACGCTCCCGTTCCGGCGGATTGGCATGCCCCCGCTCTGCTGTCCACTGATACCAGCCGGACCGGCATACATCCTCCGCCGTGCCGCAATGCCGGAGATAAAGGGGCAGATCCCGCTCGGGCAGCAAATGCACCGTGCCGCGCAGCGTCCAGGTCTTGACCAGGCCGTCCAGGGAGAGGGAATCCGTGCGGAGGCGCAGGGCATGTACGGCATTGCGCAGGAACTGGGCCTGCAGCCCGCACAGATCACCCGCCGGATCGGGGGCGGAAGACAGCAGATGCTGGGCGTTCAGCCGGTGCAGGAGAAGGTCAGCGGTGTGCATGAGAAGCTCCTTTCTTCAGGTGGCAGACCTGCGATGAAAAGACCGTGTACGCTTCCACATAACGGTCACGGTAGTATGGTATGGGCTGAGGATTGTGCGGAGAAAGCGGTTTGAGCGCCTGCCGGAATACAGCCGGTGTATCCTGAAGCGGCATGCGCTGAATGCCGGATCATCAATGCCAACAGATTGCATGATGCTATTCTCAGAATCTCCTGAGCTATTGCTGCTCTGACTGTATCATAACAGAAAAAGAAAGACAAGGCTTTTTTCTAAAACGGATAAAGAACTCTGTTATGGGCTCAAACGTGTCGCCCCAGACAGGAATCCGTTTTCTGTGTTGGTTCATTTGCCGTTTGTTTGCTACCGGCAATTCTTCGATGTGCGCGCTTCTTCTTGCAAACATCTATTTGATGTGCTAAAATAAGGGAAATTAGTTGACCGGTTGCTGTTTGCGGAGGGAATACATGATGAAGAGAATAACCATTGTGATGACGTTGGTTCTCATGTTCATTTGTATAGGCGCTTGTGCCTCCTGTGAGACATTGGATGTAACGCTGCTGTTTGATGCATCGCAGGGCGACTCAACTCGCTTGTCCTATGCGCAGAAATGCAGCACTGATTACGGCTACAAAGATATTGTGAATCACATCGGCTCTGAAGAAATGCGGCTGCTGTACGAAGCCATTGATGAGGCGACGTCTGCCTTCTGGCAGAGCAGCGCGGATCTTGAGGCCGAGGATGTGGCTGTGGCATACGCGTATGCAAGCATCGACCTCTCCGCATGCTCGTTGGATGATGAGCAGATTGAGCGGGCATATCACATATACAGGCTGGACCATCCGCTGTACTACTGGCTGCCGGATGGTGTTCAGCTTGTCACGAACGGGGTGTCGCGCTGGCTGTATTTGTGCAGTTGGGAGGCGTATGCCTCCGGCGAGTACCGCACAAAGCTGTATTCACGAATCCAGAACAGTATCTCTCAGTATGCCTCCTATTGCGCCGGCAGTTCAAGCCGGTACACGAAGGCCACCGCAGTCCTGTACCTGATGGCGCAGAAGATCGATTATGCCTACAACGCATCAGGCGAACCGGAAGAGTCTCCGTGGGCGCATTCCATCATCGGCGTTTTCGACCCGGCTTATGACTCGGCTGTCTGTGAGGGGTATGCAAGAGCGTATCAGCTGCTGATGAATTACCTTGGCGTGCCGAATGTTTACGTAATCGGCTATTCCGGGGGCGACACGGGTGATACCGGTGATTGGCTCATGCACGCGTGGAATCTGCTTCAGATGGATGACGGCAGATGGTACTGGACGGATCCTACGTGGAGCGATCTGAATACAAATTTCAGCTATGGTGTCTACGGCAGCGGAGACGGATATACCCCCGTGGCGGTCAACAATGTAAACCGTCTTGATGAGCTGTACTACCGCTGCAGGTATACATATCATCTGAAGGGAAACGAATTTGCCAGCAACCATGGCCCTCTGACTTCAGCGAACAGCGGGTTCATGTACCTTTATCAACTGCCTGCGGCTTCTGCCGGTGCATATGTGCCGGATATTGCCGGAGAAATGGCGCTTGAAATGCCTGCAATGCACAATGGCAGGGGATACCAGCCGAACTTTTCCACTTCGTTGGGGGTGGAGCTGATTTCTGCCGGCCCTATCGAGTATGTAGTCGTTCAGAATGACGGCCTGCACAGGAAGGCTGTGGCTGCTGCCGGGAACGGACTCATGCGTGAGACAGACAGCGTGACAATTCCTGCATCCGTTACGCTGAACGGCGTTGAATACGATGTGGTCGCTGTGAATCTGGAAGGAATCGAGGCAAATGTCAAGCACGTTGTGATCTCAGAAGGCGTAAAATGGATCTTTGGCACGTTGAGCTATGAGAATATGGCGACTCAGAGTCTGAAGATCCCGACGACGGTGGAGTATATCCAAACCGAATTCCTCGCGATGGATGCTTTGTCAGAGATCATCGTTGCGGGCGGCAATCCATATATCAAATCCATTGACGGCGTGCTTTACAGTGCGGATGGGTCCGTTCTGATCCGCTACCCCGCCCGGAAAGCAGGGGAGTCCTTCACGCTGCCTTCCGGGGTGAAGGAGCTGTATGCTCAATCCTTCCGTGGGAACAGGTATCTGAAGCAGATCGATCTGGGAAGCACACTCGAACGGATCAACACCTATGCCTTCGGTGAAACGCAATCGCTGGAAAGACTGGATATTCCCGCCTCCGTAGCGCTGCTGCCCCGAATGATTCTCACTGAAAATCCGTCTGTCAAAGTGATCAGCATCTCTGCACAGACCGCATTTGTGTGGGACTCGATTCAGGGGGCGAAGGCTTTGGAGCGGATTGAGCTTGAGGATGGCAATGCCAGCGGCTTCATATATGACGGTGCACTATATATGTATGCCGTCGAGGGTGCGGAGCTGGTATTCTATCCAGGCGGACGCGCGGCGGAAATCGTGAATGTTCACGAGGATTGCAGCAAAATACTGGCCTATGCCTTCACGGGCTGTCAGGATATCGGCGTGGTGCAGATCCCTGCTGAATGCACCGTGGAGGACGGCGCATTCTTCAACGCTGACGTTGCTGAGCTCGAGATCGCTGATGGCAATAAGACGGTGAACTATGCCAACGGCGCTTTGTACAGTGCGGATGGAAAGAACCTGCAATGCTATCTGGCGGGCTGCCGAAATGAAGAATTCACCGTGCCGGATACGGTTGAGGTGATTGATCAGTATGCATTTAACTGCAATCCCTACGTCAAACGCATCACTATGTCCGATTCCGTTACGGACGTGCAGGCCTTTGCATTCAAGGACTGCACATCGCTGGAAAGCGTTCGCCTGTCGGACAATATCGCATGGACAAAGGATTTCGCCAATTACGCTGTGTTTTACCGCGGGATCTTCCAGGACGATGAGAATCTCAAAACCGTGAATATTCCCGCTGCATCTGTGCATTTGCCCTACGATACATTTGCGGGCTGCACGGCGCTGGAAAGCATTGTGCTGCCGGAGACCCTGCAGACCATTGGTGACTCTGCACTTTGGGGCTGTGAGAGCCTGAAGTCCGTGTATATCCTGAATCCGGAACTGACACCTGACAACGGCACGAACTGGACGCGGGCGGTGCTGAATGCGCGCATGAACGATGTGATGTATATTTACGCCGAAAGCGGCGCCAATGTTGAAAGTTTTCTGATGGATACAGATCGCGAAGAGGCGCGGCCTGGCGTATTCCGCGATATCAATATGGATCCTTCCACGCTGCCCGCCAGCGGCACATGCGGCAATGGTCTCACATGGAGTGTTTCCGAGGATGGCAGAACGCTGACGATCAGCGGCAGCGGGGCGATGACGGATCATTCGATGGTCGGCACAGAACCGCAATGGCACTGGCGCTGGAGCAAGCAGGTGCAGCGCATCGTTGTGGAGGAGGGTGTGACCCATATCGGCGATTATGCCTTCTATGGGTTTGAGCATGTATCGGAGGTGTCCCTGCCGGAATCCTTGCAGACGATCGGCTGGCATGCGTTCGACGCTTGTTCGGATCTGACCTCTGTCTCCCTTGGCCGTTCGCTTGAGAACATCGGGCCCAGGGCGTTCAAAAACTGTACAGCGCTTGCAGAGATCACCTTCCTGAGCTGCCCTGAGATAGAAAACTCTGTTTTCGAGAACGTCACCGCAACCGTGTACTACATCGAGAGCATGTGGACAGAATTCGGCGAGTTCATTGATGCGGTGCTGACATGGGTTCCCTATACGGACGCTCACCCGATCGGCGTCGTGAGCGAGTGCAAGCCCGCGTATTCCGTCAGCGACGGTGTGATCGGCAGCGTCACCTGTCTTGACTGCGGCACGGAGATCCGGCCGGCAAGCGCTGTCTCCAGCGAAAAGATTGCGTATACCGGCAGTGGGATCAGCAAGCTGACTGCGGAGATGACATACGGCGACGCCGAGCAGCTGGTTATCACGGCGGACGTCAAGGAAATCGGCAGTCGTGCCTTTGAGGGCGGAGCGGCGCTGCAGCTGGTCATCGTGCCGGACAGCGTTGTTACGATTGCAGACGACGCCTTCGCAGGCGCAGAGGAAGTGATTGTCTATTGCTACGCCGGCAGCTACTGTGAAAGCTGGCTGAAGGCGCATACGGTCCGTCTGAGCTATGTGGCAGCGCGGCCTTCGCTGAGGCCCGGCTTCATCACAGCTGACGAACAGACGCTTTATCCGTCTAACGGCAATTACATCTGCCCCGGGACGCAATGGCTGGCTGCATTTGCCAACAGCAGCCTGAACGGGTGCATCGGGCATGAGGATGCGGTCTGGGCGAGCAGTGACGAAGGAATCGCGTATGTTGATCCCCGGACCGGACGGATTGTTCCCGGCACGGTCGGAACGGCATTGCTGTCCTGTACCGTCATGCAGCATCTTGAGCTGTCTGCCGAGGTGACTGTAACCGATGCGTGTCCCGAAGGGATGCAGCTTGCGCGGAATGAGATCGTGATATCTGCCGGTCCGGGCAGTGTGATTGATCTGCCGGAACTGATCTTTACCCCGGATGGCTGTATGGATGCTGTCTGCATATACAACCCTGATGACAGTCTGGGAAGGTTGACGGAGGATGGCCGTTTTGAGGCGGACGGCGCGATCGGCACGACTGACATCCGCTATGTTTCCGCCGGCGGCTTGACGGCGGTCTGCCATATTCAGAGCAATGGCCCGGTACAGATCCGCTACGATGAAACCAGGGAGCTGTGGGCGGGCCTGCCCGGCGGCAGGAACAGCACGCTTCAGCTGGAATGCGTAACGGGTATCAACCTGGAAAACCATCGGCTTGAGTGGTTTACTTTCACGGATGAAGTCGCCATTGACGAAAATGGTCTGGTGACTGCCCGCTGCGGCGGTGACGTGCGGGTTGGTGTGCGGATATATGACGCAGACGGCCTGTATGTCACGGAAAGCGATTTGATCACGCTGCAGGTTCATGAGGCCCTTGCGATCCGGGGAGGAAGCCCGCGGATGTACCTGTCCGGCGGGCCGCTGACGATCGACCTGAACGTCGAATATCTGCTTGAAGATATTCCGCAGAGCGAGGTTACATGGAGCCTTCAGTTTGGAAGCGGCGAGAACAATGCGACCATTGACGCGGACGGCCTGTTAACGGTGAACTGGCCCACGGCTTTCGTGGTGAGGGCGGAAACGGCTGATGGATACTGGGCGGAAAAGTACATGAACGTTTTCCAGGGAATCACGGAGATCCGGAGCAATGGACCGTTTGACCTGGCATATGGAGAGTCTGCTGTGCTGCCCCTGTTTACGTTCTATCCTGATAACGTCCAGGGCTGGAGCAATAATTTTTCCTTCAGCGATGAGAAGCTGTTGACCTGGAACAATGAGACGCTGACCGAAAGCGATCCGGAAGGCGGCAGAACCCTTTCGCTGCGGCTGACCGGCGAATGGGCCGGGGAGGTTACGGTGACGTTCACGGATACCAATACAGGCCTATCTGCAACTTGTGCGGTGATTGTAACAACGGTGCCGTGCGACACGCATACGGTCGTTGTACAGGAGGCTGTACCACCCACCTGTACGCTGGATGGTACGACCGAGTGGCAGGCCTGCCCAACCTGCGGCACCGTTATCGAAAAGTGGGAAACCCTGCCTGCTACAGGCCACATGAAGACTGTGGAAGACTTGAAGGCTGCCACTGCCGAAGAGGACGGTTTCGTGATCTGCGCCAACTGCGATGTGATTGAACAAGGCGTCGCCTCGATCAGCAAGGATTGTATCCTGACGCTTCCGGCTGGACTGAAGGTGATTGACAGCAATGCATTCCAGAGTACGGCGGCGCAGCAGCTCGTGATTCCTGCGAGTGTAACCACGATCGGGTCGAACGCCTTTGCGGATTGCAAAGGTTTGATGCTTGCGGTCTTGCCGGACGGTGTGACGAGTATTGCCGCTGACGCTTTTGCCAATTCGAACGTGATCATCATCGCCTCTGCCGGCAGCTATGCATCCGGCTGGGCTTTGGAACACGGGTATGTATGCGTTGAGCAGTAAGCGCATGCCTGATAGCAAAGTTTGCTCAGATAAAGAAGCAGTGCGTTTCTGCCTGGGCCGAGAATAGAAATACAGCCCCGCCTGCTTTTTCTGGCAGGCGGGGCATTGCGTTTGGCAGCATATCACTCGGGAATATAGGTGTTCATGTCCGTGAAGGTGCAGTAGAACAGGCTTTGGAGATCCAGCGTGAGCTGTACCGGGGGCAGCGCGTTGATGGCTTCAAGCGCGCCGCGCAGGGCAGCGACGGCGGCGTTGTCGTGGCAGCCGGGCCTGTAATAGGCCAGCGTCACATGCGGGGTGAGGGGATAGCTCAGCGCGACGATCTCCTGAAACCGGGCATGCAGGTTCATGATGGCGGCGCAGTCGGTCTCCGTGTCCGGGGTAAAGCCCAGCGCCACACTGCCGTTGACCATGTTGAAGGCGGCGGTGGAGGTGAGATGCACCGGCGGGAGATGCTCAGCCCGGAGCTGGGCAAGGAGCGCCCTGGCCTGCTCGCCTGTTTTGCGGACGGGTGCTGCCAGCGCGGCGGCGTCGGTGCCGTTGAGCAGGTCGTGCAGCGTCAGGTGCAGCGTGGCCGGGGTGATGGGCTCCGCCAGCATGCCGGCGCACCGGTGATGCAGGAGCAGCTGCCTCCGGGCGATGGCCAGCTTGGCAGCCTGGGGCAGATCGTAGATCATGGTGTTGCCGAAGAAGGGCAGCATGCGCCCGTCGGGGCCGATCTTCTCCGTCAGCAGGGGCTTGGTGACGAGACCGCCCTCCTGGGGCAGGCTGCTCCGGGTAAAGCCGTCCACGCGGGCGTGGAAAGCAGCAAGTGTCTCAGGCATGGATCATTCCTCCCACAGCGCGTCCAGCAGGGCGGCCAGATTGTCCTCAGAATATTCGATCTCGGCGGAATACATGCGGGCGTATTCGGCGCAGTCCGCCGGCGTGCAGCCTGGATGGGCAGCGCACAGCGCCGCCAGCATCCGGACGGACAGCGCGCAGAAGGCGATGCGCCCGGGGATATCCTCGTCCTCCAGCGCACCGGGCAGATGGCGGTAGAGCAGATATACGCAGAAATTGCTCAGCGCACGCACCAGCGCAGGCTGTGCTTCCAGGGCGGGGAATGCAGCAGGCAGCCGGTCGGGCAGTTTATCAAGCGCTGCATCCCACTGCTTGTCCAGCCGCTCCAGCGTGCGATAGAAGGCAGCCCAGTCCCGGTCGGGCAGGGCAAAGTTTGCCGCATCCAGCAGCGCATGCAGACGCTGGCTGAGGGAGCGGGATTCATCCTGCATGCACCGGATCAGCTCGTCCCGCAGCGTCAGCAGCGTGGCTTCTTCTTCGGGCAGCGTATCCGCCTGACCGTCATCCTCCAGCAGGATCAGCGTCATGGGGGCTTGCTGGGCCAGCACCAGCATCGCGGCGGCCTCGCAGCAAAGCCCCAGGCCGATCTCCGTGTGGTCCGCAAAGGCATTGCGGAAGCGGGGGTGATCTGCGCAGATCTGGCACAGCGCATCTTCGCCCAGCGCGGTGATCAGGTCGCACAGGCCGCTTGAATTGAGCATGGGGCAGCGCTCGTCCGGGCCGAGGCGGAAAACGGAAACCTCGCCGCTGTCGTCGATGGCGGCATTCAGCCTTTTCCCAAATGCGCCCGGAAGCTGCCGATACATGGCCCGGGTATCGGGGTCGATGTCGATCTCCCAGCCGATGCAGCAGGAGTGGCGGCATTTGTCGGCGATGCAGCGGAAGGAAGGATAATAATTCGGGGCGATCAGCTTCATGCCAGCGCCTCCGCAAGGGCGGCGGCAAAGGCCTGGACGGAAATATCCTGAGCGTCCTCCCACAGCCGGAAGGTCATGTGCGGCACGCCCTCCTGCAGCCACAGGAGGCTCAGCCGCTGGCAGCGCTCGGTGTTGTCGATCATCTGCACGACGGGGGCGGACATATCGCCGGTCTCGCAATGGGCGGTCTGCAGCAGGTGATACCAGGCAGGGGTGGTGTACTCCTCCCGGGCAAACCCGGTCAGCCAGGGATGCTGCGCGTCGATGCACAGGCCCAGCGTACCGATGGGCACGGGCTTGCCCATGCTCTCGGAGATGGAGCGGAACATCGGATAGCACCAGAAGTCACTGGCGTAGGTCGCGGGCAGCTTGCCCTCGCTGTCCGGGATGACGATGGCGGGCACGGCAGAAGCCTTCGCTTCTTCGATGGACTTTACAAACGCCACGCGCTTGCTGCCCAATGTGATGCCCTCGCGGGTGATCTCCACAGGATAGCGGGGGAATACCCACAGCGGATACTGATTGACCGTGCCGTCCTCCAGCGTCAAACGGACGGTGAGACAGCGGGTCTGGAAGGGCTGGGTATGCACCGGTCCCAGAGAGACGCTGACCGGGGCGGAGAGCCGCTTGCCGGTGGCCTCCACGGGA
Organism: Clostridia bacterium; assembly: GCA_017397765.1. Classification (GTDB taxonomy): domain Bacteria; phylum Bacillota; class Clostridia; order Christensenellales; family Aristaeellaceae; genus UBA11524. The sequence goes on along the minus strand of JAFQIB010000080.1, from coordinate 5,396 downwards.
ACGGTCCGGGCCGAAAGGACGGCGTCCCCGTCCAGCAGCTCGCAGCGGACGGCGGTATGCACCCTGCGCGGATCACATTCGCTGACGCGGACGCGGAAGCAAACTTCTTCCCCGCAGGCGAGGACGAACCGCTCAAACTCGCCCAGCACCACCGTGGAGGCGCAGAACTGCCGCCATCCCTCCGGGGTGATCAGCCCCTTGGATTCCATGAAGGCGTTCAGTACGCCCACCAGCGCGGTGCCCTGGCCGGTGAAATCCTGCAGATCCAGCAGCTGGAAGCCGCTGAGTTCTGACGTGCGCAGGAAGGTCTCGATCTCCCGGCGGTAGCAGTCCACTGCCAGCTGGCCGGCGCAGCGGAAGAACCGCGCATGGTCCGCCCACAGCCCGGCAGCTTGAAGCCGTTCCCGGAAGACCTCGAAATTCCGGGCCTTCAGCGGGCCGGTATACTGTTCGATCTCGTCAAAGTCCGGATAAAATTCATACTGGCCGACCTCGTGGCTGATGACCGGCACCTCCGGGATGAAGGCCTGGGCGGATTCCGCGTCCACATACTTCACGCCCGTGCCGTACTGGATGGCGATCTTGCCCGCCGCGCCGCTGGCAGCTTCGACTACCTCCGGTGCGATCATGCGGTCGTAATTCGTCATGGATTCCGGCTCGGTCGTCTGCACGATGCCCTGGGGGGCGTCGCACATGGCGTAGCTGCCGCGGATGAGCCGCTCGCCGGAGAGGCGCACGCCCACAAAGACGTCCTCCTCCTCCAACACCTCCGGCACCCACTGGAAGTTGTTCGCGCCGGAGACATAGAGCTTGTCCGGGTCGAATTTGCGGTACTCAGCCAGCATGGTATTCAAGGCCTTCTTGCTGCCCCACAGCTCGTTGCCCATGGACAGGAACACGAAGCTGGGGTGATGACCGTACTCGCCCAGCATGCGAAAGCCCTCCAGGAACAGGAAGATCCGTTCCTTGGCGTTGTGGCCTTCCTCGCCCTCCTCGGTGATCGTCCCCCAGAAGGGCAGCTCCGGGGACATGGCGATGCCCAGCTCGTCGGCGGCGGTGAAGGCCGCGTCCGGCGGACAGCAGGTATGGAAGCGATAGTGGTTGACGCCGTAATCCTTGGCGGTCTGCAGCACCTTTCGCCAGCTTTCCACGTCGGTGGGCGCATAGCCGGTGCGGGGGAAGATGAGCCCGTCGTGCTTGCCACGCAGAAATACCTCCCGCCCGTTGCAAAGGAGGCTCCGGCCCTTGCCCTCGAATTTGCGCAGGCCGAAGGTGATTTCGTACACGTCGCCGTCCACATTGATGGACAGGGTGTGCAGGGCGGGGGAGAATTCGTCCCAAAGGGCTTCGCTGCCTGTCAGAGGGAGCGTGCCCTCCAGCGTGCGGTCGTTGATGGGGATGAGCTGCTCCATTTGTCCCGGCAGCGCCACGGCAGCAAAGCCGCTGTGCTCGCCGAGCACGTCCGCCCGGAGGCGGAGGCTGCCGCCCGCAATGTCCGGGAACACCTGCACCTGGCTGACGATGGCCTTTGCCACCGTCAGGCTGATTTCGCCTGTGACGCCGTTCCAGTTGGACTGGGTGTCCTGGCTGGTCAGGTGGCCGCCGCGGGTGGGGTAATCGGTGTTGTCCACGCGGACGACGAGGGTGTGGACGCCTGCAGTCAGCCCCGTCAGCAGATAGCGGTGGGGTGTGCAGAGGCTGTCCTGATGGCCGATCATCTTACCGTCCAGGTACACGGTGGTCTTGCGGGTGCGCTCCAGGGCGAGCTGCACCTGCAGATCCTGCCAGTCGCCGCTTTCAAAGGTGCGCATGAACCAGGCATAGCCCTCGAATTTGTGGGCGTCGGTGAGAAAATAGGTTTCCCGGGCCGGGTTCTCCGGGCCCAGACCGGCGGCGGAGGTCGTGCCGGGAAGCGTCATTTCATCGGGATAATTCTCAGGGAGCGCGGCGGCTTTGGTCTCATCCAGATAAACAGACCAAAGCCCGGACAGATCAATCTTCTGCATGGCGATTCTCCTCAATGCTGCATCAGGCGCTGCTGCACATCCGGAGGGCTGTGCAGGCGCTTTCATTATAAGCCGGGAAACAAAAATTTTCAATCACTTTGCCGATCTGTTCATATTCGGTTGAAAAATCCAGGATATACTCTATAATGTATATTGGCAAAGTCCCGGAGCTCCGGGCAGAAAGAAGGATGGCTTCCATGTGGACGAGAATCAAGATGGCGGTCGCCCGCTTCATGCAGGGCCGCAACGGCGTGGACAACCTGGGCTATCATGCGCTGATGACGGGCCTGATTGTGGTGCTGGTGAATAGCTTCCTGGGCATGCCGCTGCTGGGACTGGCGGGCAATGCGCTTTATATCTATGCGCTGTTCCGCATGCTCAGCCGGAATGTGTCCAAGCGGCAGGCGGAGAATCAGAAGTATGTGCACTTCCTCAACAACTGGAAGAAGGAAGTGAAGCAGTTCTTCCTGCGGCTCAAGGGGACGAAGGAATACAAGTATTTCCGCTGCCCCAGCTGCAAGAACCGGCTGCGGCTGCGCCGAGGCTGCGGGGAGAAGCATATCACCTGCCCGGTGTGCAGGCATCAGTTTGACCAGAAGGCGTGATGACATGTTTGGCTATGTGATTCCCAACCTGACCGATCTGCCGGAAGCGGATCAGCAGCGGTACCGGGCGCATTACTGCGGCCTCTGCCATGCGCTGGGGGATCGCCACGGGCAAGCGGCCCGCATGGCGCTGACCTACGATCTGACCTTCCTGACCATGTTTCTCTCCTCGCTCTATGAGCCGGAGGAGCAAAGCGGCGAAGCCTGCTGCCTCCCGCATCCGGTGAAGCAGCATGGCTGGACGCGGTCCCGGATCACGGAATATGCGGCGGACATGACCGTTGCCCTGACCTGGCATAAGCTCATGGACGACTGGCAGGACGAGAAGAACCTGGCGGCCCGGGGTGCAGCGGCAGGGCTGAAGAAGGCCTATGAGCGGGTGCGGGCTGCCTGGCCCCGGCAGTGCGGCGCCATTGAGAAATCCATTGCGGCGCTCAGCGAGGTGGAGCGGCAGCGGGATTCGTCCCCGGATGCGGCGGCGAAATGCTTCGGCGAGCTCATGGCGGAGCTCTTCGTCATGGCGGAGGACTACTGGGCCTATGCCCTCAGGGCCTTCGGATATTCGCTGGGCCGGTTCATCTATATGATGGATGCGGTGTGCGACTATGAGAAGGACGCCCGAAAAGGCAGCTATAATCCGGTGGTGCTGATGGACAGAAAGCCGGAGGAAATGCGGGAAACACTGGAGCTGCTGCTGGGCGACGCCTCCGCGGCCTTTGAACGGCTGCCCCTGATTCAGGATGAAACGATCCTGCGCAACATTCTCTATTCCGGCGTCTGGCAGGTCTACCAGGCAAAGCTTTATCAGAAGGATAAGAAGAAGCATATGAAAAAGGAAAGCGAGGTGAAGGCTCATGGTGAATAATCCCCATCAGCTGCTGGGCGTATCGGAAAACGCCACGCAGGAGGAGATCAAGCGCGCCTACCGCCGCAAGGCCAAGGAGTGCCACCCTGACCTGCACCCCAATGATCCCAACGCAGCCAAGAAGATGAACGAGCTCAACGAAGCCTACGATATGCTGATGAACCCGGAGAAATACCAGAAGCGTCAGCAGCAGAATCCCTATGGCGGCAATCCCTACGGCCAGAGCTACGGCGGGCAAAGCTACGGCGGCTATAGCAGCCAGCAGGGGAATCCCTACGGGCAGCGCCAGCAGTCCGGCAGCTACTCCGGCGGCTACGGCCATCAGGGAGGCTGGCAGAGCGATTTCGGCGGCTTCGGCTTCGAGGATCTCTTCGGCTTCGGCGGCTTTCAGACCGCGCAGGTCCCGCCGCCCACCGAGCAGCCGGGGGACTCCGAGCTGGTGCGCCAGGCCATCCGCGATATGCAGCAGCGGGCCTACAATTCCGCCATCCTGCATCTGCAGAACGTGGTCAGCACCCAGCGCAACGCCCGCTGGTATTATCTCTCCGGCGTGGCCAATCACGGCGCAGGCAACACCATCCAGGCGGTGGAGCATATGACCCGCGCCTGCCAGATGGACCCCGGCAATACGCTGTACACAACGCTGCTGCGCCAGTACCGGCAGGCAGGCCAGACCTATCAGCAGAATGCAGGCGGTCAGGCCGCCTCCTACTTCGATCCGACGCGGCTGTGCTATCTTTGCTGCATGATGCAGCTGTGCTGCCCCTTTGGCCCGCGAATCCTCTGCTGCTGAGGTCTTCGACCTCTTTTCTCGCGATTGAGTTGACCTTTTCTCCATACCCCTACCGCGTGGAGCTGTGCCCGGGTGCGCCTTGCCGCGCTCGCAATCGCGCGGGCTGCATAGAAGCATGTATCCGGCACATCCGCCCGACATGCTCCCGTACCTCTCCGCAGGGGCCTTCGACCCGTTTATTCGTGTCGCCTCCTGCCCGATTGGGGAAGGGGATCAGCATGCGCGACGCGAGGCGGGAGCAGGGGAGACGAGCCGAAGCTCAACCAACAATGTGTACACAAGCGAAAACGCGGCAGACTCGTGCAACAAGCAGCCCGCGCGATTGCGAGCGCGGGAGGACGCCCTGGGGCCGTGCCCCCTGCTTCACGCGCGCACAATTCCAAAGGAACAGATCACCAGGATCGCGAAAAGGGGTTCGCAGGGGCGTAACGCCCCTGCGCAGGTGCAGGGCAGCGCCCTGCCCACCGGAGGCCCCGTACCGATCAGAAAGGACGTCATACCTATGAGCAAAGTTATCGGCATTGACCTTGGCACGACCAACAGCTGCGTCGCCGTGGTGGAGGGCGGTACAGCGACGATCATCCCCAACGATAAGGGGGAGCGCACCACGCCCTCCGTCGTGGCATTCACCGATTCCGGCGAGCGGCTGGTCGGTACGGCGGCAAAGCGGCAGGCGGCTGTGAATGCGAACCGTACGGTGGCCTCCATCAAGCGCCATATGGGCACCGACTGGCGCAAGGAGCTCGGCGGGAAGCTGTACAACCCGCAGGAAATCAGCGCGATGATCCTGCGTAAGCTCCGCGAGGATGCGGAGGCCTACCTGGGCGAGAAGGTCACCGACGCGGTGATCACCGTTCCTGCTTATTTTAACGACATTCAACGCCAGGCCACCAAGGATGCCGGCCGCATTGCCGGGCTGAACGTCAAGCGTATTATCAACGAGCCTACTTCCGCGGCCCTGGCTTACGGCCTCAATAATGGCACACCTCAGAAGATCATGGTTTATGACCTGGGCGGCGGCACCTTCGATGTGTCCATCATCGATATCGGCGACGGCATCATCGAAGTGCTTTCCCCCAACGGGGACACCCAGCTGGGAGGCGACGACTTTGACAACAAGGTGATGG
>JAFQIB010000079.1 GCA_017397765.1 Clostridia bacterium | reverse complement strand
TCGGCCATCACCGGGACAAGCCCGGCGCTGGCTATGCTCGGCAAATGCAAGCATTTGCTCTCGCTAGTCGGCGCGAGCGCCTCCCTCGTGCAACGACAAGTCGTTCTCCCGGCCGTTCGTTCGTGTAAGGAAGCTTTTCCTAACGGAAAAGCGCGAAAATCGCCGCACAGGGGCTTCGCCCCGTTTAACCGCCCCGAAGGGGCTCGCCGATTTTCGATCTAAAGTCGAAGGGCTTACGAGCCCTCCGACGCCTCCCGGAGTTTGTTGATGGTCTGAGCTCCTGCCGGGGACGGCAGGAGCTGCTGTTGTATCAGGAGAATACCGGCTTCAGGGCGGCGGACCTTGCGGCGGCCTGTCTGCCATCGCCGGAGGGGTCATGCGCATGAGGCCTTACTTGTCAAAGAAGGTGGGTAATCCGCCGTACATGATCAGCTCCACGGCTCTGGTGCTGTGGCCGCCGCTGCACTGGGTGTAATACAAATTGCCGTCGCGGAAATTCTCGCAGTAGACGAAGGTATCGGTCAGCTCGCGCATGGCGTTGATCTGCGCCGTCATGCCGGGATAGCCGACGTCGCCCTCGCCGCCGCAGCCGGCGTAGATGAAGAAATCATCCTTGGTGTAGCCGGCTTTGGCCACAGCGTCGGCCAGACGGACAGCTGCCGCTGCCGTATCATTGCCGAAGCTGGCGCCGCCGCAGCAGGGCATGAAGTACGCAATCTGATCCAGGCTGTGCTCAAACACCGCCCAGGCGGAAACGGAGCCCAGGGAGAAGCCGCTGTAGGCGCGATGGGTGCGGGAGGCGCGGATGCCCTCCGGCGTCACGTCCTCGGCATAGGTGTTGTAGGTGCTCTCAAAGGCTGGGATCAGGTAGTTGTTCAGCTCATACCAGAAATTGCCCGCGCACCAGAAATCATCCTTGCCGGGGACGGCGTAGGTGACAGAAACCACGATCAGGGGATCGATGTGATCTCTTTCGATCATCGCGTCCAGCACAAGCTTCATGTTGGAGAAGGCGCCGGGCGCGCGGAAATAGGTGGTGTAGCCGCCGCCGTGGCCGTGCATGAGATAGAGCACATTGTAGCGGGTGGCGGTATCCGCAGGGTCATAGCCGTAAGGGAGGTAGACCAGTGCGTTTTTGCTGTAGGTCTGGCCGTCCTCGGTCTTTGCGTCGTAGCTGAAGAGGACGGTATTGCCCTTCTGGGTGACGCCGGTGATGTAGGTGGGGTCCATCTCAACGAAGGTGTTGTCCGGGAAATCGGTCTTGCGGCCGCTGCCCTCGGCAAAGGCGCAGCTGCCCAGCAGCAGGGCGATCAACAGGCATACGATCAGCTTTTTCATGGGGTCTCTCCTTTTCTCTCGCAGGTCGGCAGTGCCTAAAACTGTTTTGTCTGCAAACAGTATAAGCGATTATCGGCAGAATTGCAAGGGCGGCAATGCTGTGGTATAATCAAAAGGCACAGGCGGGACATTCGCCTGCATAACAGGCCTGCGCTTTGCCCATCCTGAGAAAAGGAGGGCGGACATGAAGGAATGGACGGCCTGGATGGCGAACAAGCTGGATGAGCATATCATGACGCTGGAAAGGATGCATCTGCCGGATTATGTCCGGTTCCTGGAAAACCGGAGAACGTTCTACCGGATGCATTTTACGGCAGGAATTCTCCGCGGGCTGGGCTCGGCCATTGGGTTTACGGTCCTGGGCGCGGCGCTGGTATGGCTGCTGCAGGACCTGGCCCAGCGCAATCTCCCGGTCATTGGGGATTTTCTGGCGGATATCGTGAACGTCGTGCAGAGAAGATTGGAGTAAAGCATGCGGAAATACTGGTGGATCGCCGTGCTGACGGTGATTGCGGATCAGGTGAGCAAATGGGCTTGCCTGTCCCTTACGGGCAGCGTGACGCTCATCCCGGGGGTGCTGGCGCTGACCTATGCCGAGAACACCGGCATGGCCTTCAGCCTGTTTTCCGGGCGGTCCTGGCTGCTGGGGATCGTGTCGGCGGTGTGCATTCTGGCAGGCTGGCTGATTTTGCGCAGGGTTCGCCTGGGGACGCTCAGCCGTACGGCGGCCATGCTGATGCTGGGCGGTGCGGTCGGCAACATGATCGACCGCTTCCTGCGGGGCTTTGTGGTGGATATGTTTGAGTTCCTTTTTGTGGACTTTGCGATTTTCAACGTGGCGGATGCTGCGCTGACCGTCGGCACGGCGCTGATGGCAGCCAGTCTGCTGCTCCGGCCTGAAGAATGGAAGGAAAAAGGGAAGCCCGGTGCATGAGGATACCCTGCACCGGACAGAGAGGTACAGGATGGAAACAAATGTGATGACGATCATCGCCGATGGGCGCAGGCTGGATGTGCTGCTGGCGGAGCAGAGCGGTCTCAGCCGCAGCCGGGTGGCGGCGCTGATGGAGGACGGCCAGGTGACGGTGGACGGCCAGGCGGTCACCAAGGCGGGACTCAAGGCCAAGACCGGTCAGACCATTGTGCTGACGGTCCCTGCGCCCAAGCCTGCCGTGCCCCAGGCCCAGGATATCCCCTTGACCATCCTGTATGAGGATGCGGATCTGGCGGTGGTGGTCAAGCCCTGCGGCATGGTGGTGCATCCTGCTGCCGGCAATGAGGACGGTACGCTGGTCAATGCGCTGCTGCACCATCTGGACAGCCTGGGCGGCATCGGCGGCGAGCTGCGGCCGGGGATCGTCCACCGGCTGGACAAGGACACCAGCGGACTGCTTCTGGTGGCCAAGAACGATGCGGCCCAGCTGGCGCTTTCCGAGCAGCTTTCCGCCCGCTCGATGGAAAAGCATTACCGGGCGTTGGTGGAGGGGAACCTCCGGGAGGACGCCGGGCGGGTCGAGGCCGCCATTGCCCGCAGCAAAAAGGATCGCAAGAAAATGGCCGTGGATGAAGAAGGCCGGGAAGCCATCACCGAATGGACGGTGCTGCAAAGGGGCCGCGGCGTGACGCTGCTGGACGTGCACATCCTCACGGGCAGGACGCATCAGATCCGCGTACATATGAAGCACATCGGCCACCCCGTCTGCGGCGACCCGATCTACGGCTCGCCCAAGGGCGCGAAGGTATCCCGGCTGATGCTGCACGCTTACTCTCTCACCTTTACCCATCCCGCCAGCGGCGAGCGGATGACCTTTACCGCAGAGCTGCCGGAGGCCTTCCGGCGCGATCTTCGGGGGAACGGCGTCGAGCTATGAGAAGCCCCGGGTCAATGGGGCGGAAGGGGGGTACTTGTCCTTCGTACGCCACAGGGCTGGGCGCTGATATGCAGCGAATAAGCAGCGTATTAGACAAAACAGCAAGCTGAGCAAGGCTTGCTGTTTTTTGTACTGTAACGATTGGTATGAAAGCGACAAACTGGAATTTGACGAAGGCGAGCGGGCGTGGGGGGCGGTGACTTTGCAGCAGGTGTGTACAGCAGCTTAAGAACTCCCTCAGTCTTCGTTTGCGGCTTTTCAAGCCCCTCGCGAATCCAGCTCCCTCGAGAGGGAGCCTGTTGGCCGACTTTCTTGCAACAATATGGAACATGCGGCATAGAAGCTGACAAGCTGTGGTACAGACGTAGGCACCCTCCCGAGGCGCGACGCGTTAAGAAAACATGCCAGTGGCATGTTTTTAGCCAAAGCGGGGAGCAATCTATGATTGCGACTCGGACAGCTGGCAGCCGCTTGCGGCTGACTGAGGGAGTACCCCTGTAGCATGAACGTCCGATTGCTTTTATTCAGAAGCAATACTGCACCGTAGCTCGGTAGCCACTTTCGCGCGTCGAAGGGTCATCGACCCGCGCGCACAAAGCCGCCGTGGGGAAGCAAAAACAGCTTCCCCCCGGCCCCCCTCCGTTCTCCTGAGTGGGCGTAGTGGCGGCTGCATTCGAGGCGGCTCGATTGCAGAGGATTGCTTGAATTTCCGCTATATGCGGAAGCAATCCTCTGCAAAATCGCCGCATTGTTCCTTTTGAGGTCTCGCTGCAGCCGATGCGGCTTGAATATACGGTAGTCTGGAATGAATGGGAATAGCCAGAGGAACGGGCTTCCAAACCTTCCCCCCGGGGGAAGGTGGAACGGCGTAAGCCGTGACGGATGAGGCCGTCAGCAGCAGGCTCGATTGCCCCGCTAAATCCCAATTTGTCAGATAAACTACTTTCCCCTCATTAGCTGCGAGCGCAATGATCTCCATAGCATCAGTGGATTGCACTTGCTGGGGCACGTCAGAAAACGAGCATCCAAATGCCGGATGCTCGAACTTTTTTCGTGAGTCAATCCAAGCGGAAGAAGCCCTACGCCATCGCGCCAGATTGACCCCGCAGCCGGCTGCTATTGCGCTGCGGCAAGCCGGCAGTAATCTACCACGCCGGCTGCGATGGCTGTGCCGAGGCGCTGCTGATATTCCTCCGTCAGCAGCAGTGCCTCCTCCCGGGGATTGGAGAGAAAGCCGCATTCGATCAGCACCGAGGGGATATCCAGCTGCAGGATGAAATAATCTCCGGCCATGGCAGCGCGCTGCCGCTGAGGCTGGAGATGGCCGATCAATGCCTGCTGCATGCAGCCGGCCAGCAGCCGTCCGCTGTCGCAGCCTGCCCGGTAGAAAACCTGGGGTCCGGATTCCGTGCGGGCGCGGTATTCGTTCATGTGGATGGAGAGAACGAGATCTGCCTGCGCCTCCCGGGCGATGCGGATGCGGTTTTGCATGTCCTGCCGCTTCTTGGTCAGCCCGGCGGGACGCTCCGCTTCGCAAAGATCTGCGTCCGTCCGGCGGGTCATGACGACCTGCGCACCCTGCTGCCGGAGGGCTTGCTCTGTCTGCAGGGCAACGGAGAGATTGATGTGCTTCTCCCATGTGCCGCTGTCCCGGCAGCGGGCGCCGCCGTCATAGCCGCCGTGTCCCGGGTCGATCAGGATGGTCAATCCGCTGAGTGGGCCGGGGGCGGGGGTGAAGGCGGGGGCTGGTGCGGGCATGGGAGCGGGCCTCGGCATGGGGGCTGCAGCTGTGCGCCGCCATGCGGCGATGGCCAGCAAGCCGCCCAGCAGCACCAGCAGCGCAGCGGCAAGGGTCACGGTATGTTCGGCTTTCTGACGGGGCATAAGCGGCTTTCCTGAAGCTTTCATGGCAGATTCCTCCCTGGAACAGCCTATGAACCAGTCAGGAGCCCTATGCCTTGCAGGATTTCCTTCGTGTATACAATGCAGATGCATACAATGAACAGTGCCGCCGGCGAAAATGTTCGCTGAAGAATCCGGCTGGGAATGCTTATTCATCGTAATAAATCGTTTTTATGCACAGCCAAAGAGCGTATTCATCCACAGTTTCCACAGGGTTATCCACAAAAAATGCCGGATAAAGTGGCGAAATATCGCAGTTTACGGCTGGTTATGCCTGGTTATCCACAGCCTGTCCACAATGGATATCCCCAATGCACTGCTTTGTGGATATTCATGTGGACAGTCGGAATTGCATTTTTCTGGCTGTTTACAAATATGAATATAGTGCATAAACATGCACGTTCGTGCATGTTCGCAGCCGGCCGAAAGGGAAAAATGGTCGTATGAAGCACCGGAAAAGACAGTTGCTAAATTTTCGTAAGTAACGAAAAAGTAAGATCCCCAAAGGATGTGTATCTTGGCATGAAGCAGGACAAAAAAAGAGCCGTGCAGGAGCGGCACGGCCCGGGAAATCACTTTTTCATGCTGCCGCGGATGGTTGCATCCGGCTTGGCGGCCTGCTTCATGAAAGCAGAGGGGCTGATGCCCACGATGTTCTTGAACTGCTTGGAGAAGTGGTAGGGGTCCTGCATGCCGACCTCAATGCCGGCCTGGCGCACGGTATGGCCCTCCTCGCGCAGCAGCTCCTTGGCGCGCTCCATCTTGCAGTGGAGAACGTAGGACAGGGGGGGCATGCCCACCTCGCTGACAAAGCGCTTGCGGAAGGTCTCCATGGGCATGCGGGAGATGGCAGCCATCTCTGCCAGGGAGAAATTATCCCGGTACTGGTTGGCGCGCAGGGTGTCCACCACCTTGGCGATCTCATGGGAGAGCATTGCATCCATGGCGACGGGCTGCCCCCAGTGGCTGGCCAGCATGCCGTACATCAGGTGCTGGAGCTGGTAGGTGGCGTCGGCGGTGCCGGAGTGGCGCACCATCACCTGCACGATCTGCTTGGCCAGATACATCTGGCTGGGCAGCGCCCCCTGCCGCAGGGGCATGTGCAGCAGCGCGCCCATCTTGCGCACCACCATAGGAGCCAGATTGCCCTCCAGGGCAACCCACAGCACGCGGGCCTGGTCTGCAATCTCCAAGTATGCATCATGCTCGCCGGCAGGCAGGAAGCAGGTGTCCTCGGCCTGGAGTTTCAGCTCGTTGTTCTGCCAGCGGAGCGTCAGCTCTCCCGCCTCCACGGCAAACCATACCCACTGATCGTGGCAGTTGAGGGGATGCTCGCCCTTTTCCAGCATGGCAGTGCCGGCGGCATGAATCCACGCGCCGCTGGAGCGGGTCAGCGTACCGGGTTTGTGCCAGCCCTCTACGACGAGCGTATCAGCAGCAGCTTCGACATTCTTGAACAGGTAGGACTCCATAGCCGTTCAGCCTCCTTGGCGACCAAATAAAACATTTTCCATTATGGACATTATATCGCCCAATGTCAACATTGTCAAGGAGAATAAATCGTTTTCGAAGCACTTTTTTTTCAGCGCATGGACAGATCGGGCAGGCGGAGCGGCGGCAGGGAAAAAGCGACCTGCCCCGGCGGGCGGATCGCTCGGAAGATCAATGCTTCAGTGCCTTTTCAATGGCGGCAATGCGCTCACTCAGCGGCGGATGGCTGTATTCCAGCAGCACCAGCAGCGGGGAAGGTGCGAGGTTAGAGAAATTCTCCCGGGCCAGCTTCTTCAGCGCGCCGGTCAGAGCCGGGCCGAAGCCCTCCCGGACAGCCTGGGCATCCGCCCGGTATTCCGCATGGCGGGAATAGGCGTTCATGCCCAGCCCGGTCAGCGGCTGCAAAAGGCCCAGCAGCCCGGAGAGCAGGACAAAGGCAAAGCCGTAATTGACCCCCGCAAAGCCAAAGGTCGTATGCATCACCGGCGTGCGGACGGTCAGCCAGACGGCGATGGCCATCAGCAGCAGATTGCCCAGATTCATGCACTGCTGCTTGAGCACATCCCGGTTCAGGCCGTGGCCCAGCTCGTGGGCAAAGACGGCGCAGATCTCGTCCGGCGTCATGGCCTGAAGCAGATTGTCGTACAGCACGATGGTCTTCAGCTTGCCAAAGCCGGTGAAATAGGCGTTCAGCTTGGTGGTGCGGCGGGAGGCATCCATCACCTCGATGGCCTTGACCTGATAGCCGTGCTTTGTCAAAAGCGCCATCAGCTTCTCCTTCAGCTCGCCCTCCGCCAGCGGCGCGAACTTGTTGCCCATCCGGCTGAAGACCGGCCCGTAAAGGAAGGAGATCGCCAGCGTCAGCAGGAACACCGCGCCGGTGAAGAGCACCACCACCCAGTCGCCCATGGACAGGTGCAGCCAGGCCAGCAGGCCCATCAGGATCGTGCCCAGGAGCACCTCCAGCAGCAGAGCGCGCAGCTGATCCATCACGAAGGTACGGACGGTAGCGCGGTTGAAGCCGTACTTCTGCTCGATGACCATGGTGTTCATCCAGGCAAAGCCGAGGAAAACCAGCGTCTCTGCCAGCGTCTGGAACAACACCACGCCCAGCAGTTGCATCAGCACGGTGTCGGGGAACAGCGCCGCAACCCGGGCGTGCAGGTTCAGGGATAAGAGCAGCATCGTCAGCACCCAGCTGACCAGGGTGCGCAGGATGGCCAGGCGGTTCTTTTCCCCGTGGTAGCTGCGCCAGCGCTGATAGGTGTCCGGATCATAGACGTCCGCCACATTGGCGGGAGTGGGATTGCTTGCACTGCGGGCCTGCACCAGGTGGAGTGCCAGCTCAAACAGGTGCGTCAGCGTGAACAGCAGCAAAAACAGCGGTTTATAAGCCATGGAAGTGCCTCCCCGATCAAATGCTTGCTTCCCGCAGGAGGGCGCGCAGGGCCTCCCGAACGGTCTGACGGCGGATCTCCGCGCGGCTGCCGGTCAGCTGCAGGGGGATCGCATAGGTGTGCGCGCTGGTGGAAACGCCGACGAACACAGTGCCCGCCGGGGGATCGCCTGCCTCGCCGGGGCTGGCCATGCCGGTGGCGCTGACGGCGATATCCACGCCCAGCTTTGCCCTTGTGCCCGCAGCCATGGCCTGGGCCACCTCGGCGCTGACCACGCCCTGCTCCTCAATCAGCGGCGCAGGAACGTCTGCCAGCAGCGTCTTGGTATCCGTCTGATAGGTTACCAGACCGCCCCGGAGCACCTTTGATGCGCCGGGAACATCCACCAGCGCGGCGCAGATCATGCCGCCGGTGAGGCTTTCGCAGGCGGCGCAGGTCAGGCCGCGGGCCCTGAGGGCAGTCACGGCAGATTCGGCCAGCTGATACATCGTACTCCTCCTTGATGAAAATGGTTTTACCCATCCTATCATGATTTCCGGGGTGCGTCAAGCAGCGAGGCGGACAGCAAAAAAGCGTCCCCCGTCAGGGAGGACGCCTCGATAGTTATTTTTCGCCGGTACGGTTGGCAATCCGGATGCCCTGTTCATGCATGCAGGCCATCAGCACCAGCAGCACTGCCATGAAGACCGGATACAGGCCGACGGAGATGTGATTGGCGATCAGGCCGAAGAGCGGCGGCATCAGCGTGGTGCCCATATAGGCGCTGGCCATCTGTACGCCGATGAAGGCCTGGGAGCGCTCCCGGCCAAAGCGGATGGGCGTGGCGTGGATGATGCAGGGATATACCGGCGCGCAGCCGGCCCCCAGAATGATCAGCCCGGCCATGGCGGCGATGCGGCCTAGCGGCACCAGCAGCACCAGGAGGCCCAGCGCCATGAGGGCAAAGCCTGCCCGGGTGAGGGCCTCGTCGGAAAAGCGCTCGGCGATGAAGCCGTTCAGCCCGCGGCCTGCGGTGATGCCGATGAAAAACAGGCTTGCGCAGGCGGCAGCGGTTTCCTCGTCCAGGCCATGATGGTACACCAGATAGCTGCTGGCCCAGAGCCCGGCGGTGGACTCAATGGCGCAGTAGCAGAAGAAGGTGAGCATAACCGCCTTTGCGCCGGGCAGGGAGATCAGCGTCCTGAGGGGCAGAGGCTTGGCAGGGGCTGCATCCCTGGCAGGGGCGTCGGGGCGGTTTTTCCAAAGCGGCAGGGAGAAGAGGATCAGCGCGGTCAGCCCCAGCTGCATCAGGCCGACGACCCGGTAGCCCAGGGGCCAGTTGGCATCGCTGCCCAGCAGCGCCCAGGACATGATGGCCGGGCCGATGGAGCAGCCCACGCCCCACATGCAGTGGAGCCAGGACATGTGGCGGGAGGAATAGTGCAGGGCTACATAGTTGTTCAGCGCCGCATCCACGCTGCCTGCGCCAAGGCCGTAGGGAATGGCGAAGACAAGCAGCATCCAGTAGCGGTCGGAGAAGGAGAAGCCCAGCAGGGCCAACGCGGTCAGCGATACGGACAGGGCCGTCACCTTACCGGCGCCCAGCTTGAGCGTCAGCCGGTCGCTCATCAGGGAGGATACCACCGTCCCCATGGCGATCACGAAGGTCACGATGCCGGCGTAGGACAGGGGGACGTTCATTTCGGCGTGCATGATGGGCCAGGCTGAGCCCAGCAGCGCGTCGGGCAGACCCAGGCTGATAAAGGCTGCGTAGATCACGGCCAACAGAAGTGTTATCATCGGTATTTCCTCCCGGTTGAAGTCAACGGGATTGTAGCATAATTCGAACGGAAGAGCAATCCCTATTTTGCCTTTTCTGGTGGATCTGCGTCGTCCGGCTCGGGCGGCAAGGCGGCGCTGTCCGGATCGTCTTCATCCAGCGCCGTATCCACGATCAGCGGTTCTTCGCCCTCCAGCAGGGCGACAAAAGGGGGTTGTGCTGCAAGCGGCGCCTCCTCCTTGAGGGAATCGCCTGGAATCGCCGGAGGTGCGGCGACTTCGCTGCTTGACTCCGGGGCAGCTTCGGCTGCCGGGTCAGCCGGGTCTGCATCAACCGGCGATGCAGTTACCTCGGGATCAGGCAGCTCCGATGATGCGGGCGAATCTGCCGGTTCGCTTTCCACCTCGGGATCGGTCAGCTGTGATTCCCCGGCGGAGGCGCTGATTTCTGCTGCCGGGATTTCTTCCGGCGCAGGAATATCCGTCAGGAGGATCGGCCTGGGGGCGGGGATGCATATGGCGATGGCAGCCAGCAGCAGCCCGGCGCAGCCCTGCCCCAGGAAGCCGCCGTCCAGCAGCCAGGGCTCGTCCAGCGTGACCTGAAACAGCGTTGCTGCGGAATAGGGCGCGGCGGTGCGCAGGGGCGACAGCAGGCTGTCCAGCTCCGGCAGCAGCCAGGTTCCGGCAAAGCAGCCTGCCAGCACGCAGAGGGCTTCCAGGGGCGCGGTGGACAGCCCGGCAAAGGCGGTGGTCGGCGTGAAGCCGCAAAGACCGGCAGCAGCGCCGAAGAGCAATCCGCCCACCAGCGCGCCTGCGGACAGGGGCAGCACCTCGATCTGATCCACGTCGATCACCGCCAGCCAGCAGAGCAGCGCCGTTCCGGCCATGCCCCAGCCCAGTGCGGTCAGCGCGGAGCGCAGCGCACAGGACCGCTTCAGCCCCAGGGCAAGCCGGGTCTGTGCGGGGCGGGAAAAGCCGTTCCAGCGCAGCAGCAGGCCGGTGAGCAGGCCCAGCACACCGGGAAACAGATAAGCCGTCATGCGCGTGCCCTCCCCATGATACGGACCGTGATGAAGCCGGAGATCAGCGCTGCCAGGCAGAAGCCGTAGCCGCCGGCAGAGCCGGTCAGCAGCGCCGGCAGGATACGCCCGTCCCCGGCCAGCCCCAGGGCAAGGGCCAGGGCCAGTCCGCACAGAAAGCCCCGCAGGCACCGCTGCCAGGGAAAGGGAACGCGCGGCGGACGGGGCTTCTTCCGCAGGAACTGCCGCAGCAGGGCCGGGACGGCGCCCAGCAGACTCCCGGCTGCGATTGCTCCGGCATAGGCCAGGAGCCTGCGATCCAGCCGGAAGGGGCCAAGCGTATCTGCAAAGGGCAGCAAAACAAGGCCGGCAGCCATCACTGCCGCCAGCCAGAAGCCACGCCAAAGGGGATGCTCTCTGCGCATGAAATCACCTCACGCCAAGCATCCCCCGAGGAATATGATGTTATTCGTGCAGCGCCGTTTCCAGGCACAGCGCAATCGCCCGGGCAGCCTGAGCGGAGTCGACAGCCTCTGTGCCCGGTACATGGATAAACAATCCCTTATGGCCCAGCTCAGCCTCCCCGGCCAGCAACGCCCAATACACGTCGTTGCAGACATATGCGCCGGCAGAGAGGGACAGCGAGGCCGGAATGCCCGCAGCCTTCACGGCGTCGATCATCCGGTGGACGGGCAGCCGGGTCATCAGCGCAGCGGGGGCGGCATCGTCGATCCGCTGCCCGGTATAGTGCTGCCCGGCATTGTCCGGGATGGACGCATAGCGGTAATTGATGGCCACCAGCTCCGGAGTGACGGCGGTGCGGCCGTTGGCAACGCCGCAGCTGATGACGATATCCGGCTGCAGCCGGGCGATCTCGCTGCGAAGCAAGTCGGCAGCCCGCCCGAACACGGTAGGCAGCTGCAGCCGATGCACGGTATGCCCGGCAACCGTATCAGGGACAAGGGAAACAGCCTCCCAGGAGGGATTGACGCTGGCGCCGCCAAAGGGATCAAAGCCGGTGAGCAGGACAGACATGGGGTTCACGCTCCTTTTTCATCATGATAGCATGCTCCGCCGTTTCCGTCAACCGCAAAAGGAGCCGCGCAGCACGCGCAGCTCCCGGAAAGGGGGGGAGGATGTATATTGTCAAAGCCTTTCGGCTGGATCATCAGGAGGTACTTCAAAAGATGACGGTACAGGGGCGATCAGGGCGGCAGGCGCGGCGGCAGGCAGCTCGTTGTCTGCCAGACCGGGAACATACGCCAGCAGCAATGCAGCGACCAGAACGGCGTCAGCCAGCCGGTTATTCTTCACAGGGGTTCCTCCTTTCTGACAGCCTCAGGATAGCAGAGGAATATGTCGCCTGCATGAAACAGCGATGAATTGCGGATGAACTTATTCTTGCTCACAGAACAGAGCATTGCGCGCCCACAGAAAAACCGCGTGTATGCTCCGATGGATTAGCTTGACAAACTGGGATTGGACGGAGCAAGCAAGTGTCTGATGCTGGTGTTTTTGCGGCTGGTGTGAACAGCGGCTCAAGAACTCCCTCCGTCTTCGCTCAAGGTTTTCAAGCCCTTCGCGAATCCAGCTGTCCGAGTCGCAATCATAGATTGCTCCCCGCTTTGGCTAACAACAGTATCGGCCATCACCGAGACAAGCTCGGCGCTGGCTACGCTTGCTCAATGCAAGCAATGAGCTGCGCTAG
>JAFQIB010000078.1 GCA_017397765.1 Clostridia bacterium | reverse complement strand
CAGGAAGCCGCAGCGGAAGCCATAGCCCAGGGCTACGGAGGTTTCCGGCTCAAAGGAGAGGGAAGCATCGTTCATGCGCAGCTTCTCCAGGGCGTCCTTGAGGGCAGGGTAGTCCGCGCCGTCGGCAGGATACACGCCGCAGTAGACCATGGGGGTCACCTGCCGGTAGCCGGGCAGGGGTTCGCTTGCCGGACGGGCCGCATTGGTGATGGTATCGCCCACGCGGGTCTCGCGCACATCCTTGATGGAGGCAGCCACATAGCCGACATCACCGGGCTTGAGCTCAGCGCAGGCCTGATAACCGGGATTGAAGGTGCCGACCTCCACGATGTCGAATTCGCCGCCGGTGGCCATGAGCTTCATGCGCATGCCGGCCTTCAGCGTGCCTTCCTTCACGCGGACGAAGCAGATCGCACCGCGGTAGTTATCGTAGAAGGCGTCGAAGATCAGCGCCTGCAGGGGCGCGTTTTCGTTACCCTTGGGAGTGGGCACATACTCCACCACTGCCTCCAGCACGTCCTGGATGTTCAATCCGGTCTTGGCGCTCACGCAGGGCGCATAGGAGGCGTCCAGACCGATCACGTCCTCAATCTCCGCCTTGACCTCCTCGGGCTGGGCGCTGGGCAGATCAATCTTGTTGATGACGGGGATGATTTCCAGATCTGCGTCCAGCGCCATATAGACGTTGGCCAGCGTCTGTGCCTCGATGCCCTGGGTGGAGTCCACCACCAGCAGCGCGCCTTCACAGGCGGCCAGCGCACGGCTGACTTCATAGGTGAAGTCCACATGGCCGGGGGTGTCGATCAGGTTCAGCGTATAGGTTTCGCCGTCCTTTGCCTTGTATTGCATGTTGACGGCCTTGGATTTGATGGTGATGCCGCGCTCCCGCTCCAGCTCCATGGAGTCAAGGATCTGCTCGGTCATCTCGCGCTTCTCGAACACGCCGGTCATCTCCAGGATGCGGTCCGCCAGGGTGGACTTGCCGTGGTCGATGTGGGCGATGATACAGAAGTTGCGGATCTTGGAAAGTCTGTCGGACAAAGTCGTTGCCTCCGTTCAAATGGGCATATCAATACAGCATGTATTTTACCTGATTTTGCGCAGGATTGCAAGCGAAATCACACTGGAAGGCAGGTTCCTGCCGGAAAATATGGCTCATCCGTCGCCTTTACCGCTCGTCCTTCAGCAGCGCATACCAGCAGGCGTCACATACGCCCTGGTTGTTCCAGTCGGACATTCGGAGCGTGCCTTCGTACTTCATGCCGCATTTTTGCATCACTGCGCCGGAATGGGGATTGCGCGGGTCATGCCGTGCCTCCAGCCGCTGAAAGCCCACCTCGTCGAACAGGAAGTCCATCACGGCCCGGAGTGCTTCGGTGACAATGCCCATCCGCCACCAGCTCCGTCCGATGCAGTAGCCGATGTGCGCTTTGCCGACCCGGTCATCGTGCTCAACGACAGCGATGCTGCCAATGGGCTGGCCTTCATAGACGATGGCCCACTGATAATAGTCAGGTTCGGCATAATGGCTGACCCAGTCGCTTAAGACCCAGGCGCTGACTGCAGCACTGGCGTGCGTCGGCCACATGAGGAATTTCGTGACCTCCGGGTCGCTGGCCCAGTTAGCAAACATGACGGGTGCATCATCGACGGTGAAGGGCCGGAGCGTCAGACGGGGCGTGGTGAGTTTTTGCGTTCCTTGATGCTTCAGCATGGGAAACCTCCTTGAACATAAAAGCGCACAGGTTTCCCCGTGCGCATGGATCACTTCTTTTCGCCCAGCTTGCGTTCGGTGCCGTTCAGCAGGCGCTGGATGTTCTCCTTGTGCCGCCAGATGACGAGCGCCGCCATGCACAGGGCGCAGGGGATGGCAAACCAATGGGGGAAGCCGGTGAAAACCTCGGTCAGGATGACCGCAGCAGCATACATCAGCATCAGGCAGATGCTGCCCAGGGATACATACTTCGTCACGCCAATGATGGTCAGGGTCAGGATGTAGCAGATGATGGCCTGCCAGGTGTAGGTGAGGAAGATCGCGCCGCAGGTGCAGGAAACGCCCTTGCCGCCCTTGAACTGGAAGAAGCAGGGCCAGCTGTGGCCGATGATGACGAAGAGCGCAGCGATCATCTTGCCGTCAAAGCCAAGGAGGACGCCGCCGATGATGGAGGCAATCAGGGCCTTGAGGATATCGCCGACAAAGACAATAATACCGCCCTTGAGGCCCATGGCCCGAAGCGCGTTGGTGGCGCCGGTATTGCCGCTGCCCACCTCCCGCAGATTCGGCCCGCCAAGCAGCTTGGAGGTAATCATGCCGACAGAGATGGAGCCCAGCAGATAAGCAATGACGGCGACCAGAACAGCTTTGAGAATCATCATGCTCAGTTCTCCTTCTTCCGCTCGCGCAGGATGAAGCGGATGGGCGTGCCCGTAAAGTCAAAGGTCTTGCGGAAATAGTTTTCCAGATAGCGCTCATAAGCGAAATGCATGAGCGTTTCGTCATTGACAAAGAGAATGAACAGGGGCGGGCAGGTGCTCTGCTGGGTGATGTAGTAGATCTTCAGGCGGCGGCCGTTGGTTGCCGGGGGCTGAAGGTCGGCGGTGGCGTCGTTGAGCACGTCGTTGAGGATGCCGGTGGGGATGCGCTTGCTCGCCTGCGCCCAGACCTGATCCACCATGTCCATCACGGTATGCACGCGCTGACCAGTCTTGGCGGAAAGGAACAGCACGGGCGCGTAGTCCATGAACTTCAAATCTTCCAGCACCTGCTTCTTGAAGGCCTCCAGGGTACCGGTTTCCTTTTCGATGGCGTCCCACTTGTTGACCACCACGATCACGGCCTTGCCTTCCTCGCGGATCAGGCCTGCGATCTTGGTGTCCTGCTCCGTCACGCCGTCGTTGGCGTCGATGAGCAGCAGCGCCACGTCGCAGCGGCGGATGGCGGCAATGGAGCGCAGCACGCTGTAGCGCTCCAGGGATTCATCCTCGATCTGGCTCTTGCGGCGGATGCCGGCGGTGTCGATGATGTTGTATTCCGTGCCGTTGACCTTGAATTTGGTGTCGATGGCGTCACGGGTGGTGCCGGCGATGTTGGAAACCATCGTGCGCTCCTGGCCCAGGAGCTTGTTCACCAGGGAGGATTTGCCCACGTTGGGACGGCCCACCACGGCCAGCTGGAGTACATGCTCCTCTTCCTCCAGCTCATCCTTGGTCTGGGGCGGCAGCTGCTCGCAGATGGCCTCCAGCAGGTCGCCCAGGCCCATCATGTTCGCGGCGCTGATGGCGATGGGATCGCCCAGGCCCAGCTCATAGAACTCGTAGATATTGTCCACCATGGAGATATGGTCGACCTTGTTGATGACCAGGATCAGCGGCTTCTTGGTCTTGCGCAGGAGATTGGCCACCTCGCGGTCATCGTCGGTCAGGCCGTCGCGGCCGTCGGCGAAGAAGCAGATGACGTCCGCGGTGTCCATGGCGATTTCCGCCTGATGGCGCATCTGGCTGAGCAGCACGTCCTCGCTCCGGGGATCGATGCCGCCGGTGTCGATCATGGTGAAGCGGCGGTTCTGCCATTCCACGTCCGCATAGATGCGGTCGCGGGTGACACCGGGGGTATCCTCCACGATGGAGATCCGCTTGCCGGTGATGCGGTTGAAGAAAGTAGACTTGCCAACGTTGGGACGGCCCACGATGGCAACAAGGGGCTTGGCCATTTTGTAAATCCTCCATTTCGGACGGTCATGCCTGAGGAATTTCAAGCTGACCGGAGATCGCGCGCCAGAAGCCTTCACCGGTGCTTTCGGTGATAAAGAGGGGGGCGGGCAGCGCCTTGCGCACCTCCTCGACGGACATGTTATCCAGGAACAGATCCCCCTCCGCGCGGATCATGCTCCGCACGATGAGAATGGCGTCTGCTTTGACGTCCCTGCACTGGGAAACCAGATCCTGACCGGTGATGAGGCCGGCGACCGTCACCGATTCACCGAAGAAATGGTTGACGATGGGCCGCACTTCGACGACGGTGCCCTTGGGCGCGTACCGGTCAGCCAGACGCTGCAGGAAAGGGGCGATGGACGTGCCGGTGGCGATGCAGAGCCTGCGGGGCGGGGTTTCGGCTACCGGTTCATCCTCGGCGGCATACATCAGATCCGTTTCGAACATGCGCAGCATGCCCACGCCGTTTTCGATCTGCGGATAATCCTCGTATTCCTCGTCTTCGGGGATGGGCAGGCCGGACAGGCAGTAGAACTCATCCGCCGGGAACACGAAGCGGGTGCCCATTTCCTGCAGGAACTTCTCCTGCAGCGGCTTGACAGCTTCGATCAGCGCCGCAGCCATTTCGCCGTCGTAGGGCTTGATATAGGGCAGGCCCTCCCGGTGCTTTGTCAGCCCGATGGGAACCAGCGCAACGGACTGGGCTGCCGGGGCAAGCTCAGCCAGCTCCCGGATGGACTTCATCAGGAGCTCGCCGTCGTTCCAGCCGGGACACAGCACGATCTGGCAGTGGAAGCGGATGCCGTGCGCCTTCAGCAGCCGGAGATGCTCCATGATCTTCGCAGCCTTGGGATTGCGCAGCATTTTCACCCGCATCTCCGGGTCGGTGCACTGGACGGAAATGTACAGGGGAGATACCTTGCGGCGGATGATGCGGTCCAGCTCTGCGTCATCCAGGTTGGTCATGGTGATGTAATTGCCCATCATCAGGGACAGCCGCCAGTCATCATCCTTGACGTAGAGGGTTTTGCGCATACCGGGCGGCATCTGATCAATGAAACAGAAGATGCAGTGGTTCTTGCAGGGCCGGGGAGAGGAGACGATGGACTGATCCAGCGTCACGCCCAGCGGTTCCCAGTCCTGCTTGCGGACGTGGAGGGTTTCCTCCGTGCCATCTCGGCGGCGCACCACCATCTCAAACCGGCGGCGCGCGGTCAGCGCCTGATAATCAATCTGGTCGATGATGGGCTCGCCGGCAATGGAAACAAGCTGATCGCCCGGGTGAAGCCCCAGCTGCTCCGCGATGGAGCCGGGCTGCACATGGGTGATTTCGGTGGCCATGGCTCCACCTCCTTTGCTGAAATTTGCATACCATGAACAGGCGATGCGCATACTGCACGCATCTTACATATTATGCGTGAAACCGGGCCAAAAGTCAAGCCGAACAGCGCGGGAATCCGCGTTTCTGCCACATTCCGCCAGGATGCATGCCAAAGCGCCCGGGTGCCAAACTATTTTCCCAAAGGGGGATGAAAGTATGGCTACCTATCGCATCCGGCACTGTGAGCAGCTGTCCGGGGAGGTCAGCATCCATTCGGCGAAAAACGCTGTGCTTCCGCTGATGTGCGCCTGTCTGCTCACCCGGGAGCCGCTGACCCTGGAAAGGGTGCCGGCGCTGACGGATGTGCATACGCTGCTGAGCATCCTGACGGATTGCGGCGTTTCCGTTCGCCGGGACGGGGATACGCTGACCCTGTGGGCAGAGGAGCCGAAATCGCCCACAGCGCCGGATCTGCTCAGCCGGATGCGGGCTTCCGTTCTGGTGATGGGGCCGCTGCTGGCAAGAACCGGATATGCGCGCATTGCCTTGCCGGGCGGCTGCGCCATCGGCCAAAGGCCCATTGATCTGCACCTGAAGGGGATGGAGGCGCTGGGCGCACAGGTGCAGCTCACGCCCGGCTCCGTGACGCTGCAGGGCAGGCTCAGAGGCGGCAGCGTGTATCTGGATTTTCCCTCCGTAGGCGCAACGGAAAATATTCTGCTGGCAGCTGCGCTGGCTTCGGGCAGCACCCGCATTGAAAACGCTGCCAAGGAGCCGGAAATCGTGGATCTTTGTGCATGTCTGGCCCGGATGGGCGTAGGGATCAGCGGCGCGGGAACCGGAGAGATCACCGTGACGGGAGCAACCCAGCTGCATGGCTGCACCTATCGGCCGATCCCTGACCGGATCGAGGCAGGAACGATCCTGTGCGCCTCTGCAATGACGGAGGGCAGCGTGCTGCTGCGCGGCATCCGGGCGGAGCAGATGCGGGCGGTTTTGTTCAAGCTGGAGGAAACCGGCGTATCGCTCCGGGAAACGCCTGCAGGCCTCCGGCTGACCGGGCGGGCCAGCCAGCCCATCCAGGTCAGGACGCTGGCATACCCGGGCTTCCCCACGGATATGCAGGCGCCCATGATGGCGCTGGCGCTGCGGCTGCGGGGTACGTCAGTCTTCATGGAGACCATCTTTGAAAACCGCTTCATGCATGCCCGAGAGATGGTGCGGCTGGGCGCAGGCATCCGGATTGAAGACCGAATCGCACTGGTGAGCGGCGGCGGCGTGCTGGCCGGGACAACGGTGACAAGCACCGATCTTCGGGGCGGCGCAGCCCTGATGCTGGCGGGGCTTGCGGCGGAAGGAGAAACGGTGCTGCGGGACCCGGAGGGCCATATTGCAAGGGGCTATGAGGATCTGCCGGGCATGCTCAACAGCCTGGGCGCGGACATTCAGGCGGAGGAAGAAGGATAACGGATAGGCTTTGACAGCAAAGAAAAAAAGTGCTATGCTGTTGCGGTACGAATGGAAAGAAGGGATCACTTTGGCCCGCAAGGACGTGGACATGACAAGGGGGAGTATCCTCCGGCACTATATTTCCTTTGCTGCGCCGCTGGCGGTCGGGCTGCTGTTCCAGCAGTTGTACAATGCGGTAGACGCGGCGGTCATCGGCAATTTTGGCCCGCCCAATGCGCTGGGCGCGGTCACCTCCACCGGCAGCATCGTCAATATGCTCATCGGCATCTTCAACGGCTTGTCCCTGGGCACGGGCGTTGTGCTCAGCCAGGCCTACGGCGCGCACGATGAGAAACGAGTCAGCAAGATCGTCCATACGACGATCCTTTCCACGCTGATCCTCTGTGTGATTGCAACGATGCTGGGTCTGCTGATTGCCCGTCCGGCGCTGGCGCTGATGAACACGCCTGCGGAAATCGTGGGGATGTCGGAAACCTACCTGATGACCTATTTCGCCGGCATCAGCGGATTGCTGATCTATAACATGGGCAGCGCCATCCTCCGGGCAGTAGGGGACTCCCGAAGACCGCTGTACTTCCTGATTTTCTCTGCGGTGGTCAATACCATCCTGGATCTGCTCTTCGTGATCGTCTTTGACATGGGCGTACTCGGCGTGGCGCTGGCGACCATCATCGCCCAGGGGCTGTCTGCGGTGCTGGTCGTCTATGTGCTGATCCGGGAAAAGAGCGCTTACGGCCTGCGTATTCCGGAGCTGCGGATCGACGGGCGGGAATTCAAGTCCATCTTCAATATCGGATTGCCTTCCAGCATTCAACAGGGCCTGACCAGCTTCTCCAATGTGTTCGTCATGGCCTATGTCAACGACTTCGGCGCGGACGCCACCAGCGGCTGGGGTGCTTACAACAAGCTGGATATGTTCCTGATGGTACCTGTGATGGCGCTGGCCCAGGCCTCCACCACCTTTGTTGGCCAGAACTGGGGCGCAAGGCAGGCTGACCGCGCCAAAAAGGGCGTGCGCTACGGCGTGCTCATGTCACTGGGCTGCCTGATGATCATGGCGGTTGCAATGCTGATCTTCACTGAACCGCTGCTGCGGCTGATTACCAAGAATCCCGGAGAGATCGACTTCGGCAAGCGGTTCATCCGCATTATCACCCCCTTCTATGTCACCATCTGCTTCAACCAGATGTATGCCGGCGCACTGCGCGGCATCGGCAGCGCCCGCACGCCGATGTTCATCTTCCTGGGCTCCTTCGTGGCCTTCCGCCAGCTGTACCTGGCCTGTGTCCGGGGGCTGGTGTCCTGGGGCGTGATCGGGCATCTGTCTGATCCCCATTTCTTCCTGATGTCCCTGGCCTTCCCGATGGGCTGGATGCTGGCGTCGGCGCTGCTGATCATCTTCTACCGCAGGTCTAAGCTGTACCGGGCGGAGATTGATGCAGTCGGACTGTAAATGACAAAAAGAGAACAGCAAATGAAAAAGAGCAAGGCGGTGTGTCTTGCTCAGCGTGTCGAAAAAGTGCTTTAGGCACTATTTCGAGGGTTTGCACTCGCGCACTGGTCGAGCCATCAATGGCTCTCCCGGCCGTTTGCTCGTGTAAGGAAGCGATTTTGCGAGCAAAATCGCGCGAAAATCGCCGCGCAGGGGCTTCGCCCCGTTTAACCGCCCCGAAGGGGCTCGCCGATTTTCGATGTAGAGTCGGAGAGCTTGCGAGCCCTCCGACACCTCCCAAGGTTTGTTGATAAACTGAGAGCAAGGCGATGTGCCTTGCTCTTTTTGTGTAGCAAAAAGCTTTGATGCAGGGAATCAGCTGTTCTTCTGCGCCTGGATCTGCTCCCATTTTTCCTGCAGAAACAGCCAGCGCTCCGTCGCTTCGTCCAGATTGCGCTGGGTCTCCTCCTGTTCGGCCATCAGCGCGGAAACCTTGACATAATCCGCTGCGTTGGCGTCGATCTCGGCAGAGAGGGATTCAAGCTTTTCCTCCAGCTGCATCACCGTGTCTTCGATGGTCTCGAAGTCCCGCTGCTCCTTGTAGGAAAACTTGAGGGCAGAATTGTGCCGGCGGGGCTGTTCGGCAGTCTTTGGTTCAGCCTTTGCCGGGGCGAGCGCTGCCTGCTTTTCCTCCTGGGCGTCCAGATAGCTCTGGTAGCCGCCGATGTAGGGCACCATCTTTCCGTCCTCCACGGCGAAGAGGTGACGGGTAATGCGATCCAGGAAATAGCGGTCGTGGCTGACGGCAATAATCGCGCCGGGGAAGGAATCCAGATAGTCCTCCAGCACGTTGAGGGTGTCCAGATCCAGATCATTGGTGGGCTCGTCCAGAATAAGGACATTGGGCGCGGCCATCAGGATGCGCAGCAGATAAAGCCTGCGCTGCTCGCCGCCGGAGAGGGAGGACACCTTCTGATACTGCATCTGGCTGGGAAAGAGGAAGGTCTCGGCCATCTGGGAAGCGGTCAGGTCGCCGTCAGGGGTATACACCTTGACCGCAACGTCCTTCACCGCGTCGATGATGCGCATTTCCGGGTCCAGCGGCGGACAATGCTGGGCAAAATTGCCGATCTTGACCGTATCGCCGATCTCGATGGTGCCATCGGCAGGCGGCAGCTCGCCGCACAGGGTACGGAGCAGGGAAGTCTTGCCCGCGCCGTTGCCGCCCACGATGCCGACCCGGTCATCCCGGAGCAGGGTGTAGGAGAAATCGTGAATCAGCGCTTTGCCGCCGATTGCCACGTCCAGATGCTCCCAGTTGACGATCTTTTTGCCCAGGCGGCTGGCAACGGATTTCATCGTCAGCTCGGCCTCCGGCGGCGCTTCCTTGATGGCTTCCGCCACCGCGTCAAAGCGCTGGATGCGTCCCTTTGCTTTTGTGGAGCGGGCCGGTGCACCCCGGCGAATCCACGCCAGCTCCTTGCGGTAGAGGGATCTGTTCTTGCGCAGTGTGGCAAGTTGCATCTCCTCGCGCTGGGCGCGTTCCTCCAGGTAACCGGAGTAGGGGCAGTTGTACACGCCGACCTCGCCGCCGCCCACATTGAAGATGCGGCTGAAGGCGCGCTCCAGCAGATACCGGTCATGGGTGACGACGATCAGTGTTTTGCGCCACTTCAGCAATCGATCCTCCAGCCACTGGGCCATATCCAGGTCGATATGGTTGGTGGGCTCGTCCAGCAGCAGCACATCGCTGTCCCGGCACAGCACGCCTGCCAACGCCACCCGCATCTTCTGGCCGCCTGAAAGCTGGCTGACCGGCTGCTGCAAATCGGTAAAGCCCAGCTGAGTGAGGATGGTCTGTGCTTCATAGGCCGCAGAGGCGGGGTCTTCGCCGGGCCGGGCGGGCAGATACTGCAGGGCGGCTTCGGTGATGGTTGCGTCCTCGCGCAGCACCGGCGTCTGGGGGAGATAGGCGACGGACATGTTCCGCTGGACGGAAATGCTGCCGGTATCCGGCTTCTCCAGCCCGGCCAGGAGCCGCAGGAAGGTGGACTTGCCGCTGCCGTTCTTGCCCACCACGCCGATCCGGTCGCCGTCGGAGATGGTGAGGGTCACATTGTTCATCAGCATCTTCTCGGAATAGAAGATGGTCACATCGTTGAAGGAAAATGCACTTGCCATGGGGTCGCCCCTTTCTTTCTCCTGTGTATTCTATCATAATCCGGCACACTTCGCAAGAAAAGCTGCAAATCAAATAAAATATATTGACAAACGATAAATGTGGTGATATGATGAGCATATCGAATTGCGATAAAGAAACGTGCAAATTCGATGCGGAGGGATAACCGTGTATGTGAAGCTGATACAGCCGAAGATGATCAGAAGACCCATGGATACCGACCTGAAGACCCATATGTCGCCGCCGCTGGGATTGCTGACGGTGATGAGCGTGCTGCGGAAGGAGCACCGGGTCATGCTGGAAAATGAAAACATCCGGCCCATTCAGTTCTTTGACGGGCCGGACATTGTGGGGATCTCCGTGACGGTGGATACGCTGCCCCGCGCCATCGAGATTGCCCGGGAATTCCGCAAGCGGGGGACGCCGGTGGTTGCAGGGGGCATACACATCACCACTGCGGCCGATACCATCCCGGAGGACGCCTTCGACGCGCTGTGCATCGGCCCGGCAGAGGGCACCTGGCCGCGGATTATGCAGGATTTTGAGAATGGGATGTTGAAAAAGGTATATCGCTGCGAGGGCGGATTCACCGGGGCGGATATTGTCTCTCCGGCCTATGATGCCATCAGCAGCCGGGATTACCTGTACTGCAACATTGTCCATACCAGCCGGGGCTGCCCGTTCCGCTGCGATTTCTGCTACAATTCCAGCGGCGAGCATCCCTATCTGCGGCGGCCCATCGCCGACGTCCTGACGGATATCCATACCGTCGGACGCAAGCACATCATGTTCATCGATGACAATTTTGCCGGGGATCTCCGGTGGACGAAGCAGCTGCTGCAGGCCATCACCCCGCTGAAGATCCGGTGGAACGCGGCGGTCTCCATGAACGTGGCGCTGAATACCGAGCTGCTGGATCTGATGAAGCGCAGCGGCTGCGAGGGGCTGTTCATCGGCTTTGAATCCGTCAACGAGAAATCCATTAAAGCTGTTCATAAGGGCCAAAACACGCTGGGGAAGTATGAGCAGGCCGTCCGGAATATCCACGACCGGGGGATGATGGTCAACGCCTCCTTTGTGTTTGGGCTGGATGGAGATACGCTGGACACCTTCCGCCACACGCTGGACTGGATCGTCCGCAACAGGATCGAGACGGTGACCTCCCATATCATGACGCCCTATCCGGGGACGGTGCTGTATGACCGGCTGAAGGCGGAGGGCCGCATTACAACGGACGATCTGTCCCTGTACAACACAGCCAATGTTGTTTTCCGGCCCAAGGGCATGTCGGCTGAGGAATTGAAGGCTGGCTATCTGTGGATGTACCGGCAGATCTACTCCTTCCGCAATATCCTGCGCCGGATGCCGGAAAAGCGGGACCAGCGGGCGGCCTACCTGATGTTCAATCTGCTCTACCGGAAATTCGGACGCTTTTCCGACTGGCTGTGCCGCCGCATTGGATATGCACGCATCGGCTGGCTGGGGGAGAAGCTGTCCCGCTATCTGAAATAAAGGAGCAACCCAATGAAGACGATGATGATCACCGACCCGGAACAAAAGCGGCGGATCGCCCGGGAGATCCTGGCGGATCTGCCGGAGTGGTTCGGTATCCCCGAATCCACCGAGGCATACATACGGGAAAGTGCGGAAATGCCCTTCTTTGCCGCAATGGAGGGCGCTGAAGCGGTTGGTTTCATGTCCATGAAGGAAACCAGCCCATATACCTGTGAGATCTTTGTGACCGGCGTGAAAAAGCGCCTCCACCGCAGCGGTGCGGGAAGCGCGATGTTTGCGGCCTTCTGCGAATATGCCCGGGCGCAGGGCTATCGGTTTGTTCAGGTGAAAACGGTGGCGGCGGGGTGCTATCCCGAATATGACGCAACCCGGCTGTTTTACGAGCGGATGGGCTTCTGTGCGCTGGAGGTATTCCCGACGCTCTGGGATGAAAGCAATCCCTGTCTGGTGATGGTCAGGGCCCTGTAAATCAGGTGTCGGCATAGGCGGGCGCCGGATTGTAGAAGCAGTGGTTGCCGATGCGGATCTGGAAATACCCGACGCTGGAGGGAAAATTATTTCGGCAGGTAGGGGAATAGGGATTGTAAAACCACAGCGACTCCCACAGGTTGCCCAGCCGGTTTCCGGCGATAGCCCAGTTTGCAATATCGTAGTGGATCTGCTGGGGATTCATGTTGTACACATTCTGCTGATTCGGCCTGCCGCCGAGCTCCGTCCTGGCACAGTTGAACTGGCCCGGCTGATAGATGACCTCCCGGATGGTATTGTACCGGCCGTATTCGCCTACGCGGGTGCGCACGCGGTTCATGACCACCGAGGCTACGGCCCGCATGCCGTTGTCGCCTTCGCCCCCGGCTTCGCATTGGATCAGCCTGGCAAAGAGCTCAAGCTCCGTCATTTGTTCCACCTCCCTGACAAGGCTTATGCCTGCTGCAGGGAAAATAGAAGCCTATGCTGCAGGGCGGTATGATTTCAGCGGGCGTGGCTGCGGCGAAAGTGTCAAAGGAAATAAGCGGTTGCATCGGTGGCTTCGTCAATCACCCCAATAGAAAACGGCGTACTTCCCAAAGCTGGGAGGTACGCCGTTCATGTTTTAACGGAACCGACGGCTGTCGCTGAGCACGTTCTTGTAGGCATTGAGGTTATCCAGCGCGCGGCCGCAGCCCAGCACCACGCTCGTCTGGGGGTCATCGGCTACGCCGCAGGGAATGTGCAGCTCGTTATAGATCGCCTCGGGCAGGCCTGCCAGGGAGGCAGCGCCGCCGGTGAGCACGATGCCGTCTTCAAAGATATCGCTGGCCAGCTGAGGAGGCGTGCGCTCCAGCACGCTCTGGATGGACTCGATCAGATCGGCGACGGCGTCCTTCACGGCCTCGTAGATCTCCTCGGAGCTGACGGTCAGCGTCTTGGGCAAGCCGGAGAGCAGATCGCGGCCGGTGACCTCCTCGGTCAGGGGGGCGATGGGCGGAATCGCGGTGCCCAGGGTGATCTTAACCTCCTCGGCAGAACGCTCGCCCAGCAGCAGGTTATGCTTCTTGCGGAGGTAGCGGATGATCGCGTCATCGAAATAGTCGCCGCCGTAGCAGACGCTGGCTGCCTCGATCACCTGACCGGAGGCCAGCACGGCAATATCCGTCACGCCCGCGCCCATGTCCACCACCATGCAGCCGTAGGGTTTCTGGAAATCCATGCCTACGCCCATTGCAGCGGCAATGGGACGATCCAGCAGCTGGGTGCGCTTGGCGCCCGCGTCGAAGAGAATGCTGATCAGGCTGCTCTTTTCCGCCTCGTTCACGCCGGAGGGGACGGACAGCACCACGCGGGGACGGCCGAAGAAGCGCTTGCCGATGACCATGCCCATGAAGTGACGGAGCATGGTGTTGGTCAGCTCAAAGTCGGAGACGACGCCCTGCCGCAGGGGACGGAGCGCCAGCACATTGCCCGGCGTACGGCCGATCATGCGGTAGGCCTCCGTACCGACGGCAAGCACCTTCTTGCTCACGCGCTCAATGGCCACCACGGCCGGCTGGCGGAGCACGATGCCCTTGCCCTTCTGATAAATCAGCACATTGGATGTGCCCAGATCAATGCCCAGATCGCTTACCTGCGCCATATTACAAATCCTCGTTATTTCAAATCTTCATGATGCCATACTGCATCAATTTGACATTATAGCACGAAAGCTGCCAAACGTAAAGGGTGATTTCCGAATCCAGGCAGAACCGCTGCATGTCCTGCATATATTCTGCCGAAAGGCAGGGGAACGTTATGCATGAAGCCATTTTTCCCAAAGAGGTGATTGCCGGCGTGCCGCGGCTGACGCTGACGGGCAGAGAACGGCTGCATGTGGAGCAGCATCAGGGGCTGATGGACTACGAGCCGGAGCATATCGTGCTGCGGACGGTCTGCGGCCTGCTGAGGGTGACCGGAGCCGGGATGGGCTTCCAGATGTACACTGCGGCGGAGGCGGTCATCACAGGCCGGATCGATCAGGTGAGCTTTACGGAAAGAGAGGGACGAAGATGAGGAGATCCCTCCGGAAATGGCCGGTGGTTGTGCGCGTGGAAGGGCTGAATCTCAACCGCTTCGTGCGTACGGCAGGCGAAGCGGGCATCCGGCTCACGCAGGTGCGAAGGCTGTCTCTGCGGCGGCTCAAGGCGCTGGTGCGGGAGGAAGAACTGCCCGCGCTGACGGACATTGCGGTTCAGGGTGGCTGGCAGCTGCATGCAGGGGAGCGGAAAGGGTCGGGCCGTGTGCTGGCGTGGCTGTCGAAGCGTTGGCTCCTGTCCGCCGGCGCAGCGGCGGCGCTGATCGCCCTGGCGGCTGCGTCCAGGGTGATGTGGCGGATCGAGGTGGTGGACGGGGGAAGCTATACCGCTGACATACAAAGCGCGCTGCAGGAGCTCAACATCAGTGCGCCGATGCTTCGCTGTCAGGTGGATATCGGGCAGCTGAGGGAAGCGCTGGAATGGCGCTATCCGCGGATTGCATGGATCGAATGCGGCTGGAGGGGCACCACGCTGGTGATCCGTCCGGTGACGGGCGTTCTGCCGATGCAGGAAGAAACGCCAACTGGGATGCGGCATGTGGTGGCGGCAAGAGATGCGGTGGTCAAACAGATTGTGACGCGAAGCGGGACGCCGGCGGTCAAGCCGGGAGACATCGTGCGGGCAGGGGATATTCTGATCAAGGGCGAGGAGCGCACCTCGGATGGGGCGGTCAGACCGGTGGCGGCAAGGGGGCGCATACTGGGGCGCGTATGGCAGGCGGCGGAAATCGTCATGCCGGTCACAGAGACGTCGACCCGGTATACCGGAAACCGTCAGACGGTGTGGACGGTCAGAACCCCCTGGTTTGATTTCTGGCCAATGGCAGACTGCGGCTACGATACCTGGGATACCTCGGTTTCAGAAATGCCCCTTTGCGGTATATTTCTGCCGATGACGCTGCATATGGAAACGCGGATAGAGGCGATTTGCGAAAGGTCCCGGCGCGAATTACAGGATGTAAAGGCTGAAGCAGAGGCCGCAGCCCTGCGCAAACTGTATGAAATCGCAGGCGGTGAGGAATCCCTGATTGACATTTGGGGAAATTGTAGTATGATAGATTCTGAGAAAGTGCAGGCTTCTGCCATCGGTGAAATGCTGGTGGAGATCGGCGTGCAATCTTCTCCCTCCGATATGGCGGCTCCGGAGCAGTCAGAAGACAGCGGATGATTTCTGCGCGCTTCTGGGATGCAGCCGCGATAACGCCGGCTGCCCCGGCATGAAAGGAAGTATTATCCTTTGTCAATGACCCGCAAGCTTCTTCTGTCCGTGGACTCCATGGATGCATACATGACCCTCTTTGGCTTCAACGACCAGAATGTGGCGCTGATTGAGCAGGAGTGCTCGGTCACCGTCTCTCTGCGCGGCGCAGAGCTTCACATTTCCGGTGAGGAAAACGACACGGCGCTGGCGGAAAGCGTAATCGCCAAGCTGATGGATATGATCCGCCGGGGCGATCTGGTGGACCGCAGCCGCATCCGCTATGCCATTGCGCTGGCCAGGGAGGGCAAGGTCGATATGATCGACGAGATCCTCCGCAGCGTCGTCGCCATCACCCACCGCGGCAAGCAGATCCGCTGCAAGACCCTGGGCCAGCAGGAATATGTGCAGGCCATCCGCGAGCATGACCTGACCTTTGCCGTGGGTCCTGCCGGCACGGGCAAGACCTATCTGGCAATGGCGCTGGCTGTTGTTGCGCTGAAGAACAAGGAGATCGAACGCATCGTGCTGACGCGACCGGCGGTGGAGGCCGGCGAAAAGCTGGGCTTTCTGCCCGGCGATATGACCCAGAAGGTCGATCCCTATCTGCGTCCGCTCTATGATGCGCTGTATGACTTCATGGGCGTTGACAGCTATCAGAAGCTGGTGGAGCGCGGCGTGGTGGAGGTGGCTCCGCTGGCCTACATGCGCGGCCGCACGTTGTCCGATTCCTTTATCATCCTGGATGAAGCCCAGAATACGACCTCTGAGCAAATGAAGATGTTCCTGACCCGCCTTGGCTTCAACTCCAAGGTGGTGGTGACCGGCGACGTGACCCAGACCGACCTGCCCTTCGGCAAGCGCAGCGGCCTGGCGGAAGCGCTGGAGATCCTGGAAGGCATCCCGGAGATCGGCATGGTGCGCCTGACCAGCAAGGACGTTGTCCGCCATGAGCTGGTGCAGCGCATTGTGGACGCTTATGAAGCACATACCGCGAAGAAGCAGGCCCCCCAGGCCTGATGATCCGCCGCGAATGCCCGGAAGGGCGCAGCGCGGCACGGAGGAGATGACAGAATGAAAAGTAAGGAAGCATCCGGCAAAAAGGGGAGCTTCAGGCGGCTGGTGACCTGGTTCCACGGGGCCAGCGCCAAGTGCACCGCTGTGATCCTGGCAGGCAGCATCGTGCTGTTCTGCCTGTTTGCGCTGGCATGCGTTTCTGACCGGTACAGCCTGCAGGCGGGCGATATCGCCCATCAGACCATCACGGCCACCAAGGACGTGGAGGATACCGTCACCACCGAGCAGTACCGCAAGGCGGCTGCAGCCGGCGTGGAGGCCTCCTATCATCTGCAGGAGGGCGCGACGGAAGAAGTGCTCATGGCGCTGGAGGATCTGTTCGCTGAACTGGCAGAGGTGCAGCAGTACGGGCAGAAGCTTCACAACGCATCGGAGAATCCCATGCTGTCCTCCATGCGGAGCTATTCGGTGGAGGAGATCGGCTATGCCCAGTCCATGGTCAGCCGGATTGCACTGACCCAGTATCAGACCCGCGTGCTGCTCAGCACGTCCACGGAGTCCTTCAACATCATGGTCACCGAGGTGCGCAGCGCCGTGGAAAATGCGCTGAACACCACCATTCGCGAGGGACAGGTGACCTCTTCCATCAGCAATATCAACGCCATCTGCAAATACCGGGTGGATGCGGATCTGACCAACTCCATCGTGCCGGTGGTGCTCAATGCGGTCGTGAAGCCGAATATGGTGATCGACGAGGCAGCAACGGAGAATGCCCGTCAATCTGCCAGGGACAGCGTTGAACCGGTGGTCTACAAGCAGGGGCAGAATATCGTCCGGGAGGGCGAGCGCGTCAGCGCTTACCAGATCGCCATGCTGTCCGCGCTGGGCCTGCTGGACAGCGCCAGCATTGACCTGACCGTTTACGGCGGGGCGGCGCTGCTGGTCTTTGCTGCGGTCATCATGATGGTGCTGATGCTCCACATGCTCAACCCCGAAATCCTCCGGGACGTGCGGCAGGTGCTGGTTATCATGCTGGTGATGATTATCAGCGTGGGCCTTGGCGTGATCAGCGTGAAGCTCATCAATGTATATCTGATCCCGGTTGCCCTGGGCGCAATGCTGCTGACCGGGCTGCTGGGTGCAAGAACCGGCCTGACGGCGGGCATTTCCCTGTCCGTGATCCTGGCGGGTCTGGCTGCCGGCAGCGACGGCGTGTACACGGAGGAAATGGTCCACCTGATGCTGACTGGCGTGGTCGGCAGCGTGGTGGCGGTCAAATTCCTGGCCGGCAAGCCTCAGCGTGTGCGCACGGTCATCTGCGGCGTGCTGGTGGCCTTCGTCAACCTGGCGCTGATGCTGGCACAGGGCCTGATGACCGCTGCCGATCTGCACAATACGCTGAGCAACGCCATCTGGTCGATGGCGGGCGGTGTGATCAGCGGCCTGATCGCCGTGGGCTTCCAGCCTGTGTTTGAGGCGGCCTTCAACCTGGCAACGCCCTCCAAGCTGCTGGAGCTGGCCAATCCCAATCAGCCCCTGCTCCGACGGCTGCTGCTGGAGGCGCCGGGTACCTATCATCATGCCATCATCGTGGCCAACCTGGCCGAAGCGGCGGCGGAAAAGATCGGCGCGAATCCGCTTCTGGCCCGTACCGGCGCGTATTTCCATGACATCGGCAAGCTCAAGCGGCCGCTCTATTTCAAGGAGAACCAGCGCGGGGATAATCCGCATGACAGAACAGATGCTTATGTGTCTGCGGCCATCGTGACGGCCCATACCTCCGATGGTCTGGCTCTGGCGCAGAAGCATCATCTGCCGCCGGAGATCCAGCGGATCATTGTGGAGCATCACGGCGATACACCGGTGATGTACTTCTATCACAAGGCGCTGCAGCAGGCGGACGGCAAGCCTGTTGACATCAAGGACTTCCGCTACGGCGGCAGCCGCCCCACTACCAAGGAGAGCGCCATCGTCATGCTGGCCGATACCATCGAAGCGGCGGTGCGCTCCATGTCCGATCCCACGCCCCAGGCCATTCAGCGGTTCATTGAACGGCTGCTGCGCGGCAAGATCGAGGACGGGCAGCTGAGCAGCTCCCCGCTGTCCCTGCACGATATCGACGGCATCTGCGAGGCCTTCTCCAATGTGCTCAGCGGCGTGTTCCATGAGCGCATTGAGTATCCGAACGTTCAGGTGGGCCCGGACGGCACGGTTGCTGCAGGCAAGCCGGCTGCACCTGCAGCCAAATCCGCAGCGCAGCCGGCTGCTGCAAAGCCTGCTGCTCCGCTGCAGACGGCGCCTGCTCCCAAGCATGCCGCGCAGACGACGGCACCCGTACCCGCTGTGAAGCCTGCTGCACAGACCACAGCGCCCACGCCTGTAGTGAAGCCTGTTGAGCAGATCACAGCGCCTACGCCCGTAGTGAAGCCTGTTGAGCAGACGACGGCGCCCACGCCTGTAGTGAAGCCTGTTGAGCAGACGACGGCGCCCACGCCCGTGGTGAAGCCTGTTGAGCAGACGACGGCCCCCACGCCCGTGGTGAAGCCTGTTGAACAGACCACGGCCCCTGTGCCTGCGGTAAAACCGATCCAGCAGATGACTGCCTCTGTACCTGTAGTAAAGCAGGACGAACAGACGGCAGCATATGCCGCAGCGGAGGAAGACAGCGATACGATGCCTGCTCCCTTCAAAGCGCCGCTGCCCGATGACGACCTTCCTGAGGAGAAGGAGGGACGCGCCTGATGATGCTGCTCTGGCAGATTGATACACAGGTGAATCCTGCCTGGCTGAGCCTGATGCAGACGGCGGCGGACTGCGCGCTGCTGACGGAGGGCGTCCGGCGGGCATGCGCGGTCAGCATCCGGCTGTGTGATGACGAGGCAATCCATGAGATCAACCGGGAATACCGGGCAGTAGACCGGGCGACGGACGTGCTGTCTTTCCCGACGGTGAATTATCCTGCCGGCATGACGGCGGGTCAGGCGGACGCCTATCTGCGCCGGGAGCTGGATGATGAGCTCAACGCCTGCATGCTGGGAGATTTGATCCTGTCGGTGCCCCATGTGCTGGCCCAGGCAGAGGAATACGGGCATTCCCCCGAGCGGGAATGCGCGTATCTGCTCGTGCACGGCCTTTGCCATCTGATGGGCTATGACCACATTGAGGAAGACGACAAAAGGAGAATGCGTGTGATGGAGGAAAAGATCCTCTCTGCCATCGGGCAGACGCGGGAAGGCGAGGGAAGCGTGGCGGACGAGACGCTGCTGGCCCTTGCCCGCGAAGCGATGAAGCGTTCCTATTCGCCCTATTCCAACTATCCGGTGGGTGCGGCGCTCCTGTGTGCGGACGGCCGGGTTTTCCAGGGCTGCAATATTGAGAATGCATCCTTCGGCCTGACAAACTGCGCAGAGCGGACGGCGATGTTCAAGGCGGTCAGCGAGGGCGCGACGGAGTTTACCGCCATTGCCATTGCCTCCAGGGTCAGCGCCCCCTGGCCCTGCGGCGCCTGCCGTCAGGTGCTCAATGAGTTTGCCCCTGGCATCCGTGTACTGGTGACCTGGGACGGCGGACAGGATGAAATGTCGCTGGATCAGCTGCTGCCCCATGGATTTGGGCCAAAGTCCTTGACGTAAAATGAAGGTCGGGCAAAGCCCGACGAACGAGAGCGAATGCTTGCATTCGCCGAGTGTAGCCAGCACCCGGCCAAAGGCTGGGGGATGGCCGAAATAAGGAGATCAACTGTACCATGGCTGAAATGAAGAAGTTCCGTTCCGGTTTTGTGACCATTGTGGGCCGTCCCAATGTGGGCAAGTCCACCCTGATGAACGCCCTTGTCGGCGAAAAGGTCGCAATCGTATCCAACCGTCCCCAGACCACCCGCAACCGCATCATGGGCGTGCTGACCCGCGATGACTGGCAGATGGTGTTTCTGGATACGCCGGGCATCCACACGCCCCGCACCAAGCTGGGCAACTATATGATGCAGTCCGTCCGCGAAGCGATGGACGGCATGGACGGCATGATGGTGCTGGTGGATGCCACCCAGGTGGGCGAGCATGACCGCGCCATCGTGAAGGAGATGGCCGGCAAGAAGGTGCCGAAGGTGCTGCTGCTCAACAAGATCGATCTGCTCCAGCCTGAAAAGCTGCTGGCGCTGATCGCTTCCTTTGCCGACAGCGGCTATGATGCGATCATCCCCATCAGCGCCAAAACCGGCGACGGCCTCGACGCGCTGACCCAGACGATGGCTGAGAAGCTGCCGGAGGGTCCCAAATATTTCCCGGATGATATGATGACCGACCAGCCGGAGCGGCTGATTGTGGCGGAAATGATCCGTGAGAAGGCGCTGCTCCACCTGCGGGATGAAGTTCCCCATGGGATCGGCGTGGAAATCATGGGCATGAACAAGGAAAACGACGGCTTTATGGAGATCCATGCGACGATCTACTGCGAGCGTGACGCACACAAGGGCATCATCATCGGCAAGCGCGGCGCGATGCTGCAGCAGATTGGCTCTGAGGCCCGGCGGGATATCGAAAACCTGCTGGATCTGCATGTCAACCTGAAGCTGTGGGTGAAGGTGCGGCCCGACTGGCGCAACCGCATGGATGATCTGCGCAATCTGGGCTATGAAAGCAAATAAGCCGGGCTTCTCAGCAGTTTTTTGACGCCATCTGCGGGATGCTTGCAGGAATTTGAGCATGCGCGGCGAATCATGGCGATAATCAGGTATGCACGTTTCATATGGTTCTCGGAAAAGGAGCTTATGCACTTTTCTGTATATATGGAGAACAATTGGAAGGAGCGTTTTTATGGGAAAATACTTTGGAACAGACGGTTTCCGCGGGGAAGCCAATGTGACGCTGACGGCGGATCATGCATTCAAGGTCGGCCGCTTCCTGGGCTGGTACTACGGCGAAAAGAAGCGCCGGGAGGGCAGCAAGGATGTGGCACGCATCGTGATCGGCAAGGATACCCGCCGTTCCAGCTATATGTTTGAGTATTCCCTGGTGGCGGGTCTGGTCGCTTCCGGCGCGGATGCTTACATGCTGCACGTGACGACCACCCCCTCTGTGGCGTATGTAGCCCGTGTGGATGAGTTTGACTGCGGCATCATGATCTCTGCCAGCCATAATCC
Organism: Clostridia bacterium; assembly: GCA_017397765.1. Classification (GTDB taxonomy): domain Bacteria; phylum Bacillota; class Clostridia; order Christensenellales; family Aristaeellaceae; genus UBA11524. The sequence goes on along the minus strand of JAFQIB010000078.1, from coordinate 4,676 downwards.
TTATTTCGACAATGGCATCAAGCTGATCAACGGCCAGGGCGAAAAGATGGATGAAGAGACAATCGACCTGGTGGAGCAGTATCTGGACGGCAGCGTTACCGTCTTTGGCGAGACCTTTGAGGAGCTGCCCTTTGCGGTGCGGGAGAATATCGGCCGCACGGTCGATTATGTGTCCGGCCGTAACCGCTACATCGGCTATCTGATCTCCCAGGGCCTGTATTCCTTCAAGAACAAGCGCGTGGCGCTGGATTGCGCCAACGGCGCAGCCTGGAATATTGCCAAGTCCGTTTTTGACGCCCTGGGCGCCCAGACCTATGTCATCAATGCAGAGCCCAACGGCTACAATATCAATACCAACTGCGGCTCCACCCACATCGAAGGCCTGCAGAAGTTCGTGGTGGATAATCATTGTGACGTAGGCTTTGCCTATGACGGCGACAGCGACCGCTGCATGTGCGTGGATGAGACCGGCGCGGTGGTGGATGGCGATCACATCATGTACATCTACGGCAAGCACATGCATGACAAGGGCGCGCTGATGGGGGACACTGTGGTAACGACCATCATGTCCAACTTCGGCCTGTTCCGTGCGCTGGAGGCTGCCGGCATCAACTATGCCAAAACCGCGGTGGGCGATAAGTACGTCTACGAGTACATGGTGGACAACAACTGCTACTTCGGCGGCGAACAGTCCGGCCATATCATCTTCCGCAACTATGCCTCCACCGGAGACGGCATCCTGACCAGCCTGAAGATGATGGAGGTCATGTGCGCAAAGAAGAAGACGCTGCATCAGCTGGCCAGCGAGCTGACCATCTATCCGCAGAAGCTGGTGAACGTCCGCGTGCGCGACAAGGCAGCAGCCCGCGGCGACGCTGATGTTCAGGCAGCAATGCAGGCTGTGACGGAACAGCTGGGGGATACGGGCCGCATCATCGTGCGAGAGAGCGGCACAGAGCCGGTCATCCGCGTGATGGTGGAGGCCGAAAGCCAGCAGGCCTGCGACGAGCTGTGCGAAAGTGTCGTCAAGGTGATCCGCGACAAGGGTCACGCGGTCTGACAATGAAACAAGGAGCCCCGCTGATGGCTATGTCAGCGGGGCTTTTTCTGTCGATGAAAAGCATCCTTTAGATGCACGAAAAAAAGCGGAGAAATCGGATGCATGCAGGCAAATGGGGCGCTCTTTATGTATCACAGACCGCCGGCTGCAGCACCGTTGTTCCAAAGCGTCCAGGGGTCCAGCGGGAGGCCATCCTTTGTCACGCGGAGATGTAGGTGCGGGCCAAGGTCGGCTTCTTCCAGCATGCCGTTCCCGACAAAGCCGATGGTATCGCCCGGTGAGACAATGTCGCCGGGGATGAAAGTGCCGGAAAGGGCCATCCCGGCATACAGCGCATGGATTCCGCCGCCGTGATCGATCTCCAGCCATACGCCCATCAGCCGGTCGTTTCCCGCACCGGTGACGGTGCCGTCCGACATGGCACGGACTAGCGCGCCTCTGTCAGCCTGAAGGTCCAAAGCGTCATGGACAGCCCAAAGCTCCGTCACATTGCTTTTTACCATTTTTTCGGTGCTGAAGGGCCGAAGAATGCTGCAGCTGTCCAGCGGGGATTGCCAGCGCTGCGGCGCTGGGGTAGGTGCCGGGGAGGGGGTGGCTGCGTTCCTGATGGATTCCTGCAGCAGTTGAGCCGCAGGCTGGCTGACAGGAACAGACGGGGTGGAAAGAGGCGAGGACTGCATCTCCTGTTTTCCGGGAGAGGCCCACAGCGCTGAAGCGGTGATGACGCCGACGCAGATGGTCACAATGATGGGGAAGCCCTGCTTTTCAACAAAAGCAGAATACCTCATTGCTGCATGCCGGAAGAAGTGTTTCATGGCAGGCTCCTTTCATGTGTTTTCGATTATTCTTCCGCAGACGGACGGGAATATTCTATAGAGCAAAGTAGGGGACAGCTGTCATCCGGAAGACCTTTGGTGTGTAGAAAAACGTCGAAATTTGTGCGCTGTGGCACTTTATCCACCAGATAAAATAGTTTTCAGTCGTGAATAGGCGAAAAATTATCGTCAAATACACCATTTTCACCTTGACGCGGATGGTGAATTGTGGTTCAATAGTATAGAGAGAAAAAGGACTTTGATACATACCGCAAAGAATGCGGAAAACATAATCATCATCGAATTGCATGAAGGAAGGTGCTTTGATGCGCTATAACGGACCAAGCGAGGAAGTCCGGCAGTCGTTTCATCAGGGCAGCAACAGGCGCGCATATGAGATGCTGGGTGCCCATCCTGTTGAGCAGGATGGAAAGGAACATTGGCATTTTGCTGTGTGGGCGCCCAATGCCCGTGCCGTTTCGCTGATTGGTGAATTCAACTATTGGAACCGGGAAGCAACCCCCATGATCAAGCAGCACGACGGTACATGGGAGATCCGGCTTCCGGCGGAGACCTTCGATATCAGCAGCGATCCTGCCCGCTTCAATTACCCGGAGGCGGCAGAGCGGCTGAAAACCTACAAGTATGCGGTGTGCAACATTGACGGCGAGTGGCATGACAAATCCGATCCCTATGGCTTTGCCATGCAGCTGCGCCCCAACACCGGCTCCAAGCTCTGTGACCTGACCCAATACCAGTGGCAGGATGGGGAGTGGATGGAGAAGCGCAGGACGCGCGATATGTTCCGGACGCCGATGAATATCTACGAGCTCCATCTGGGCTCCTGGAAGCGGCGGGCGGACGGCTCCTTCATGTCCTACCTGGAGATCGCGGATGAGCTGATTCCCTATATCCTGGATATGAACTACACCCATGTGGAGTTCCTGCCGGTGATGGAGCATCCGCTGGATATGTCCTGGGGCTATCAGGTCAGCGGCTATTATGCGGCGACCTCCCGCTACGGCAAGCCCCATGAGCTCATGGCCCTGATCGATAAGCTGCATCAGGCCGGCATCGGCGTCATCATTGACTGGGTGCCCGCGCATTTCCCCAAGGATGATTCCGGATTGCGCCGCTTTGACGGCACGGCCTGCTACGAGCATCCCGATCCCCGCCGCGGCGACATGCCCCAGTGGGGAACCCATGTGTTTGACTTTGCCAGGGGAGAGGTCAAGTCCTTCCTGATGTCCAATGCCTGCTTCTGGCTGGAGTGGTATCATGCAGACGGTCTGCGCGTGGATGCGGTGTCCTCCATGGTCTACTATGATTTCTGCCGCGAAGAGGGACAGTGGATCCCCAATCAGTACGGCGGTCATGAGAACCTGGACGCCATCGAATTCCTGCGCAACCTGAACATCGTGGTGGGCAGGGATTTCCCCGGCGCGATGATGATCGCAGAGGAAAGCCATGCATTCCCCATGGTGACCAAGCCGACCTATCTGGGTGGTCTGGGCTTCCACTTCAAGTGGAACATGGGCTGGATGAACGACATACTGTCCTACATCAAGAAGGACCCGATCTACCGCAAGTATCACCATAACAAGCTGACCTTCTCCCTGATGTATGCCTTCAACGACAACTTCGTGCTGCCCTTCAGCCACGATGAGGTCGTGCATGGCAAGCATTCGATGCTGGATAAGCAGCCGGGCGATCTGTGGAAGAAGTTCGCAGGCCTGCGCATGCTCTATGGCTATACCATGGCCCATCCCGGCAAGAAGCTGCTGTTCATGGGCGGCGAGTTCGGCCACTTCATTGAGTGGAAGTACGACGATCAGCTGGACTGGTTCCTGCTGCAGTACGAGCGGCATCCGGAGATGCAAAAGTGCGTGCGCCGGCTGAATGAGATCTACCGCGATACGCCTGCCTTCTATGAGGTGGACGACAGCTGGGATGGCTTCCAGTGGATTCAGGCCAACGACAGCGATCACTCCATTGTCGCCTTTACCCGTACGGACAAGAAGGGAAATTCCATCCTCGCGGTGACAAACTTCACCCCGACCTTCTATCCGGAATACCGCATCGGCCTGCCCTACGGCGGTACGCTGACGGAGTTCTTCAACACCGACAGGATCGAATACAACGGATCGAACCAGTTCAACCGCTGGCCGATCAAGGCGGAAAACGTGCAGATGCAGGAATTCCCCTTCAGCTGCAACATCTGTGTTCCTCCGATGTCGACGGTATACTTCACCTACGACAAGATCCTGCCGCCGCCCGAAAAGCCCAAGCGCACCCGCAAGGCTGCGACGACGGGCCACGGTGCGCAGGCCCCCGAAACCCCTGCGGAAAAGCCGAAGCGCACCCGCAAAAAGCCCGAAACCCCCGCCGAAGCCGCCACCGCGGAAAAGCCGAAGCGCACCCGCAAAAAGGCTGAAGCCCCCACCGAAGCCATCCCCGCGGAAAAGCCCAAGCGCACCCGCAAGAAAAAGGAAGAGTCTACAAACTAAATTCTGAATTCCGAATTCCTAATTCCTAATTCCTAATTCCCCTCGGTACATCCGCCCTTCGGGGCGATGCACATACATAACTACCCCAATCCCGTAAGATAAAGGATTAAGGAGCGTGTTCCCATGAAGAAGAAGACTTGTGTCGCCATGCTTCTGGCTGGCGGCCAGGGCAGCCGTCTGGGCGTCCTGACCAAGAAGGTTGCCAAGCCTGCCGTTCCCTATGGCGGCAAGTACCGCATCATCGACTTCCCGCTGTCCAACTGCACCAACAGCGGCATTGATACCGTGGGTGTT